>NZ_JBSMJG010000002.1:0-190694 GCF_053750035.1 Rhodococcus sp. SJ-2
GTTTATCCGCAGCCACACTGTGGCCAGTTCTCCGATGAAGTCGCTGCGGGCAAGTCCGCGCAAATTGTCTTTAACAGCGATGCGGTCGAGAACGACTTTAGCGGCCTGAGGGACTTCGCGGGCCTTGAAATACTTGTGCGGAATTTCGGTGACGTGGTTTTGCCCGTTGCGGATGGCGGCGACGTCCGGCCCCCACTTGACCATCGGCCAGTCCTGCGGGGCAGTGCGTAGTTGCCCGGCCCAAGGGTAGACGTCCTGAAACAGCTGGTAGTGAGTGCGCTGGAAGTGAGCCAGGTCGTAGCGGCCCGGAAGGGGTCGTTCGGTCAGTTCCCGCATTCGCTGGTAAGACGCGATGCCTTCGGCGCGGTGCACGGTCTGGGCGTCCGGGAAGCCGTGCGGCCACCGGTCTGATTGCAGGACCAGGTTCTTCATCACGGCGCGGCTGATGTCGGGCATCTCGTCCGGGGTCCATTCGATCGTGTCGGGAATGAAGTAGTCCAGCCACTCTTGTGAATATCGCGGGGTCATTTCAGTCGATCTCGTAGCCGGCTTCGCGGGCGAGTATTTTGCTGATCTCTTCGAAGGTCTTGGTTCCCCGGATCAGATCGACCAACAGTTCCTTGTCGCCGTCGCTCATCTGGCGACCTTCGATCGCCATGATCGGTTCCATGTCGGCAATATCTGCGCGGGCTTCAGCTTCGGTGATGTGCGGGTCCACGGTGCCTTCCCTGGGGTGTGCGGTGATGGGGCAGGACCGGGATCGGTCCCGCCCCATCTGTGGTGTCGAGTGTGACGGTCGTGGTCAGACGGCGCGACCGTCGTCGTAGCCGCCCTCGTAACCGGCCTCGTACTGCCGCATCGGGTCGGTGTACTGCGGGCGCTCCGTCCCGGTGCGCGGATCGACGGGACGTAGCGGTCGAATGTCACTGGCCGCCCTCAATCCCTCTTCGAGGGTCTCGTCGAGCACATAGGTGCCCTCGGTGGCTGTCACCGCGTCGGTCGGTTCCACCACGGCATCTATCGGTTGGATAACCGCCTCGGTCGGCTCGACGACAGCATTGACTTTCTCGGAGATCTTCCCAGGAGTCACTTCGTCAACCATGCTGGCGGTCCCGGTGACCGCTGTGACGTCGAGGCTGTCACGGCGGGCGAAGCCGGCCCGGTGGATGGCTTCGCGGCCGATGTTCTGCTCGGCGGCGAACTTCTCGACCGCCCGTGCAGCGATACCGAATGCTTCGCTGCGGGTGTTCACGGCGTCACGTTCGACGTTGCCGCCCCCGTCCCAGACTTCGAGGTGCCATTGCCGATCGTCCCAGCGCACTCGCGCACCGGGCCGGCCGCTGCCCGAGTCGAAGCCGTACTCCCAGATCGCTTCGGTGTCGTCGAGGGCCACCCACGGATCGGCCTTGCGGTTCTGTTCGCGCATCTCGGCGCCGCCCCGCCATGCTTGCCGGGCTGCGGCCATGCGCTCGGGTACCGAGACGATGAGCTCGGCCTTGCTCATGTTCCGGTGTTCGGCCCAGGCATCGGTCGGGTTCAGATCCAGAGTCCACTGCGGGTACTGCCCGTCCGCAGCCCGGCGCTGCTGGTCTTCGCGGGCACGGCGCAGTGCTTCGGGAGAGTTCTCGCGGGCGTTGACTTCGAGCCGCAGTTCCTCGGCCCGCAGCTTCGCGGTCTCGAGTTCGGCCGTGTGGGTGAAGTCGAGTTCCGGTTCGGCCTCGGCCTCGGCGAGTCGGCGACGGTTGTGTTCGATCCGCGACTCGATGGTGGTGGGGTGCCGGTCGGCGCGGTCGGCGATCTTGCGGATCGTGGACAGCATTCCCTGTGCTCCGGTGGAGCGTTCGAGGACGTTGAAGAACCGATCCCGCTCGTACCAGGCGGTTTCCTCACCGACGGTGACGGAGAACTGGCCGAGGGTCTGGCTGTAGCCCAGAGTCAGTGGCACCCCGCCGATGACACCGAAGACCTGCTCGTCGCTGCTGCGGGTCACCTCGTCTTTGAGCCGGATCAACGACCCTCGCAGGGCATCGGCCAGCTCCGCGGTCTGTGAGTCGGGGATCGTCCCGTCGGGGAAGGCCCACATCTTCCGGGCACGGTCCTCGACGGCGCTCCAGGCTGCGAGCTTGCCGGCGACCTCCCGGACCTCGGGCAGCCGTTTCTCGTCGGCGGTGATGGACCGGCTCAGTGCCCGGATCGCAGCGTTGCGGGCCGCGTTGGCACCCCGCACCGCATCGCGGCGGGCTTCGAGTTCGGCGACCTTCTGGTCGGCTTCGACCTGTTCGACGAAGACCGGATCACCGGTGGCGGCGGCCTTGCTCTGCGCCCAGGAGACCGTCAGGTCCCCGCCGAGGTCTTCCATCGTGGGCGGCACATCGGCCTTGCGGATCATCGCCACGAAGTTCGATTTGCGTGCCACGTACTGGTACATCATCGCGTCGTAGGAGCGGCGGGCGACCATGTTGACCACGCTGACGGTCTCGTGGACGTTGCCCTGGCGGATGATGCGGCCGAGGCGTTGTTCCATGTCCGCAGCCGTCCACGCCGGGTCGAGGTTGATCATCTGCTTGAGTGCCCGTTGGACGTTCAGGCCGGTGCCGCCCTTCTTGGTGGAGGTGATCAGCACCCTGATCCGCCCGTCGGCGCAGGCTTGCACCAGGCGGGCCTTGGCCTTGGGGTTGTCGTAGTCGTGCATGAACGCGATCTGCTCGGGTTTCATGCCTCGGGCCACCAGGGCGTCGCGCAGCTCGGTGTAGAGATTGCGGGTCTTGGGGCCGGCACCGGCTTTGGGGGTGCCGCGGTCGCAGAACACCAGCTGGAACACCCCGGTCATCTCGGGGCCGTACTTGTCGGCCGGGATGCGCAGGTCGGCGTGGTCGCGGTGGACCTGCCAGATCAGGTCGGCGGCGTGTTCGACCCGGCTGTGCTGCGGGTCCGGTGCGCCCAGGTTCGCCAGCGCGGGGTACATCGTCAGGTTCCGCCCGTCGGTGGCGATCTTGAGGCTGTTGTCCAGGTCCATCCGATCGCCCTGGATCTGGGACATGCGCACATCGAGGTCGGCCATCGCGTCGATCGCGTCCTGGCCCATGTCGAATTCCACGATCTTCGGGGATCCGCCGTCGAGGACGGGCAGGCGCACCGGGATCCGGTCGGAGGTCACCACGTCGCGGAACTGGTCGAGCATCGCCACCAACTGCGGCACGTTGGCGTATTCGGCCATGCGGGTTTTCATCTGGATGCGGGTGGCGGTGGTGTTCATCTCCGGCACCGACACCGGCTTGGCGAAGGTGCCCGCCCAGTTGTCGATCCGTCCCAGGCCGGCATTGTGCAGCAGGTCCGGGCGCAGGTACTTGGTCATCACCCAGATTTCCGACAGGGAGTTGCTGATCGGGGTGCCGGTGGCGAACGCGATCGCCTTGGCCGGCGCGTGCGCCATGCCCTGCTCGGCGCCCAGGGCGCGGGCCTTCTCCCGCAGGTACTTGGCCTTCATCTCCAGGTCGGTGGACCGCTGGGAGCCATTGGTGACCGCCAGATCGGCGCTGTTGGAGGGGCGGGTGAGGTTCTTGTAGTCGTGCGCCTCGTCGATGAACAGGAAGTCGGCCCCGGACTGTTCGAAGGTCAGTCCCTCGTCGGTGGCCTTGGCCGCGATGATCTTCTCGATACGTCCCTCGGCGTTTTTGATCGCCTGCTCGATCTGCTTGACCGTGAACTCCGCGCCCTGGCTGTTGGCGGCGTCGAGGGCTTCGCGCAGCTCACCGAGTTCGCCTTCGAGGTACTCGATCTGTGCTTCGCGGCGCATGGGGATGCGGCTGAACACACTCTGCGGCACGATCACCAGGTCCCAGTCCCCGACGGCGGTCTGTCCGACGAAGCGTTGCCGGTCGTCGCGCCCGTCGAGGTCGGCGGCGACGAGGATGTTCGCGTTCGGGTAGGCGTCGCGGGCCTCGACCGCCCACTGCCCGAGCAGATGGTTCGGGACCACGATCCACGGCTGGCGGATCTGCCCGAGCCGTGTGGCTTCCATGCACGAGGCGGTGATCGTCAAGGTCTTGCCGGCTCCGACGACGTGGTCGAGCAGGATCGTCTCGTCGTGCAGGAACCGCTGCACGGCGGCGGCCTGATAGTCGTACGGCACGTATTTGGGGTTCATGCCGGGAAACGCCTTGCCGGTCGCGTCGTGGACGGGTTTGACGTAGGAGTTGTAGCGCTCGTTGAAGGTCCGGGCCAGGCGCACATAGCGGTCGCCGTCCTCCCACAGCCATTTTTCGAACCGCTCCTGCAGGGCTGCGGCCGAGGCTTGGGCCTGCTCGGTGAGCTTGACGTGGAACCGCGGCTTCGGGGAGCGTTCGAGCTCGTCGCCGGTCTTGTTGACCTGGATCGGCTTGTTGTTGGCGAGCAGCTCGACCATCTTCACGCCCGGCAGCCGGGCACTGCCGTACTTGTCCGGGTAGCCACCGGAGAATTCGTGGCGGCTTTTCTGATCGGTTTTGATCTGCCAGCTTCCGCTGACCTGATCGTGTTCGACGGTCAGCCGGTCCGGGCGCAGCCCGAACTCCTCGACCAGGAACGCGCGGTAGTCCTCGATCGGCACCCAGGTCGCGCCGATGCGCACCCCGATCTCGGCGGGATCCACATCCGGCGGCACCACCTCGGTCAGCGCCTCCACCAGCGGCGCGTAGCGAGGATCGTCGCCGGCTGTGATCGTCGCCCGCGCCAGCTTGTCGCGCACCTGCCCGGACAGGGCCACGGTGGCCAATTCCCACCGGTCGGCGTCGTGCAGAGACGGATAGATCTTCCCCTGAGCCTGCTCGAGCGCGTCCTCGACGGACACCTTCAGCAGCTCGGCGACTCGCTGCGGCGAGATGTGCCCGAGCTCGTCGAAGCTGATCGCCAACGCTTCGTCGACGTCGGCGGCGCTGGCGGCCTTGTCCTTGAACGGGGTGGTGTCCTCGGTGAAGATCGCCGTCTTGGTCGCCACCGCATCGCTACCGTCGAAGCGCGACTGGAAGTTCTCGATGGCCAGCACCATGCCCAGGCGTGGATCCCGGGCGATCGCGCCTTGCAGATGCGCAGAATAGCGGCGCGGTTGCGGCTGCGCCGATGCCTGCTCGTACAGCTCCTCGTACACCTCGTCGGGGATCGACCCGGTATACGGGCCGGCCTCGGCCGGATCGAGACCATCAGCGAGCGCGTCCTCGCGGCCGGTCTTGATCCGCCACTCGGCGATCGCCTTGTCGAGGCGGGCGGCGATCTTGTCTTCCGACAGCGGGGTCGGTTCGGTGAGCTTGAAGCGGTTCAGCGGCCCCCATGTGCCGACGTAGCGGTCGTAGAGGCCGCCCAGGCGGGCGCGGATGACGTCGCGGTCGGCGACGGTGGCGGTGCGCGAGCGGCTGGCCTCGGCCAGCTCCATCACCGTCTCACCCAGAGCGATGAGGACCTTCCACTGCTCGGCCAGGTCCTTGCCGCGGCAGCCGGCCTCCGCCCAGCCGCGACCGAGGGTGAACTGCTCGAAGCGATCCTCGGCCTCGTTGAAGCGCATCGCACCGGGCAGCACCTCGTGGGAATCGAGGTCGGCTCCGGTGCGCAGCCCCGGCGTGGTGAACGCTTCGACCTGCGCCGGAGCGGGGGCCGGGGCGGTGAATCCGAGTCCGCGACCGAGGGCCTGGTCGATGATCGGGTCGAGCTGCTCGCGCAGCTGCGTCGCCAGCGGCTTTGTGGTGGTGGGGACAACGCGCAGCGACGACCCGGCGTACATGCCGTTGCCCACCGTCAGGGTGCCCAGCACCCGCTGCGGGTACTTCTTGAAGTATGGGTTGATCCAGGTGTGGGCGGCTTCGCCGGTCTTGGCGTCGATCGCTTCGACCTGGACGGCGGGCTGTGCCCATTCGAGAGTGTCCTCGGTGGGGGTGGCACCGTCGTCGCGGCGGCGGAACACCAGCACGTCGGTGACCACGTCGGTGCCGGCCTGCCGGTCGAATGCCCCGGTGGGCAGGCGCACCGCCCCGATCAGATCTCCCTTGGCGACGATCGCGGCGCGTTCTTCGGCGCGGCGGGCATCGGAGGTGAACATCGAGGTGACCACCGCGACGTAGCCACCGGGAACGGTCAACGCCAGCGATTTGGCGATGAAGTGGTTGTGGATGGACAGACCGTCCGCGTTGTGGATCGGGTCGACGGGTGCGAACTTGCCGAACGGGACGTTGCCGATAGCGCCGGTGAAGGTGTTCTCGGGGGCGAAGTTGCGCTCGAAGCCGTGGTTGCGGATCTGCTGCGAGGGATACAGGTAGTGCGCGATCTTCGCGCTGATCGGCTCGATCTCGACGCCGACCATGCGCACCGACTGAGGTGCGGTGCCGACGAAGTGGCCGGCCCCGCAGCCCGGCTCGAGCACCACGGCACCGTCGGGCAACCCCGCCCGCGCCGCCGCCCGCCACAGTTCCGCCACCACCGCAGGGTCGGTGTAGTGCGCGTTCAGGGTGGTCTGACGGGCCTGAGCGAAGCCCTTGTCCCCGAGCAGGTCGAGCAGTTCGTCGTGCTCGGTACCCCACTGGTGGCGAATCTTCGTCCGGTTGTCGAAGACCTCCGGGATCGCACCCCAGCCGGACCACTGCGCCAGCACCGCCTGCTCGTCGGCGGTGGCCGGTCGCTGCTGCTGGTCGAGGTGCTGCACCAGACGCAGAGCGGCGATGTTCGCCCGTGCCCGGGCCTTCGCCCCGCTGGGGACGAGCACCTCGGTTCCGAGGGCGAAGTCCTGCACCGCCGCGGCTGGGGCGGCAGGGCGGGCCACCGCGGCGTCGGCACCGTGTTCGGCGGCCGGCGCGCTTTCCTCGAGGCCGGTCTCCGCGACCATCTCGGGCGCGGTCGGCTGGTCCGCGGCCGCGGTGGCCGGTAGCTCGCTGCTGGCTGCGGCGGTGTACTTGGCGGCGGCGGTGCGGGAAACCCAGATGTGTGCGCCGGATTTCTTACGGACACGCACCAGCTGGCGCTTGTCCCGCCACAGGGGACTCGACAGCGCCTCGCCGTACTCGGTCTCGGGAACAACCAGCTCGTCGGTGTCCACAGGCCGGGTCCTGGGCGCCGCCTCATCGGTCGAGGCGGCAGCCTCCGGCTCGACGGTCGCCGCCGGAGGGGTCGCGGCGGGCGCGGCAGGTTCTTCCTGCTCCAGAACCGGCTCGGGGGCCGGATCGGTGATCGGCCTGGCGTGGCCGACCATCAGGTGTTCGGTGAGCACCCACGAGGTTGCGGACGTCTCGAGGGCAGGGTCGGTGACGGTCGGGGTCGACGGCTCGGTGGGAGCGGGGTCGACCTCGTCGAAGATCACCGCGCCTGCGTCGTCGATCGCAGGCGCTACGACTCGGGGGGACGGCGGTTCGGCCTCCTCGCGCTGCGGTTCTGCTCCCGCGTCGACATCGGCCTCGGCCTGTGGGCCGATCTCGGCGGTGTTCTGCGGGTCGAGCTGCTCGCCGTCGTGTTCGGCGGCGAGCACGGTGCGGGCTTCGGCGATCGCGTCCCGCAGGGTCAGCTCGGGTCGGGGCCGGCCGTCGACGGTGGTGATGCGTTCTTTGCTGCCCGGTGTCCGCCCCAAGCGGATCGTCACGTGCCGGCCGTCCGGGTCGCCGATGACCACATCTCCGGCCCCGGCGAAGGTCAGATCGGCCGGGGTGAGGCTGTAGAGGTCGTCCCCGGCTGCCCGAAGCTCGCGCAGAACCTTCGGGTCCACATCGTGATCGAGGGTCCAGTCCAGGTCGATGCCGTAGCGGTCGAGCAGGACGGTTTCGGCGGGGAAGTCGCTGCGCAGCTGGTCGATGATGCCGCGCCGCACATCCTTGATCAGTGCGTGGTCGGCAACCGCGGAACCGGATTGGCTGTAGCGCCACAGCAGGTCCGCATGGGCGGCAGCGTGGTAGAACTCGTTGTTGCGGGCGTAGGCGATCGCCCTGGTCAGCACGGTGGCGCGGGCCTGGGCGTAGGGCCGGTAGGCCCGCTCGATCCACTCCGGGAGCGCGATGTTGCGGGCTTCGAGCAGCGCACCGATTGCCGCCCGTGCGTTGCGGCCGCAGGTTACGGAGCTGCTATCGCCGCCGAGGGTGTAGTCCCAGCCCCGCATCGGGAAGTAGGCGACCTTGCTGTTCGGGCGGTCCTTCAACGTCAGGGCGCAGTAGGCCGCCCCGTCCTGGAACTGGGCGGACAGCTCCGACGGGTCGGGTGCGGGCAGGTTCGGGATGATGTTCCCGCGCATCTCCGCAGCGAGACGCTCGGTGGGAATGTCCGCGGTGGCGGCGATCAGATCGGGGCGCTCTTCGGCCATGACCTCGAAGGCGGTCTCGATACCGATCTCGATGATCGGGGTGCGCGGGTACATCGGCAGCCCGACCCACGATCCGAGCAGCGGGTCCCGTCTGGCGTGCATGGTCATCCATGCCGTCCACTGCGCGGCGGTGTCCTGATCCCAGGTCAGCTCGGGACCGTGCACACGTTCCCATTCGGTGTAGGCCCGCTCGTACAGCTCGTCCGGCAACCGGTGCTCGAGCAGTACCTTCGCTGCGGCCTGGCGCAGCGGGGGCGCTTCGCGGGCGGCCTCGGCGATCAGGCTCTTGACCTCGGAACGGGTCACGGCCGGCAGGTAGTCCGGGCGCCGGCCTTCGACCTGGGCGATCAGCCGAGGATCGACGGCGACCTCGGCGATCAGAGCCTGCCGTTCGCCAGCAGTGGCCTCGCGACGTGCCTGCTCGACACCGGCGAACCACTGGTGGCGGATCTCATCGCGGCCCGTGCGGCTGCGCACCTTGCCGATCGCGGCGGCGACCTGCGGATCGGTGTCCGGCTGCGGCAGCGTCAGCGGATCGGCCGGGTCATAGGCGGCGCGGCCTCGTGCCCACCACTGATCGACCTCGACCGTGGCGGCCTGGTCGATCCCGTCCTGCACTGCGGCGACGTGCTCGCCGCGCTGCTCGGCGGTGGCCGGTTCGGCCGGCTCCTGGGTGTCGAGTACAGCCTGGGTGGTGTCGAGGAAGTCCTCGGTGAACGGACGCTCGACGTCGGCGCGGGCCTCGACGATCGCGTCGGCGACCTCGGTGGTGACCGGATGCTGTGTCGGCTCGCCGGTGCGGGCCTGCCAGTACGCCTCGGCAGCGCGGTGCCCGAGTTCGCCCCAGCGTTTCGGGTCGGACAGCATCACTCGGCACACCAGGAACTGCTCGTCGGTGAGCGAGTCGCGATCGGCCATCAGATCCGCGAGGGCGACCTGGGCTTTGACCGTGAAATGCCCGTCGGCCCACGACAGGAACTGCGCTGCGGTGTTGACCTGCGGGTTGGCGGCAGTGTCGGCGTCGGTGTCCGGTTCGGCGAGGCGTTCGAGCACCCGGCGCTCGACGTCGGCCAGGGGGTCGATCCGCGGTCGCGGCCGCGGCTGCTCGACCTGCGGTTCTTCGTCCTGGGATGTCTCGGCAGCGGCTGGGGCAGGTGGTGTGGCCGGCTCGGCCGGTGTCGCGGCCGGGATGAACATCGGCCCTGCGGGACGGTCGGTGAACTGGGCGTTGGGCAGGTTGCCGGCGAGCATCGCCGCGATCAGATCGTGGGCTTGGCCTTTGGTGATGTCGTCGTCGAGGACGAACGGCACGTTCGTCTCCGCGGCCAGGCGCTCGAGGGTGCGCAACTGCCGCTCGGTTGCGGGATGCTCCCGCCAGGCCGGTTGTGCGGCGGCGACCTCGCGCACCGTCTGCTTGGGGACGGCCTCCGGGTCGATGCCCCAGGTGTGCAGCTCGGTGCGCAGCTGGTTTTCCTGCGCCCGCAGCTCACGCCAGCGTCCCCGCAGACGGTCGAGCCGTTCGGTCAGCGTGGTGACATGCTCGCTATTGGCCTCGATGCCACGCTCGAGACCACGTTCCTGCGCAGTCGCCAAGGCTCGATGCGCCGACTTGAGTGCACGTGCGACTGCCTTACCTTGTTTGCGCAGGTCAACCAGATCATCGCGGGTCTGCGCCCACTGTGCCTGGATCAGAACGGCAGATCCGGGTCCTCCGGCGGGTTGCGCCGCATCTCGTCCTCGATCAGCTCCGTCAGCTCCTCGGTCAGCCGGTCGCGGGAGGTCGCCGGCACCGGCTGGTTGTCCTCGATCCGCTGTGCGATCAGAGCTTCCGCCAGCGACAGGAACCATCCCGGCTTCGACACCCACACCCGCTCCACGACCCGCACCGCGGTCGGGTTCGGCCTGACGTTCTGCGTCCGCCACCGGTCGGGGTCCTGCGCTACCCGAGCCGCTTCCCAGTCCTTCTCGGCTTCCTGCTCGGCCCACTGCTCGAACTGCTCCCAGTCCTGTCGGATCTCGGGGGTCACCTGCGGATACAGTTCGTTCTCGAGCACCATCTCCCGTGCTGCCCGCCACGCCGTTTCCTTCGCGCGGACCGCGTCCTGGTACGTCGCGTCCGATGCCGGCGGGTTCGCCTGCTCGAACTGTTCGGCCGCGTCCTCGGTCAGCTGCTGCAGGCGCAGGGCCTGCCGGTCGATCCGTTCCTGCTCGGTCGCCGGATCGACGCCTAGCCACTCGGCCAGAATCCGCCTGGTCTCGGCCGCGATCGTCAGGTCGATCCCCTCGACCTGTGTCGTGAATTCCTCGCTCTGCGCCATTGCCCTGCCCTCCCTGATCCTCGGAACCGAATGCACCCTGCTGGGCGTTTTCGTCTGCCACGCGACCTCCTCGACTGCGCCCTTTCGGGCGTAGCGCCCTTCTCATCCGCAGGACTGTCGGGGATATTACAATAGTAATAGGAGAATCCGTTGCGGGGGAAAGCTCGGCTTCTCCAAGACTTATGCGGCCTTTCTGTTGGACGACGTCGCAGCAAGCGCTTCTGTGACGACCAGGCGCGCCGACCGGTAGTCCGCATGGCCATTGGCCCTGGCAGGAAATCGTCCGTATCGCATCCGAGCGCTTGCGTCCAGGGGGAGGGCCAGATTCGATGGGGGAGTCCTAGGGACGCCGTGCTTCTTACCGCGGCGGCTTCTCCACTCAAGTTCTTCGAGCCACCACCGATGCAGTTCACGGTCGACAAGGTGCCGATGAGCTCTCTGTGCTGCCACGCCTCTAACTCCGAGCGCGGCAGCCGCTCGGTCCATCTGTTGCGAATTTCTTGAAGTCGACAACTCCGGAAGCAGCCCCTTCTCATAGAGTTTTCCTACGATCCGGGACACTGTGCTCCGGGTGTAGCCGGTAAAGGACACAACCCAGGAAATCATGTCATTTCCGAGGGAAGCGGAAGTTGAGGTTTCCCCGAACTTGAGAACTGCCCAGTGGACACGAGCACCTGCACCACCGAGCCCTGCTCCATTCGACCAGACATCATGAGTGTGGTGATCCAACAGTTCTAGGGATAACCCCGAACAGGAGCCGGGGGCGGGTTCCCCTTGTGTTGCAGTAGAACACCGAATGTTCAGCTCCCAGGTGGAGGCTCGAGTCCCTGCTCCTGCTCGGACTCTGAAAATCCAGCCTTCCTGTGCAAGCACTCGCAGGCGTCGAGACACCGTGGAGGCATCAACGGCGGCTGCTTCGGCCAATCGGCGTACGTCTATGTCCAGCGTCCGCGTGCGGGCCGTACGGGCCAGGACGACTAGGGCATGCAGGATTCGTTCGTCGCTCGCTCCGCCGGCGCGTGCCCAACGGGTCGGGTCTGTTGTAATAGCGGCTTCGATTTGGTCGAGCTCGTCATCGATAACTTCGCGTTCGGTGACACTGGGCGGAGTAAACCGAGCGGCGGTATCGAGGGCGCGCCGCCACTGGCGGGCCGTCTCATCTCGTCCCCGGTCACGGTCTTCGCGTAAGCGGACAAGACCCGGGGCTGAACCGACAACTGCTTCGACATCTGCGAGGGTATGACCAGCTTTCGCCATCCCGAGCAGGATGCTGTGTGCGAGGGCCGATCTGTCGGTGCCTGGAGGGGGAGTCGTAGACAGAAGAGCGCTAGTTCGGGCGGTAAGTGGTCGGCGCGGGCGATCGAGATGCGGTCCGGCCTGGTCCTTGACAATGCGGACCATCTGAAGACGGGGGTCTCGCACATGAGATTCGGCGTGAGGATGCTGGGCGAGAAGCCATTGCACCACTTCGGGAGAAGCACCTGCATCCATGCGCACCAACGTGTCGAGCAGTGCTTTCCCACGAAGATGGGGGAGGGAACAGCCACCGTGACGATGGGGAGCGCCCGGAGGTCGCACCGCGCCAGTGGCGGAGTTGGTGAGCGGGGACGGATCGAGACTTGGGTAGTGCTGGCGTAATACGTGCGCTAGTCGGCGCACACTATCCGCAGAAGTGCCCGGTTCGGCGAGCCGGACCCATATGTGCTGGCCCTTTGTGGGACCGGAGACTGTCCGCAGATGTGCGACTCCCAGGTCATCGAGCACATTGCACAGGCGATCTGCATCACTGACGGCAGTCTCAGTACCGTGCCGACTGCTATCGAAGTCGAACGCGAGTAGCTGGAATCGTCGCTGTGTATCAGTGAGGTGAATAGCCCACGGCACGGCCGGTGCGGTCGCAGGCATCGCTGATGTGGCCAGGTAGTCATGCGTTTGCTGCACGTCGAGACGTACTCGGGATCGCGGTGACCATTTACGAGTACACACCTCGAACAAGCGCTCTATGAGACGCAGGTCACTTATCTGTGACGTGTTCGAACCGCAGCATTTAGTGGTTGTACTTAAATCGCTGGCGACACGCGGTGATTTGATTGAACCTTCTTCAGGGTGTGCGATACCCTGAGACCACTCAGGCAAGAGTGTCCCTTCGGGGAGGTAGAGGAACAAGAAGTTGGCGCTTCTCCTCTACGTGACTTATTTCGAAGCCCCTGGCCGGCACGCCGGGGGTTTCGTTTTTGTATAGGCCTGCTCTACGCGGTCAGGCGCTTCGTTGGATCTGGGTGTCCTCCTCTTCCTGCAGCCCTGCGGCGGTCAGGTCGGCGACTGTCGTCCCCATAGCGTCCGCAACGATCTCCATTAGCAGCGTGTTGGCGTTGAGCCCACGCCGTTCCGCTTCGGTATGAAGGAACCGACGCACGCTTGGGTGCACACGAAGGTTCATCTGCACAGGCGTATACGGCAGCGCGGGGCGGCCCACTCTGCGGCGACGGACACAATCGGACATGCCGACGATCATGACAGTTCGTCTTGTTCTTTCACTCTAGACACGCCGGACTTGCAGAAATTTTCTGCTACCTACGAAGTAGAGAGTTAGGTGCACGAGCTAAGCGTGCGCGGGCAGTGATCTTGCCATCGGACGCCGAAGCGACGGGAAACCGTCGAGTGGATGCTATGACAGTGCGTCATTGATACCAGATTCCACATCGAGGATTGCTGCGTATACCCGTCGCACGACAGCCTGTGTAGAACAGGTCCCAAGCGACATCACCGCAAGCCTGCGAGATTCCCTCGCAGCGAGAGTCCCGCAAATCTAGAGATAACAGCAAAGGCGCAGGTCACAGGATTGCCGATAACCTTCGTTATGTTAACTAGCAACGTTTCGGTGTTGCATGCGATGACCGATCCGCCTGTCCGTTCGTCGATATTCAGCGCGACGGCCGGTCCGACCCAGCCGCGGCCATGACTCCGCGAAGCCATCAGCGAGGGCGGCTTGAGCCACCGGTCCGATCACCGCGCATCCGCCGGCACTGAGGCGCAGCGACACGCGAATGCCGTGTCCGTTGCAGCAACGCCACACTGCCGAGGGCAACCGCGCCCATGCGCCACCATTGTCGTCCGACAGTGCGTTGGGCGGCGCGAATGGAGCGCGTCCCCGGCGGGTTCCTACGGCCCACCGGCCGCCACCACCCCATTCATTTTTGATGAATAATCGGGGTTATCCATCAATTTTGCAGCGGGAAGCCGCGGAGGCCGGTGCCAATCGCCGATGCCGGTATGGAGACCGTCGCTGCGGCCGACGCCACTTTCCACACCGCGCTGCTCGCCCGTGGTTATCGGCTGGTGACCGGCAACCACTACGAGGCACCCTCCGGAAATGACACTCCCTTGTCCGGGGATCTACTGGTTCCCGGCACCGGCGGTCACCGTCTCGAACGCATCGAATACGCCCGGGTGCGGCTTCGACGCCATCCCCACCTGACCCTCGCGCTCGCCTCCGATTCGGGTGCGGGTGCAGGCCCCCGACCACAGTCCCCAGGCCGCCCCGGCTTGGGGCTGGGAGCCCCGGCCATCCTCATTCGAGAGGAACCTCCGACCTCGCACGCTGTCCGCAACCCACTGTGCATGCGTGGCTCGCAATGCGTGCACGCATTGCGCCCATCGGCGACGACAGGGGGTTGTGTAGTCCAAGATCCGGGCGCTTATGCGGTCACCCTGTCATGCCTACTACAACTCACGACGGGAATAGCCTGAGGCTGGGTTGCGTTGCCGCTGGCTGGATCAGGTGCGTTTTCGTGTCCCCCGGGCTCAACCCTTTGCCTTCATGGAGTTCCGTTCGGCTGGAGCCGTGCTGCGCCTTTCGCCGAGAGGCGACCGAAGGCATCCGATCCTTCTTCGTCCACTCCGCGCCGGCATGCTGCGACGGCGTGGCCCTACCCACCTGCCTCGCGCAGCATTCGGCTGCCTCAGTAGAACCGGGCGGCCCGCGGACACCATTGACAGCACCGCGTCGAAAAGTCCCCGGGACCCAGCCCGCTGCTGCACATGCATGGACGGCGCCATACGGGGTCCCGGTAGTAATCGCCGAATTTCGGGCGGATTCGGCTGGGTAGGCTTCTGAGCTGCGGGGTTTCAGGTCCGGGCTGGGAGGTTGGTGGGTTGGCGACTCGGGTGTTCGCGGAGGAGGAACTCAAGGCGCTGCGACGGTTCCCGGAGATCTCCAGGGAGGAGTTGTTCCGGTTCTTCACGCTGACTCCGGCGGATGTGGCGTTCGTCGACCCGGGGCGTGGCCGCGGCCGGGCCGACCGGCTGGGGCTGGCGGTGGCGATGTGTTCACTGCCGTGGCTGGGGTTCGTGCCCGACGACGTCGCGTCCGCGCCGCGGGCGGCGGTGGCGCGTCTGGCCGAGCAGCTTCGGGTGAACCCGGACGTGATCGGCGCGTACGGCCGTAGGGCGAAAACCCGGACGGAGCATCTGCGGTTGGCGGCTCGCTATCTGGGATGGCGGGCCCCGACGTCGTTGGAACTCAAGGAACTCGACGAGTTTCTGTTGGCGCGGGCGCTCGAACACGACTCGCCGACGCTGCTGTTCCGGCTCGCCTGCGAATACCTGATCTCGGCGCGGGTGATCCGCCCCGGACCGGTGACGGTCGTCGAACGCGTCGCCCACGCCCGCGAAGAAGCCCGCAGGGAAACGTACGACCGGCTCGCCCACCTGCTCACCGAGCAGCGGCGGGCCGGGCTGGACGCGCTGCTCGAGGTCGACCCCGAGATCGGGATGACCCGGTTGCGGTGGCTGGGCACCGGACCGGTGGAGGCCTCCCCGGCGGCGGTCAAGGCCGAGGTCGCGAAGCTGGAGTTCCTCCGCACACTCGGCGCGGACAGCCTGGATTTGTCGATGCTGCCGGCCGAGCGGCGCCGGTTTCTGGCCACGCTGGGCCGACGCCTGACAGGACAGGCACTGTCGCGGCGTGGGCCGCAGCGCCGCTATCCGATCCTGTTGACCCTGCTGACGCAGTCGGTGACCGAGGTCCTCGACGAGGTCGTGCAACTGTTCGACCAGGCGATCTCGGCGCGCGAGTCGAAGTCGGCGTTCAAGATGCGCGACGCGCTGGCGGAGCGTGCGCGAGCCGGGGAGGACCGGCAAGCCCTGCTCGATGCGATCTTGGCGATCGCCGCCGACCCCGACGTCGCCGACGAGAACGTGGGTGCGTTGATCCGCGGCGAGACGATCGGCTGGGAACGGCTGCGCGCCGCCCAATCGACCGCGCCGCCGCGGCTGCCGCGCGATCACGGCCACCTCGCGGCTCTCGACGGCTCCTACGGGTATCTGCGCCAGTTCACCCCGCACGTGATCGCGGCGGTGCCGTTCGCCGGCGGCACCGCCGCGGCCGAACTGGTTGAGGCGGTGGGGATCCTGCGGGAACTCAACGCGACCGGTGCCCGCAAGGTCCCCGCCGGCGCCCCGACCGGCTTCGTCCCCGCCCGCTGGCGCGGCT
The DNA here is from genome assembly GCF_053750035.1 of Rhodococcus sp. SJ-2. Classification (NCBI taxonomy): domain Bacteria; kingdom Bacillati; phylum Actinomycetota; class Actinomycetes; order Mycobacteriales; family Nocardiaceae; genus Rhodococcus; species Rhodococcus sp. SJ-2. The sequence continues at coordinate 16,118 of NZ_JBSMJG010000002.1, forward strand.
ATCTCGATGCCGCTACGAAGGCGGGTGATCACACCGGGTATCGGCACTATTGGGAGCTGTGCACGCTGCTCGCGTTGCGCGACGGGCTGCGCAGCGGGGACGTGTTCGTGCCGGGCTCGCGCCGCTACGCCGACCCTGCCGCCTACCTGCTCACCCCGGACTCGTGGCGCGATCAGCGGGCCGAGTACTGCCGTCTGGTCGGCAAACCCGCCGATCCTGCTGCCGCGTTGGGCCAGCTCGAGGCCGAGTTGACCGAGGCGCTCGGCGAGCTCGAGCGGGTGCTCGCCGAGGCCGGCGGGCCGGTGCGGCTCGACGCGGCCGGCGAGTTGGTGATCTCCCCGCTCACCGCGGAGGACCTGCCGGTGGAGGTGGCCGACCTCAAGGCCGAGCTGACCGAGATGCTGCCGTTCGCGCCGATCGTGTCACTGCTGATCGAGCTGGACACACGCACCGGATTCCTGGACTGCTTCACCCACGCCGGCGGCAAACAGGCCCGCCCCGGGGAGGTGAAACGCAACCTCATCGCGGTGCTGCTGGCGTATGCGACGAACCTCGGCCTGACCCGGATGGCTGGCGCCTGCGGCATCTCCTATGACGTGCTGTCCTGGACCAGCGAATGGTATGTACGGGAGGAGACGCTGCGGGCGGCGAACCTGACCCTGATCGACCACCACCACACGCTGCCGCTGGCCGCGGTGTTCGGCACCGGCACCCTGTCCTCGAGCGATGGGCAACGGTTCCCGACCCGCGGCAAATCGGTCACCGCCCGGGCACTCAGCCGCTACTTCGCCAGCGAGGGCCTGTCGACATACACGCACGTGACCGATCAGCACGCCACCTACGGCACGAAGATCATCGTCGCCACCCGGCGCGAGGCCCACTATGTGCTCGACGAGATCCTCGGCAACGCCGCCGACATCCCGATCACCGAACACGCCACCGACACCCACGGGGTCACCCTCGTCAATTTTGCGCTGTTCGACCTGCTCGGCCTGCAGCTCTCCCCGCGGATCCGGGATCTGGGCAAGATCACCCTGTACCGGACGGGGTCGAAAACCGCGGTGCAGGCGGAATTTCCGCTCGCCGGCCCGCTGCTGACGCGGCGGGCGAACCTCGAGTTGATCGCCGCACACTGGGATGACCTGCTGCGTTTGGCAGGGTCGCTGAAGTTCGGGCACGCCACCGCCTCCCTGCTGGTCGGCAAACTCTCCGCCTCCAGCCGGCAGAACACCCTCGCCGCGGCGCTGAAAGAGTACGGGGCGCTACGGCGCACGGTCTACGCCGCCCGCTACCTGACCGATGCGGCGTATCGCCGCCGGATCGCCCGGCAACTGAACAAGGGCGAATCGTTGCACGCGCTCAAACGCGACCTGCTCTACGCCCACGAGGGCACCATCGGCGCCCGGCACCTGCAGCAACAAACCGAACAGGCCTGGTGTCTGACGCTGGTCACCAACGCCGTCGTCGCGTGGACCACCGAGTACTACGGGCTCGCCGTCGACTCGATGCGCGCCGTCGGCCGGCGGATCGATGACGAAGTCCTCGCCCACATCTCCCCGGCGCACAGCGAGAACATCAACTTCTTCGGCTCCATCGACCTCGACATCGACGCCGAACTCGCCGCGCTCGGTCCCACCGGCTACCGACCGCTACGAGTGAGCGACACCCTCTTCTGAGTGGTCCCCAGGCGGAGCGGACGGGTCGGATGATCGCCGTGTCGGTTGCGAGCGGCGCGATGTCGCTGCGTGAACGAGCCACGCTCGTAGCCGTGACTTCTGGGGGCGTATCACCTCGGCGCTGCCCGATTGCCGATTTTGCCGCGACCACGAACCTCACCCGGACTGTGACTTTCAGTCTCGTTGGCAGGATCCTCGGGGAGGCAGGGTGCGGAGCGTTGCCGGAACCGGGAATGGTGTAGCGGTTGTTGTGGCCCGGACTTGATCGTCCTCGTCGCAGACGCGCCCCAGCCTGCTGGGTCGTCCGGGCTGGGGCGTTGGGAGTCTTCGGCATCGCGATGTGCTCCCGGGGGTCTTCCGCAGTGGTGCCGTGCCAGTGTCCCTTCTTGGTTCGGTCATGCCGTGCGCAGTTCGCGCTTGAGTAGCTTGCCGCTCTGGTTCCGTGGCAGCGTCTCGACGAACCGGATGGCTTTGGGCACCTTGAATGGCGCGAGCCGTTGTTTGACGTGGTCGATCAGCTCACCCTCGGTGACGGCCTGCCCGTCCTTGAGCACCACGACGGCGGTGACGGCTTCGATCCACTTCTCGTCCGGGGTTCCGATCACCGCGACCTCGGCCACCGCGGCGTGCGTGTAGAGGGCGTCTTCGACCTCCCGCGAGGCGACGAGAATGCCACCGGTGTTGATGACGTCCTTGATACGGTCGACGACGGTGATGTACCCCTCGGCGTCCCGTGTGACAAGGTCGCCGGAATGGAACCACCCGTCGCGAAACGCCTCCTCGGTGGCTTCCGGGTTGTCCCAGTAGCCCAGGCACAGTTGCGGCGACCGGTACAGCACCTCACCGGGTTCACCCTCGGGCACGTCGTTGCCCTCGTCGTCGACCACGCGGGTTTCGACGAACAGGATCGCCTTGCCGCACGACGACGGCCGCTCCTGATGTTCCTCGGGGCGCAGAACGCATGCGAGCGGCCCGATCTCGGATTGCCCGAAGCAGTTGTAGAACTGCAGATCCGGGTAGCGCTCGCGCAACCGGTTCAGCACCGTCACCGGCATGATCGATGCCCCGTACTGGGCCTTTCGCAGCGACGACAGGTCACGGGTGTCCAGGTCCGGGTGGTTCGCGAGCGGCACCCATACCGTCGGTGCAAGGAACAACGATCCGATGTGCTCGGCCTCGACGAGCCGCAGAATCTCCGGGATATCAGGAGCGGGCAGCAGCGTGATCGTCGCACCCACCGCGAGGTACGGAAGCATAAACACGTGCATGCCGGCCGAGTGATACAGCGGCATGCAGATCAACGGGTTGTCGTCCGCCGCGAGATCGAGAGCCACGATCGACGAGGTGTACTCGAACACCAGGGCACGATGGGTCATCATGGCGCCCTTGGGCTTCGATGTCGTCCCCGAGGTGTAGAGGAGCTGGACGAGTTCGGTGTCGGTCACGTCGAGTTCGAGCGTGGGCACCTCGCCGGTTGTGGCGATCGCCTGTAACGAGTCGTCGGTGTCGCGGAGCGGGAGCACGACCTCGGCGGGCACATCGGCGCGTACCTGATCGACGTTGCCTTGCAGGGCGGGGTCGACGAGCACCGCACGGGCGCCGGACTGCGCGAGCAGATAGCTCAGTTCCTCGCCGCGCAGCGCGTAGTTGATCGGCACGTGCACCAGGCCGGCGCGGGCCGCGGCGAGGTAGCCGATGACGTAGGCGTCGGAGTTGGTGCCGTATGCCGCGACGCGATCGCCCTGGTGCAGGCCGAATGAGCGCAGCCGCGCGGCCGCGCGGGTGACCGCGTCGTCGAGTTCGCGGTAGGTGAGGGTGCGGTCGCCGAACCGCAGGGCGGTGCGGTGGGGGAAGCCGGGCGGCGCTGCGGTGCAGCACGCCGTCGACGGTGTTCACCCGCGGGTTCGAGGTAGTCATGGCGCTCTCACTTTTCGGTCATTCGGATTGGTCACGATGCTGTGGGATCGGTTGCTGCGGACCCGAGTCGAAGCAGGTATTGCGCCGATCCCTTCCGATATACGCGGTGGGTGTGGTCACTAGGCGAGCATCCGGAAGGCGCGCTGGAAGTAGATCGCCGGTTCGGCCTCGCGCACACTGGTGTGCTCGACCCGGCCGACCAGGATGGTGTGGTCTCCGCCGGCGTGTCGAGCGGAGGCGGTGCAGTCCAAGGTGACACAGGCGTCGGTGAGGACGGGCAGACCGCGTTCGTCGGGGACGAACCCGGCATGGGTGAACTTGTCGGCACCGCGGGTGGCGAATCGTGTGGCGAGTTCGGCGTGGTCGGGGTGGATGACGTGGATCATCCATCGTTGCGCTGCGGTGAAGACAGGGTGGCACTCGGCGGTGTCGGCCAGGCACACCAGAACCAGAGGCGGGTCCATCGATACGGAGCAGAACGAGCTCGCCGTGAAGCCCCACCAGCGGCCGTCGGCATCGGTGGTCGTGACGATCGTGACGCCGCTGGGGAAGGACGCCATCGCGCTGCGGAACAGTTGTGTTTCGGTGGGCTGCGTCGGCGCGGAGGCAGTCGAGGTGTTCACGGTCATGACGCCTCAATCTCGGCTACCATGCGGCGCTCGCGCCCCTCGTGCGCGCCGTCGAGGGCGTGCCCCATGCGTGCGCGTTTGGTCTTCAGATACTCGAAGTTGTCGGCGTTGCCTTCCACGATAATCGGCTCCCTGTCGGTGATTTCGATTCCGTACCCGGCCAGGCCTCGATACTTGGCCGGGTTGTTGGTCATCAGCGTGATGGTCTGCACTCCGAGATCGCGCAAGATCTGGGCGCCGATCCCGTACTCGCGGCTGTCCACAGGCAGTCCCTGGGCCAGGTTGGCATCGACGGTGTCGAGTCCGGTGTCCTGCAGCGCGTAGGCCCGAAGTTTGTGGCTCAATCCGATCCCGCGCCCCTCGTGGCCGCGTAGATAGACGACGACTCCGCGGCCGGCCGCACCGATCCGCCGCATCGCCGCGTCGAGCTGTTCACCGCAGTCGCAGCGGCGTGAACCGAACACGTCACCGGTCAGGCACTCCGAATGCACGCGCACGAGAACGGGCTCCTCGTTCGGGTCCGCTCCGCTCTGGTCAACGTTGCCCGCAACCAGAGCTACATGCTCGGTGCCGTCGAGCGTCGATCGGTACGCGATAGCGGTGAAGTCGCCTGCGCACGCGGGAAGCCGGCCTTCCCCGTCCCGTGCCACCAGTGTTTCGGTGCGCTGGCGGTACCGCACGATGTCCGCCACCGTGACGACGGCGAGGCCGTGCTGGTGGGCGAAGCGGTGCAGCTGGGGTGCCCGCGCCATCGTGCCGTCGTCGTTGGTGACCTCGACCAGGACACCCGCCGGGGTCAGACCGGCCAGCCGGCACAGATCGACGGTGCTTTCGGTGTGGCCGGCACGCTGTAGGACTCCGCCGGGGCGCGCACGGAGGGGGAACACGTGCCCCGGTCGGCTCAGATCTTCCGGTTTTGTTGTGTTGTCGGCGAGCGCCCGGATCGTCAGCGTACGGTCCGCTGCGGATACTCCGGTGGTGGTCCCGGCCTTGAGGTCCACCGAGACGGTGAATGCGGTGCCGCGGGGGTCGTCGCTTGCGGCGACCATCAGCGGTAACCGCAGCGCGTCGGCCCGCTCGTCGGTCACGGCTACGCACAGCAGGCCGGTGCTGTGCCGGATCATGAACGCGATCGTTTCCGCAGTGGCGAATTGCGCGGCCATGACCAGGTCGCCTTCGTTTTCCCGATCCTCGTCATCGATGACCAGGACGGGGCGACCCCGTCGTAGTTCCTCGAACGCTGCTTCCACAGTCGAACCCGCGGAGGCATCGACTGGGTCTGGTGTCCACGGGTCTCGTTGCTGGACCATGACATCTCCTGTTTGTGTAGCGCGCCCACGAGGGACGTAATCACCATGGATCGGTAGGCGGGAGTACGGGCGACCTGCCGAATCGTTCGCGGTCGTGAGCGTCGATTTCCAAAGGACTGGTCGAAATCGTCTTTCTCGGCCCGGTCTAGTTGCTGTGGTGCGCGACACATACAGTCTGACACGTGTCAGATGATTCTGACAACTGTCAGTTCGAGTTTTTGATGCCTGTCCTCCCGCAACAGTGCGGATCGAATCGAGTGTGTACGCGTGAATATCGCGCTGTGAGGTCCGCAGAGCCTGATGGCCGGCGCGATGGTTGTGCGTGTGAATGGGGGACTATCGCTGTCCGCTCCCGTCGGTGCCCTCGTCGCGATCGGATGGTTCAGCACCTTGATCGTCGCTCCGCCCGGCATGGCTTCAGCGACGATGGATGGCGCCCACTTCGGGGAACTGATGACGCTTGCGGCCGTTCGGTTACCCGCAGGCTCGCTGCACTCGGCGGGGTTCTCTCCGGTGGCGCAATGTTGACCGCCGCCGCCCTACGGTCGGCGCTCTCCGAACAGGCCGGCGATCACCGTGTCCGCGAGTTGGTCGGCATATCGTTCGAGTTCGGCGATGTTCGGGGTGTCCGGACGGCCGAGCCGACGTGCCAGTGGGGTATGGGTCATCGCCATGGTGGGTCCGATGAAAGTGAAGAACAGCAGATTGCGTTGCATATCAGGGATGGCTCTCGCGGCGATCAGACGGTCTATCGGTCCCTGAATCTGCTCCAGGGTCGGCTCGATGTATCTGTCGAACAGGTAGTCCAGTCGCTCGGACTCGTGTGCAGCCTCGTCGGCAAGCAGTCGGTGCAAGTGCGGGCTGTGCACTGTCGTCCTGTAGAACGCCCGCAGCCACGCCATCAGCAATTCGTCGTCGGTGAGTTGTCCGTCCGGGATGGACGTCAACCCCGACTCCGCCCAGGCGAAGTCGACCACCGCGAACCAGAACGACAGCTTCGAACCGAACCGATCACCGATGAAGTTGTGGTTGACACCGACCCTGCGTGCGAGTTCTCGAACTGTCGTGTTGTCGTAGCCCAGCTCCGCGAACGCGGCCAGACCGCGGCGCAACACCTCCAGGTTCGACAGATCGATTCTGGTTGCCGACGCTGGTGTACTCACGGCCTTTACCGTAGGGGCCGTTCGAGGCGGCCGCCAATTGCCCCATCGATTGCTGGTGTACCGCATCACGGCCGCCTCCGGGGCCATCAGGCCGGCGGTGCCCGCGATCAGGACGCCGTCACGACGGGCGTCGGATCCATGTAGATCTGGTATTCGACGACCTTGCCGTGCTCGACTCGGGACCGACCGACTGCCGGTATCGTGAACGACGTTCCGCTGGCCATGGTGTAGGTCACATTCAGGCAGAGCACCGCGGTGTCTGCACCGGAGAACTCGTCGAGCACCTCGTGTCGCAAGCCGACCACCGAGCGCAGGTACCGGCTCGCCCACTCGATGATGTTGTCGCGGCCAATGACCGTCTCGTTGTTCCCCAGACGGAACACCGTCTCGTCGGTGAAGAAATCGAAGAACGCCGCGAGATCGGTGTCCGAGGCCTCGATCAATCGGCGAGCCACGGTCTGCGCTGGCGGGGTCGCGGTAGACACTCTTGTGCACCTTTCAAGTTGGGTCGAGCGCACGATCTGCCGATCGACGGGAGAGCTGGAACCGAGCCCCGGGACGGAACTCCGCGGCAGGTAGGCGGCTGTGTTGCCGCCTGCCTACCGGGCGGGAGTTCCGTCCCCGGGCATCGGAAGGATCGGGCCGGGGGTGCCGACTTGTCTGGCGAGGCCAGGGCCGAGCAGTCAGTCTTCGACCTTGACGGGCGGTTCGGGCCAGCTCACCTTCTCCCAGACCTCCTCATCGGTCATGGCCACCATGGCGTGCAGCAGCATCGAATCCTGGGCCAGGTGCATGTGCGGCTTCTCGAGATCCAACGGGGGCTGCGGTATGGCCCCGTTCCGGGACACGAACGCCGCGGGGCTCTTCATCGCGGCCAGTTCGGATTCCTTGATACCGCACACCGCAACCACTTCCGGATCGATCCAGGCGCGCTCGTCGATCGGCACGGCCGAGTGCGCCACTTCGAGGCTCAGATTCTCCGGGCCGCCGAAGTAGATCGAGTGACACATGCCGTGGTCGATCGGGCCGAGCACGCTGTATTGCCGAGAATGTGCTCTTCGCGTATCACTGAACCGCTCCTTCGCTGTGAGGTTTCCGGGACCTCACTGGTGTGTTCATCTTTGGGTGCCCTGCACAGAAGCCTCAGAGCATCGGGGTGTTCGGCTCGAGACCGAGAGCATGCCGTCCGCCAAGTTCGCGGACGCCTTCCCAGCTCCAGAACGCGTGGGTGGACAGCACGTTGATATCCCGGAAGAACCGCTGCAACGGCACATCGAGCGCGAAGCTCGAGGCCCCACCGTTGTGGGCCATGTCGTTGATCGCGTTGCGACAGTGCTCGACGATGCCGGCCGCCTGGGTCTTGAGCCGGATGCGGTCGTCGATACCGAAGGTGGTGCCGATCAGCGCCTGGGTCTGGCGGATCTGATCGGCGACCAGTCGCTCCGCGATGAGGGCATCGATGCCGGCCTCGCCGAGCTTGATGTGTGCATACCGGTTGTCTTTCATCGCCGCGCCGGAATGGGTGCTGACCCGGCGGCGGGTGATCGCCTCGAAGGCATCGGTCGCGCCCCGCAGTGCACCGGAGAACACCGGCATCGTCTCGCAGCAAATGAACGGCGCCAACGGAACATGGTAGAGCGGGTTGTCGTGCAGCAACGCACCCTCGGTCTCGCCGGCCCACACCTGTGCGCCCGCGACCGCCCGGTAGTCCGGCACGAACACGTCCTCGAACACGATGTCGTTGCTTCCGGTGCCGGCCACGCCGGCCATGTGCCAGACGTCGTTGACGACGGCATCCTCGATGGGGATCGCGAAGAACTGCATCTGGCCGTCGGTGTCGATCCCGGTGCACATGATCCAGTCCGCGTGCATGATGCCCGTACCCCACGGCACCCTGCCGGAGACGGTCCATCCGCCGTCAACCTGGGTGACGCGCAGGGTGGGGGCGGTCGTCGCCGGCGCGAGGATGTACGGCCGTTCGGCGAAGAATTCGGCTTGCGCCTTCTCGGAGTATTTCGTCGCGAACAGGCAATGCCCCATGTAGAAAGCGACCGTCCAGCCGGTGGACATGCATGCGCCGCTGATGATTTCGACCACGGCGCGGTGGGTGTCCAGGCCCAGTTCGTGTCCGCCCCAGCGTTTCGGGGTGAGAATCGACAGCAGTTCGGCGTCGATGATTTCCTTGATCGTCTCGTCGTGCGGGCGGCGTAGCTGTTCGGTTTCCTGTGCGCGGGCGGCGATCTTCGGGGCCAGGCTGTGTGCCCGTGCGACGGCTTCCTCGTGGGTCAGCGACATCTCGATTTCCTTTCGTTGGGGTCGGGGTCGTTTGTGCCCGGATCTGCACTTCCGGTGCGCAGGTGCCCGACCGACATGGGCGACTGCAGAACGGCGAAGGCGGCAGTGACCTCTCACGACCGACGCAGGTAGCGGGGTGTCCTCGCGTCGTCCAACATCCGATGTGGGGCAATTCCCGTCGTGGACTCTTACCCGCGGTGAGCTGTAAAAATCCCTGGTACCACTTCGCATTTGTGGTGTGCGACGCACTCAGTCTGACAGACGTCAGAACGTCTGACAAGTGTCAGTTTCAAGATTTTCGGTACAGCCGGGATGTCGGCGCCCACCCCGTTCCGGGTGCCGACCGCGCAGGCGAGGAAGAGTCATCAGCTGGTGCTCGGCGTCCAGGTGAGAGGCGTAGCAATGGAACGGGCCGAGGCCGGCTGCAGTGAAACGGCCGGCCTCGGCCGAGCACGAAAAGAGGCCCTCATGGGGTCCGTAAGTGGGGCAGTGCGTACCGCGCGGCCTCAAGTCTCACTGTCGAGTGCGACGTAGGCGCGGTGGGTGTTGCCCGGTCAGTTGCGGTGCGCCGCGAATTCCATGCGTGCGACGGTGCGAGCGTGAACTTCGTCGGGACCGTCGGCGATGCTGACCCATCGGGCCGTCCGGTACATCTCCGGTAGGCGGAAGTCGTCGGTGAGCCCGGCGGCACCGAACGCTTGAATGGCCTGGTCGATCACGCGGCGCGCCATCCGGGGGACGGCGACCTTGATCATCGCCACCTTCGCCATGGCGGCCTTGATGCCGGCGTTGTCGATGGTGTCCGCGGCATCGAGAGTGAGCAGGCGCGCCATGTCGATGTCGATTCGCGCCTCGGCAACCTTCTGTTGCCAGTGCTCGTTGTCGGCGAGCGTCCTGCCGAAGGCCGACCGTGAGAGCAACCGGTCGCACATCGCGTCGAGGGCGCGTTCGGCGAGCCCGATCGTACGCATGCAGTGGTGGATACGCCCCGGTCCCAGTCGGCCTTGGGCAATCTCGAAGCCGCGGCCTTCGCCGAGGATCACGTTCTCCGCGGGCACCCGCACGTGGTCGAATTCGACTTCGGCGTGTCCGGCATAGCCCTCGATCACACCCAGGACCGGCAGGGGCCGCACGATCGTGACTCCGGGTGTGCCGGGCTCGACGAGGATCTGGGTGTGTTGAGTGTGCCGGGGACCGTCACTGCTCGAGCGCCCCATCACGATCCAGATGGTGCACGCGGGGTTGAGCACCCCGGTGGCGAACCACTTGCGGCCGTTGACCACGTAGTGGTCGCCGTCCCGTTCGATCGTGGTCTCGATATTGGTGGCATCCGACGATGCCACGCCCGGCTCGGTCATCAGGTATGCCGACCGGATCTCTCCGGCGAGCAGCGGAGTCAGCCACTGCTGCTTCTGTTCGGGTGTGCCGTATTTCCACAGCAGTTCCATATTGCCGGTGTCGGGGGCGCTGCAGTTGAAGATTTCCGAGGCCCACGGGATGCGTCCCATTTCCTCGGCGAGCGGCGCGTACTGCCGGTTCGTCAGTCCGGCACCGGCAATGGGGTCGGGAAGGAAAAGGTTCCAGAGTCCGGCCTCGCGGGCCTGTGCTTTGAGCTCGGTGATGATCGGCGGGGTGGTGTTGCCGAATTCTCGGATCTGCTGGTCCCACTGCGATTCACGATCACGAACATGTTCGTCGATGAACGTGCGCAGGCGGGGCAGGAGAACCTCGGTGGAGGGAAGGTACTGTGTGGTCATGTCTGTCCTCAGCGAAGGGTTGTGCCACCGTCGACAAGGAGCATCTGGCCGGTGACGTAGGAGGATTGGGAGGAGGCGAGGAACAGGGCTGTAGCTCCCATATCCTCGGGGGTCCCCCACCGGCGGAGGGGGATCGCGGCGAGTGAGGCGGCGTAGACGTCGTCGCGTTCGCGGCTGGGCCGCGTCAGCCGGGTCTCCACAAGTCCGGGAGCGATGCCGTTCACGCGGATTCCGTCGCGGGCCCAGGCATCGGCGAGGGACTTGGTCAGGGTAACCAATGCGCCCTTGCTGGCACTGTAGGCGGGTTGTCCCGGGGTGGCGATGAACGAGGAGGTCGAGCCGACGTTGACGATGGTGCCGCCGGCCTCGGCGAGGTCGCCGTGGAATCGTACGCAGCACCGCATGACGCCGTTGAGGTTCACATCGACCACGCGCGCGAACGTGGCCGGTTCGTACTCGGCCCGGTTGTAGGCAACCGTGCCGACGCTGTTGACCAGGATCTCGACCGGTACACCCGGCGAAAAGCCTGCCACCGCTTCGGGATCGCCGACGTCGAGGCGATGGTAGGTCATGCCGTCGAGGTCGGCCCCGTCGACGTCGGTGTACTCCCCGGCATCGGACCGGGTGCCGGTCACGTGCACGGATGCACCCTGAGCGAGGAACGCGCGGGCAATGCCGTTGCCGATGCCGCTCGAACCGCCGGTTACCAGCACAGTCCGCCCGTCGAGGCCTAGATCGAGCATGCCGCCGCCTCGCGGTGTGCCTGTTCGATCAGTCCCACGGACGCCCGGTGGAACTGCCGACCGGCATCGGCGGGGGCCTCACCGCGGCTCGCCCGCACCGAGGTTCCCTCGAGCAGTACCCCCAGCCGGAACGCCGCCAACACCTTGTACCAGGGCAGCGCCTCGAGGTCCCGGCCGGTTCTTTCTGCGTAGTGCATGATGATCTCCTTCTCGGTGGCCAGTCCGGCAGTCGGTGCGACCGGCATGATTTCGGCGAAGGCGCTGTTGTCTTCGGCGCCGGGCCAACACACCAGAAACTGCGCGAGGTCGAGCAGGGGATCACCGATGGTGACCAGTTCCCAGTCGACAATCGCGGCAACCTCACCGGTGCCGTCCGCCAGCATGATGTTGCCCAGGTGGTAGTCGCCGTGCACGATGCCCGTCGACTCGGATGTCGGTCGATTGGCCTCGAGCCACTGCGCCACCGCCGCGACCCGGTGTTCCGGCAAGCCCGCGTAGTTCGGACCGGGCCGGTAGGAGTCGAGCTGCCACCGCCACCGGGAGACTTGGCGCTCGAGAAAGCTGCCGGGTCGCGCCAGGTCCGCGAGACCGAGTTTCTCGTGGTCCACCGCGGCGAGCACGGCCAGTGCCTCCGCCGCAGCCAGCCCGACACGCCGCATGCCGGAGGGTTCGGCCGCGAATCCGCGCGGCCACCCGGAGGGGGCGACGAAACCATCGACGGCCTCCATCAGGTAGAACGCACTGCCCATCACGGCGGTGTCGGTTTCGGCGGCGATGACGTGCGGGTGCGGCACCGGGGTCGTGCCCAGCGCCGTGAGCACCCGAGCTTCTCGCCGCATCGTGTCGTCACTGTTGGGTCGCTTGACCGGCGGAGGCATCCGCAAGACGTAACGGCGCCCCGCCCGCGAGAAGCTCATCAACACGTTCTGTGTCCCGCCGGTGAGCGACCTCATTTCGGTGACCGGGCCGGCGCCCACGCCGCGCTCGTCCATCCAGCGAGGTAACCAGTCGAAGTGCATTGTTATACAATAGTACATTACTGGAAGTGAGGAAACTCCGAGCCGAAGGAAGTCGTGCGCGGTGAGCATGAGAACGCCAGAACGCACAGGTCGCGGGGGCGGCAATCTCCGTCTGATCGGGGCGAATGGTCCGCAGCGCGATCCGTGGTACGAATCCGGGGGCATGCGAGCGGCCCGGATCGATCGGGCCAGCGGAGGTCCGGACGAGGCGTACGGGCTGCGGGCGCGCCGAAGGTGGGGCCGGTCGGGCCTGGGTGCCGCTGCCGTAGAGATAATCGCCGGCAGAACGGCCGTTCTCAGTCGGAGTGGGGCTTCTGTGGCGACGATGCCTTCACCGGAGTGGCCAGATCGAGCCCGGCCAACTCGAGGCCACGACGGAAGTCGACCAAGTGCTTGCTCATCCACTCCTCGGCGGTGGCCGCGTCACCGTCGCGCACGGCACTGAAGATTCGGCTGTGCGCCTCGAACAATCGACGACCTGGTCCGATTCTGCGAATTACCATCTCATATGCGGGAATCAATAAGTCCGCCAAGGGCTCTCGTGCAAGAAGCAGAGCATGATTACCGGCCGCTTGTGCCACCAGGTCGTGGAATTCGATGTCGGCCGAGACGAGGGCGCTCGGATCGTCGAGACAATCGGCGGTGCGCTGCAGATTCTCTCCGATCCGCGCGATCAGTGCAGCCCCGGCGTGCTCAGCGGCCAGTTTGGCGGCGAGCGGTTCCAAGGTGGAGTTGACCTCCCATAGCTCCCGATACGAGATGCCGTGCAGCACGATTGCCTCGTGCATCGCATTGGTGGTGACTTTCGCGTCGGGTGCAGTGATTGCCATCCGCCGACGGGGGCCCCGGGCGAGCAACCCGGAACTTTCGAGTGCGCGCAAGGCTTCGCGAACCGTCGGTCGCGTGACGCCGAGCTGCTCGGCCAGGTCGTGCTCCGGAGGAAGCAGTGATCCCGGGGCGAGGGTGCCGTCGAGGATCTTGGCCCGAATCGCCAGCTCGGCCGTCCGGTAGGCAGGTGGCCTCTTGAGTTCTTCGAACACGGCGCGTGGCATGTCGTCCCCTCCTCTTTGTCACACAAGATTACCTTTTCGGCGTATGGCATACGAGGGGCGCAGCGCCACCCGGCACGCCATCGCATTCATTCCACAGCCAATGTCTACCGGTGTGCAAATCCACACTTTAGTAGTATTGTATGACAATGCTTGACTGCTGCGCGAGGACAACTCCGCGTGCTAGAACCCCGGTCGGCGCAAGACGCGATTCGCTGGAAGCAGTCACCCGCAGGTGTCGGAAGGAGAAGCTGATGATTACGCGACGAGGGGCATTCCGCGTCGAGGGGATCGCATGACGGCCGAGGCTCAGACGTCGTCGAGGCAGCGAACCGGGTCGAGCGCGTATGAGTTCCTGCAGATCGACCGGGTGCGCTGGGCGAACCCGACTCATGGCGAGCCCCTCGCCGAGATGGTCGGCACCGAACTCGGCCGGCGATCGGCGCAGCGACCGCTCATCGTGACCTCCCGCAGTCTCAGGCGGGTCAGCCCCGTCATCGACGAATTGGTCGAGGCGCTGGGCGGGCGTTCGGCGGTCCGAGTGTTCGACGGTACCGAGCCGCACGTACCCCGACCTACGGTCCTCGCTTGCGTCGACGCGATTCGCGAGGCCGACGCCGACGTGGTGGTCACCGTCGGCGGTGGGACTCCCATCGACACGGTGAAAACAGCGCTGCTCGCACTCAGTGCCGGGATCGTCGATGACGCGGGCTTCGATCGTTACGCGGTGCGTACCGAGGCCGACGGCACACGCATCGTGCCGAGCTCGCCACCGCCGGCGCTACGGCAGATCGTGGTACCGACGACGTTGTCCGGGGCCGAGTTCAGCGATCTGGCCGGCTGCGTCGACCCGGCCACGCGGGTCAAGCAGCTGTTCACAGCCCCCTACATCGGAAGCGCCGCCGTGGTGCTCGATCCGGCTCTCACCGTGGCAACACCGGACGAGCTGTGGTTCTCCACCGGTATCCGCGCACTCGACCACGCGGTCGAATCGCTGTGCTCGACGGCGCCGAATCCGTTCACCGATGCCACAGCCGTGCACGCGGTGCAGATGCTCGCCCGCTCGCTGCGGCGCACCACACAGGTGCGCGACGATCTCGCCGCCCGACTCGAAAGCCAGCAGGCGGTGTGGTTGGCCTGCACGGGCCTCAACCGGGTCCCCTGGGGTGGCAGTCACGGCATCGCCCATCAGATCGGTGCGGTGGCGGCAGTTCCCCATGGATTCTGCTCCTGCATCATGCTTCCGCATGTAATGGCCTACAACGAGATAGCGACCACACAGCAGCAACACCAGCTTCGTGCCGTGCTCGGCGCCGAACTCGGCGACGCAACAGGTGCAGAGCTTTCCGCCGCTGAACTCGTTGCGCGGTTGGTAGCGGACCTCGGACTTCCCTCCCGCCTGCGCGACGTGGGTGTCAGCCGTGCTCAACTGCCACAGATCGCCGAATTGAGTGTGTCGAACATGTTCGTACGCCAAAACCCTCGGCCCCTGGACAGCGCAACTATTCTCGGCCTTCTCGAGGGGGCATTCTGATGAGCAAACTGCAGCAGCGTAGCTACCCGTCGATCTACCAATCCTTCTCGCTCAAGGTGCCGCCCCAGTTCAACTTCGGTACCGACGTCGTCGACCGCTGGGCCGAGGATCCCGACCGGCAAGCGCTGATCACCGTCGACGCGCACGGACACGAGCGCCGATACAGCTACCGCGATATTTCCCGGGCCTCGAACCGAGTCGCCGGCCTGCTGCGTGATCTCGGGGTCACCCAAGGCGACCGGGTGCTCGTCATGCTGCCCCGCATCGCCGAGTGGCAGATCGCGATCGTGGCGTGTCTCAAGCTGGGTGCAGTGGCGATCCCGTGCGTGACCATGCTCACCGCACACGACCTCGAATACCGCATCACCCATGCCGGCGTCCGCGCGGTCATCACCACGACCGAGCAGACCGGCAAGTTCGACGGCCTCGACATCGACGTACCGATCGCCGTGGGCGACGCACCACCGGGATGGACCCCCCTGGCTGCGGCGGACCGTGGAGACGAGCGCTTCGCCGCGGCGATCGTCGCAGCGGAGGACCCGGCCATCCTCTACTACACCTCCGGCTCGACCGGCATGCCCAAGGGCGTAACCCATGCCTCCCGCGCGTTGTACGCCTGGCGCACCTCGGCCGAGTATTGGCTCTCGCTCGATGAGGGCGACATCATGTGGTGCACCGCAGATACCGGGTGGTCGAAAGCCGGAACCAGCATCCTCTTCGGCCCGTGGAGCCGTGGCGCGACGGTGGTGTTCTACGACGGTCCTTTCGATCCCGAGGGTCGGCTCGATCTGCTCGAGCGGTACCGCGTCAACGTCTTCTGCGCGGCCGCCACCGAATTCCGCCAGCTCGTGCACCTGGACACCGGATCGCGAGACTTCAGTGCCTTGCGCCTGTCCGTCTCGGCGGGCGAATCCGTGAACCCGGACATCGTGGTGCGCTGGCAGGAACTCACCGGGTCGTTGCTACTGGACGGCTACGGCCAAACCGAGACCCTCATGACCGTGGTCAACTATCCGTTCCTACAGGTCAAGCCGGGATCGATGGGAAAACCGCTACCCGGAGTGGTGATGGGGGTCCGTACCGACACGGGCATCGGTATAGCCGGGCCGCTGAGCGGGGAACTGGTATTGCAGGCACCGAACCCACAATTGATGCTCGGCTATTGGAACGATCCGGACCGCACGGCAGCGAGTTTCGAACGCCACGACGGCGCGTTGTGGTTTCGTACCGGGGACCTGGTGACCATCGACGAAGAGGGGTACTTCACCTTCCAAGGGCGAGATGACGATGTGATCAACTCTTCCGGCTACCGGATCGGTCCGCAGGAAGTCGAGAACGCCTTGATCGAGCATCCCGCCGTCGCGGAGGCCGCGGTCGTCGGCGTCCCTGATACGTTGCGCGGTGAAGTCGTGAAAGCATTCGTAGTACTGCGTGCCGGACACGAGCCATCCGACGCTCTCGCCGCAATGTTGCAGCAGCACACCAAAGAACACACCGCGCCATACAAGTATCCGCGAGTCATCGAGTTCCTCGACGAACTACCGAAGACGGCCACCGGCAAGATCAGACGTAACTCGCTGCGCGACCGATCCTCCGGCAACTGAAGGGCAAACCCCACCCGCGAGGTCGCGGACCCACCAAGCTATCTCCGGCACGGTTCGGAAATGAGATCTGCTGGTACGAAGAACCCAGCGCAGAGTTTTTCTCCGGTGACGAACTCGCCGAGTGACTCGGAGCGATTCGACACCCCACGGGACACCCCCGGTACTCGACCGAATCCACGCCGCCCGCGATTCCGGTCCATGCTCCACGTTCGCGACTATCGCGGAGGAATCGGCCAGGTCAGCCGGACGGACGGAGAGTGCCATATCCATGCTCGTTGCCGACAGCCAGGATCGGCATCGATCTACCTCGCGGATGCCACACAGGACCACTGACAGGCCTCGGACATCATTCGAGACGGCACCAGGAGAGAAGAATGCAGGCATTTCAACTGAATGACTACACCGGCCCGAACGGACTCGTTCTCGCCGACATCGACACACCGCGCCCGAGCGAAGACGAAATCCTACTCCGTGTGAGCGCCGTGGGAATCAACTTTCCCGACCTGTTGATGACGAAGGGCCAATACCAGAACAAGCCCACACTCCCGGTGGTTCCCGGCTGCGAAGTGGCAGGCACGATCATCAGCGCACCGGCCAATTCGGATTGGCAGCCCGGCGACCGGGCCGCAGCCTTCGTCTGGCAAGGCGGATTCGCCGAGCAGGTCGCAGTACCGCTCAACTCCATTGTTCCGATCCCCGACTCGATCGACTTCGAATCCGCCGCCGCGATGGTCGTCAACTATCACACGGTGCATTTCGCCCTGGCCCGGCGCGGCGGTGTGCGCCCGGGGGAAACGGTGCTGGTCTTGGGCGCCGCAGGCGGAATCGGCACCGCAGCAGTCCAAGTCGCGAAGGGGCTCGGTGCACAAGTCATCGCCGGCGTCCGAACATTCGGTCAGGCAGATATCGCAACCGCGGCCGGGGCCCCCGAAACCATTATTTTGCAAGAGGGATTCGCCGAAACCGTCCGGGAGATGACAGGCGGGCGTGGTGTCGATGTCGTCCTCGACCCGCTCGGTGATTGGCTCTTCGACGAGGCGGTCCGCACGCTCGCTCCCGAAGGTCGACTTCTTGTCGTGGGCTTCGCCGCGGGCACGATCCCCCAGCTGAAGGTCAACCGCCTGCTACTCCGCAATATCAGCGTCGTCGGGGTCGCGTTCGGGGCATTTCTGGCACTCGACCACAAGCTCATGACACAGCAAGCAGCCTCGCTCGAGCAGATGGTTGCCGAGGGCGACATCAACCCTCAGATTGGTGCGCGATTCGGATTCGAAGAGTTGCCTCGAGCCCTCCACCGCCTCGACAAGGGTGAAATCAAGGGCAAGGCAGTCGTCGTCCCCCGCTGGACTTGAGTGCACCGACCACCCAGCGTCTTCCGGCCTGGATCGGCGCCGGTACCCCCTTGCGGGCAATCTCGTAGTCATAGCCCAACTCCTCGAGCAACGCCCTCGTCTTTGCCGAGTCGTAGCCACGATCGAGAGGCACACACGGCTGCTGCGGCAACGGCCCGACCATGTCCGGGACTGCCCGCAAAGTCGGTTCAAGCGACGGCGAATCGTGCCGGTCGACACCAATACCAACGGAATGCCGCCGCCGTCGCACACCGGCCGTCTGTCGAAAATCGACCGATTCTCGACACGCCGGTCGAAACAGCAAAACCGCAGTTGCAACCCTGTCGATAACCCGTGTCGTGAATCAATGTCGGATAACTTTCCTGGTTGGGTATTGTCGACACATGTTGATCGGGTATGCGCGGGTGTCCACGGCGGAACAGAACCCGGACCACCAAGTTGATGCACTGCGCCACGCTGGGGTTGCATCGGAGAACATTCACGTCGACCGTGCGTCCGGCGCGAAAGCCTCACGCCCGCAGTTGGACCTGGTGCTGGCGTTGCTGCGCGAGGGCGATCAGCTGGTCATCACACGGCTCGACCGCTTGGGTCGGTCAGTGCTGCACCTGATCACCCTCGGCGCCCAACTGCGCGAACGCGGGGTGGGGCTCAAGGTGCTCGAGCAGGGCATCGACACCGCCACCGCCGAGGGCCGGGCGATGTTCGGGATGCTCTCGGTGCTCGCCGAGCTGCAGCGGGAGATCACCGTCGCGAACACCCGCGACGGGCTCGCCGCCGCCCGGGCCCGCGGCCGCAAGGGCGGGCGCCCGCCGAAGCTCACCGGCGAGCAGATCGCGCTGGCCCAACGCCTCTACGATGCCGGCGAGCACACCGTCGCCCAGATCGCCGGCCTGCTCGGCGTCCGGCGCACCACGCTCTACGGGCACCTCAACAAACCCGCCAAACCGGCTGCAACGAGACATGATTCGACACCGAATCCCGCAGAATCCGCCCCTGACCGTGAGCCCGTTCCGGCGCCGCCGCGATCGTCGCGCGCCTGCCCGGTCTGTGGGCACGAGCCCACGACTCGGGTCGAGGCGGCCCACCAGCGTGCCGACCTCGCCGCCGTCTGGCTGGTCTCGGATCCGGCACACCGCGGCCGGCTGGTCGCCGAACACCACTGCCGCCAATGCGAACCCGACGGCCCCACCGCCGACATCGCATGCGAGGTGTGCGGTGACGGACCACTGCTCACCGGGAAACTGGCCCAGCAGGTCGGCACGGGAAACCTGCCGCAGCCAGTCAAACAGTGGCTCACCGACAACGGATGGACAACCGAGCCCAAACTCAGCTGCCCCGACCACCCCTGAGATCGGCTCCACACCTCACGACTTGACCAGGGCATTCAGGCCAAATCCGCCCGAAAGTCGGCGAAAACTACCGGGACCCCCATACCCGAGTTCAGCTCGGCTGCGCGGTGGCGCAACGAACATATCCTTCACGTAGGTAATCAGCAAAATTGATAAACTTAGTTGTATATTCGATCGGGTGGACACGATCGAAACAACCCTCGCCCACTCCCTGCGGGAATCCCTGCGCCCGCTGTGGAGACAGCTCAACGCACACAAGACGCTTTCCACGGGCAAGCTCGACGTCCTCGTCCACCTCGCCGACCGCGGCCGCGCAACATCGGCGGAACTCGCGACCGCCGCGAAGATCAGCCCGCAGGCGATCGCCACCGCCGTCCGCGAACTCGAAGGCCTCGGCCTGATCACCCGCACGCCCGACGACCGCGACCGGCGACGGGTGTGGATCGAACTCACCGACGCCGGCCGGCAACGGCTCGCCCACGAACGCTCGATCGGCAACGCATGGCTCGAACGGGCGATCGCAGAGCAGCTGACCGACGACGAGAGAGACCTGCTCGGCGCCGCCGTTCCCCTCCTGCGGAAGCTGACGGGCGGTGCTGCCGTTGAGTGAGCGCACCGAACGATCCCTGCTGCTTCCCGCCCTCGTCTACACCGCTCTGACCAGTGCGATCGTCAGTTCCCTGGGCATGCTGCTCGTGCCGACCATCGCCGAGGAGTTGTCGGTGTCCGTCAGCTCCGCACAGTGGATGCTCACGATCAATCTGCTCGTCGGCGCCGTCGCCACCCCGATCATGGGGCGGCTCAGCGACGGCCCGCACAAGAAGCGGCTGCTGTTGGTGTCCCTGGCGACCATCCTGGTGGGCTCCGTCCTGGCGGCGTGCGCCCCGAACTTCACCGTCTTCCTCATCGGCCGGGCCCTGCAGGGGCTGTCCTACGGCATCGTGCCCGTGACCATCGCCCTCGCCCGCCGATATCTGGCGGAGGACAAGGTGCGTGTGGGCATCTCGAGCCTGTCGGTTACCGTCTCCACCGGTCTCGGAATCGGCTATCCGCTCACCGGCATCCTGGCCAGTGCCGCCGGTTTCCGCGCCGCCTTCGCGTTCGCCGCCGTCTTCCTCGTGACCGCCTCGATCGTGGTGTGGCGCATCGTTCCGAACGGACCGGACGAGCGTGGCCTCCGCACGAGGTTCGACACCGTCGGCGCCCTCCTCCTCGGTGCGGGGCTCGCGGCCCTGCTCGTCGCGGTCAGCGAAGGCGCCAACTGGGGTTGGTCCTCAGGGTGGACCCTCTCCTGCTTCCTCATCGCGGCGGTCCTGCTGGCCGGGTGGTCGTTCGTCGAACTGCGCATCCCGAATCCGCTCGTCAACCTGCGGGTGGTCCGCAACAAGGACGTGCTGCTCGCCAACGGCACCGCCATCGGCCTCGGCGCCGCGATGTACATCGGGCTCCCGGTGAGCAGCCTCGTCGCGCAGTCACCCACATCCACGGGCTACGGCATCGCCCTGCCGCTGTTCTGGGCCGGCTTCGTCATGCTCCCGCTGTCGGTGGGTAGCTTCGGCGCCAACCGTATCGTGCGGGCACTCGCGCGCCGCATCAGCCTTCCCACGCTGCTCCCCCTCGGTGCCGGGGTCATGACGGTCTCGGCCTTCCTGCTGTGGTTCGAACACGACCGGCTGTGGGAGATCCTCGTCGGGATGTTCCTGTTCGGCGTCGGCATGGGCACGACCTACGCCGCGATGCCCGCGCTCATCGCACGCAGCGTGGCCGACACCGAGCTCGGCAGCGCCGTCAGTTTCAACCAGGTCCTCCGCACCGTCGGCGGCGCCTTCGGCAGTGCCCTGTCCGGAGCCGTCCTCGCCGCACACATGGGCGCCGACCTGCATCCGACCGACGGAGGCATCACGCTCGCGTTCGCCCTCGGGGCGTGCGGCAGCGTGATCGTGTTCGCCGCGCTCGCGGTCAACCATGTCCGGTCGCTCCGTCGATCCGATACCTCGGTGAGCACGCCGGCCCTCCACGGTGCCGATCTACGCCGTTGACTGGACACCGCCGATACACGGAGGCCGCGTTCAGGTAGTGACGTGAACGCGGCCCCCGTGTTCTTGCGTCGGACTTGGCCCGGGACTCACTACTGCAACGACAGTTTGTGACCGAGGTTGTACCTATGGTGATTGATCTTGGTGCAGTCGGAGGTGTTGGAGTGGTCAGCCGGGTTCACGGCGTTCTGCAGTCGGTTCGCGCATCGGTTCTCGCGGGTGGAGTCGCGGCGGCGGATGGTGGCGTATGTCCGTGGATTGCTCGCGGAGGTCGAACGGAAGAACGGCTGGACGTTGGCCGAGGCGGCGGGTGACGTCGGCCCGGAGCGCATGCAACGACTGCTGAACTTCTATGCCTGGGACTGCGACGGGCTGCGCGATGACGTGCGAGACGTGGTGGTCGAGGCGATCGGCGACGAGCAGACCGGGGTGTTGATCGTCGACGAGACCGGATTTCTGAAGAAAGGCAACAGCTCCGCGGGCGTCGCCCGGCAGTATTCCGGCACCGCCCGACGGATCGAGAACAGCCAGGTCGGGGTGTTCCTCGCCTATGTCTCCGACCGCGGTCGGGCGTTGATCGACCGGGAGCTGTATCTGCCCAAGGCCTGGACCGACGACCGGCAGCGGTGCCGGGACGCCGGCATCGACGACGACATCGGATTCGCAACGAAACCCGGACTGGCACAGTTGATGATCGAACGTGCACTCGATGCCCGTATCCCGTTCGGGTGGGTCACCGCCGACGAGGCCTACGGACAGGTCGGCCGGCTGCGGATGTGGCTCGAATCGCGCGGCGTGGCGCACATGCTGGCGGTGGCACTGTCACGTTATTCGAAAAGTCCAGCAGCGCCGCCTATTTAAGAAAGGCTGCTACAGGGCACCGCCGGGCCGTTCACTTTCAGGCGGCGGCATCGGTCGCGGTGACTTCCTGCCAGACCGCGAAGCGGTCGGCCATCTCGGTACGCCATTCGGGCGCCGAGAGTCTGTGCCGGTTGGGCCGGAAATGCGGTGAGATGCCCGAGAAAGCGGACAGGAATCGTTGCGCGTGCCCGGGCGATGTGAAGCGCTTCATCGCATGTTCCCGCTGCCTGGTGGGTTGATGCGAGTTCTCGGCTCGATTGTTCACATACTTCGATCGGCGATGCTCGACCGAGACCAGCATCTCGCGGTGCGCCACCTGGTAGCTGGCGAGCTTGTCGGTGACCAGCACCCGCGGCACGTATCGCAGGCCCTTGAGCAGCTTGCGGAAGAATTTCTTGGCTGCCTGGGTGTTTCGGCGGGACTGGACCAGCACGTCGAGGACGTTGCCGTCCTGGTCGACCGCGCGCCACAGGTAGTGCTGGGTGCCGTTGATGCGGATGAAAACCTCGTCGAGATGCCATTTGTCACCGGTCCGCGCCCGCCGTCGGCGCAGCTGGTTGGCGTAGGCCTGCCCGAACTTGGCGCACCACCGCCGGATGGTCTCGTAGCTGACCAGGACACCGCGTTCGAGCATCATCTCCTCGACCTCACGGAAGCTGAGCGGGAAGCGGAAGTACAACCACACGCAGTGGTTGATGATCTCGACCGGGTAGCGGTGGCCTTTGTACGACGGCATCGGGGTGGTCACGCCACATTCTCCCAGCTCCCAGTTTGCAGCGTTCAACAACGTGACAGTGCCGACTCTCGTCGGTTGACGCACAAATAACAAATCAAGATAATGGCCGTACAAATGCTCTCTTTCGGCTCGTCGAGCTCCGCTGCAGTGAGGACACCCACGTGAGTTACCACCTGAACGACGAAGAGGCCTTCCTGGTCAAGACAGTGCGCGAGTTCATCGATCGGGAGGTCAAACCATCGGTGCAGGAAGTCGAGCACGCCAACGACTATCCCGAGAAGTGGATCGAACAGATGAAGCAGATCGGGATCTACGGACTGGCGGTGCCGGAGGAATACGGTGGAACACCGGTCTCGATGCCCTGCTACGTCCAGGTGACCGAGGAACTCGCCCGCGGATGGATGTCGCTGTCCGGCGCAATGGGCGGGCACACCGTCGTCGCCAAACTGGTCGGACTGTTCGGCACCGAGGAACAGAAGCAGCGGTACCTGCCGAAGCTCGCAACCGGGGAGATCCGGGCGACGATGGCGCTCACGGAACCGGGCGGGGGTTCCGACCTGCAGGCCATGACCACCACCGCGAAGACCGACGGCGACGATCTGGTGATCAACGGAGCGAAAACGTGGATCACCAACGCCCGGCGGGCGGGCCTGATCGCGCTGCTGTGCAAGACGGACCCGTCGGCGACGCCACGACACAAGGGCATCTCGGTGGTGCTGGTGGAGCACGGACCGGGACTCACCGTCTCACGAGACCTCCCCAAGCTCGGCTACAAGGGCGTGGAGAGCTGCGAGTTGTCGTTCGACAACTACCGCATTCCCGCGACCGCGATCCTCGGCGGCGAAGCTGGCCGAGGATTCGGGCAGATGATGAAGGGGTTGGAGACCGGCCGGATCCAGGTGGCTTCCCGTGCGCTCGGTGTCGCGGCGGCGGCGCTGGAGGACTCCCTCGCGTACGCGCAGCAGCGTGAGAGCTTCGGACAGCCGATCTGGAAGCACCAGTCGATCGGGAACTACCTGGCGGACATGGCCACGAAGCTGACGGCGGCGCGGCAGCTGACCCGGTTCGCGGCCGAGAAGTACGACGCCGGTGACCGGTGTGACATGGAGGCAGGGATGGCGAAGCTGTACGCCTCCGAGGTCGCCATGGACATCGCGCTCAATGCCGTCCGCATCCACGGCGGCTACGGCTACTCCACGGAGTACGACGTGGAACGGTACTTCCGGGACGCGCCCCTGATGATCGTCGGCGAGGGCACCAACGAGATCCAGCGCAACGTCATCGCATCCCAGCTGGTGGCCCGCGGCGGTCTCTGACCTCGTCCACCACTAGGCTCGTCGTGCCATGGACGGACCGCCCGCCGTCCGACGACGTCGAAGGGAGCAGGCGGTGACGGAACCGGCCTATGCGCGGTTGTCGCGCCGCCTGAGGGAGGACATCGAAGCGGGTGTGTACCGCGATGGTGTCCGACTGCCGACGGAGGCCGAGCTCACCGAACAGCACGGCGTCAGCAGGCAGACGGTGCGACGGGCGTTCCAGGACCTGGTGGCCGACGGCATCGTGTACCGGGTACCCGGACGTGGCACCTTCGCCCGTGAGTCCACCGGACGGTATTTGCGCCAGCTCGGTTCGATCGAAGACCTGATGAACCTGTCGACGGACACGATGATGGAGATCGTCACGCCGCTGCGGCGTCAGGTCGACATCGAGGCGGCCAGCAGGTTACGGCTCGACACCGACCTGCTCTACACGGTGTCGTTCCGTCGCCTGTACGACGTGGTGCCGTTCGTGTTCACCACGGTCTACCTGCCCGAGTCCGTGGGCCGGGCGGTGCTGGAGGCACCCGAGGTCGCGGCGGGGGCCTCCAGCACGTACACGATGATCGGCCTCGTCGAACCGCATCTCGACCTCCCGATCGTGCAGGCCGATCAGTCCATCACCGTCGCGGCGGCGCCCGCAGCGGCCGCCGCCGCGGTGGGGTGCGAGCCGGGGCATCCGATGCTGCGGGTCGATCGGTTGTACTCGAACGAGCGCGAGGAGCCGACGGAACTCGCGATCAGCTACTTCCTGCCGGAGCACTACACCTACCGGGTCACCCTCCGGCGTCGGTGACGCGCAGGGCCACAGGCGTCGGTGACGCCGCGCGGCCACGTGCCGCCGTCCGACGGTCCGGGGTGACCGAACTCGCGCGTTGGGCTGCCTATTGCCTCACGTCAAGATGCGCGCGAGGTTTGCTTCGTTGCCTCATCCGATGATGCGCGCGTGGCGACTGCCGTGACGGCGGGGACGCGGGCCGGACCGGCCTTGGCGATGGTCAGGGTCAGCAGCTCGGCGGTCAACGCCTGGATCTGCCGCTGGATCGCCGCCGGGTTCAGGCGCACGTAGGTGTCGGCGAGGATCGCCTTGTCCTCGACGGTGACCGTCTCGTGCTGCTCGGCGCGGCGTTTCGGGGTGGTAGCCGTGTCGTACTTCTTGATCACCTTCGCCCCGTCCCGCACCTTCGAGATCAGTTTCTGCTGCGGACAGAAGTAGTTCGACAGACTCGACTGCAGAACCCAGATCCTGTTCAGTAGCAACAACTCTGCCGGGGTGTCGTAACGGTGGTAGCCGACGACGGTCCGCACGATCGCCCAGTTCTTCTGCTCGACGTGCGCGCCGTCGTTGGAGTTGCCGGGTCGGGACCGGGTGAAGGTGATCTGCCGCTGCTCGCACCAGGCGAGCAGGTGGTGGTTGATGAATTCGCTGCCGTTGTCGGAGTCGACACCGCGGATCGGGAACGGCAGGATGCCGGCAATCTCCTCGAGCGCGGCGAGCACCCACTTGCGGGCCTTGTTCGGCACCGACCGGTTCTCGGTCCAGCCAGTGGCGATGTCGGTCACCGTCAGGGTGTAGGCGTGGTCGCCGACCGCGTTGCCGCCCTCGTGCCCGACCAGGTCGATCTCCACGAACCCCGGGACTGCGTCGTCCCACTGCGCCCACGTGCGGATCGGGATCTGCGACTTGAGCAACGACCCCGGTTTGGTGTGTGCCCGGCCCTTCGGATCGAGCCTGCGCCGGTCTTCGGCCAGCCGACGGTCGATGGTCGCCGCCGACATCGACACCAACAACTCCGCAGTGGCGTCGTCGATGCTCAACTCGCCGAACCGACGTAGCGTCGGCACCAGGTCCGGCAGCACCGCCGCCAGCCGTTTACCGGCCGGCGCACCGAGCACTGCCCAGCAGAATCGTAGTGCCGCAATCACGTCCGAGCCGTACTTCGGTGGTCTCGGGGTGCGTCCCCTGACCGTCGTGGGGTGCAACGCCTGCGTCAACGCCTTACGGGCGTGATTGCGATGCCAGCCGGTCGTGGCACACAATTCGTCGAGGATGACACCCTTGGCGGCCTTGTTGGCCCGGGCGTACCGCGTCGCGATCGTCTTGGTCACGGCCTTGCGTTGACTCATCGACAGCCCCATCGTTCGGGCCTACCGCCCGGCCCGAGCCGGACACGGCAGGCGCACCGCACGCGCGCATTCTCAGTTGAGGCAACGACTACCTCTATGCGCGCATTTTGGATGAGTCAACGCGGGCTCTTGGAAAGTCGATACAAGCAACGTACAATTCCGCAATATGGCCGTACATTTTGATGCCGGCGCAGCCGCCACTCCCTCGAACACCCTTCCCCTCGCGGGCATCACCGTCGTGAGCATCGAGCAGGCCGTGGCCGCCCCGTTCGCCACCCGGCAACTCGCCGACCTCGGCGCCCGCGTCATCAAGATCGAACGACCCGACGGCGGCGACTTCGCCCGCCGCTACGACGAGACCGTCCACGGCCAGTCCAGCTACTTCGTCTGGCTCAATCGCTCCAAGGAATCCGTCACGCTCGACCTGAAATCCGCCGAGGGACGCGACATCCTCGAGCGCCTGCTGGCCACCGCGGACGTGTTCGTGCAGAACCTCGCGCCGGGCGCCGCAGCTCGCATGCATCTCGACGCCGACTCGCTCCGGCAACGCCACCCGGCGCTGATACCCTGCGACATCTCCGGATACGGCAACACCGGCCCCTGGTCGGACCGCAAGGCCTACGACATGCTGGTGCAGGGCGAAACCGGCCTGATCTCGCTGACCGGCCCGGCCGACTGCCCGTCGAAGACCGGCGTCTCGATAGCGGACATCGCCGCGGGCATGTACGCCTACAGCGGCATCCTGACCGCCCTGTACACCCGTGCGACCACCGGCACCGTCCGCGCGGTCGAGGTCGCCCTGTTCGAGGCACTCGGCGAGTGGATGGGATCACCCGCCTACTACACGGAGTACGGCGAAAACCAACCCGAGCGCGTCGGCGCCGCGCATGCCACGATCGTCCCCTACGGTCCCTTCCCGACTGCCGACGGCGAGGTTCTGCTCGCGGTCCAGAACGACCGGGAGTGGGTCTCACTCTGCACGAAGGTGCTCGGCGACCCGGACCTGGCCACCGATGAACGCTTCCACAGCAATTCGACGCGCGTCGAGCACCGCGCGGAGTGCAACGAGGTGATCGCCCAGCGGACCCGCCTGCTGAGCACCGCCGAACTCCTCGCGCAGCTCGACGCCGCGGCGATCGCCAACGGCCGCCTCGGCTCGGTGTCCGACTTCCTCGACCACCCCTCGCTCGCGGGCCGGGACCGCTGGCGGCAGGTCGACACCCCCGGCGGCGTCGTCCGCGCACTGCTGCCGCCCGCCACCCTGAGCGGGATCGAACCGCGCTTCGACCCCGTCCCGGCGCACGGCGCCCACACGGACGCCGTCCTGACCGAACTCGGCTATTCGCCCGACGCGATCACCGCACTGCGCACCGCCGCCACGGTCTGACGGACCCTTCGCGGCGCCCGTTCCCACTTCCCCCGAGTTCCCCGACCCGACAAGGTGACCCATGCCCGATCACTCGCCCCACCGGAGGCGCGCGGCGCTCGTCGCGCCCGGATTCCCCGGTAGGCTCGTTTGGGCTTCTACATCAAGAAAGTGGTTGTGATGCAAGACACACTCTTGAAGACCGTGGGCAAAGTTGTCCCGTGTGGAGTGATTCAGCACAGTGCGTCGCATCTGGACGAGGCGCGCGTGGCTGTGGCCGAGAATTTTTATCCCCATCATTTGGAGGCCTTGGCTACCGACTCGGGTCTGAATATGTCGCTAAAGACTGTTCAGCTCGGAGGCGTCACCTTAGGCCGTCTCGCCTACGGCGCCGAAGTGAGCCTTGACTTCGGTGAGCTGAGCAATGCCTACCACATCAGCATCCCGCTGTCCGGGCGCGTGGAGGCCGTAGTTGGCCGACAGGTTAGTGTTTCCATGCCCGGGCTGGCTTCTGTTTATCTCCCGGTGGGACCGACGAAGATTTCCCGGTGGAGCGCCGATTGCGCACAGTACGGCGTAAAAATCGACCGCGAATATCTCGAAGCTGAACTGACGACTTTGGTCGGGCACCCCGTTCGTACTCCCGTAAAGTTCGATCCGCTGGTGGACCTGACCCGAGGACCAGCGGAAAGCTGGATCTCGCTGATCCTCACGCTTGCCGCCGATCTCGACCGCGAGGCGGGAGTGCTTTATGACCCGCTGATGTCGAGTTCGCTCGCGCAAGCGGTGACGACCGGCTTTCTCCTTGCCTCGGGCCACGACCATCAAGAATCACTGCAGGAACCTCGTCGTCCCGTCCGTCCTCGCATCGTCAAACGCGCCGTCGACGCGATACATGCCAGTCCTGAAAAACCGTTCACGGTCAATGACCTGGCCGAAGTGGCCGGCGCAAGTGTGCGCAGCCTGCAGGACGGTTTCCAACAGCACCTCGGAGTTCCACCGATGACCTATCTCCGGAGCGTCCGACTCGAGCGCGTCCACGAGGAGCTGAGCCGAAATGATGCCGACAAGTCCACAGTGGCCGACGTGGCACATCGCTGGGGCTTCGGGCACCTAGGCAGATTCGCTGCGGAGTACCGCAGACGCTACGGCGAGACACCGTCCCGTACCCTCAACGGCGCCTGAAGGCATCTGACCCACGACAGCCCGGCCACGAACGCACGGGACTGCTGCACGATCCGGTGACAGATTCGGTCACGCAGCCTGTGTGGCTGGTGTGGTCATGATGGTCTCGAACTCGACAGGCGTCAATCTGCCGAGCCGGAGCTGACGTCGCCGGCGGTGATAGGTCCGCTCGATCCAAGTCACGATCGCGATGCGCAACTGCTCGCGTGTGGCCCATCTCTGCCGGTCGAGGACGTTCTTCTGGAGCAGCGCAAAGAACGATTCCATCGCGGCATTGTCGCCGGCCGCACCCACCCGACCCATCGATCCGACCAGGTCGTGGCGGGCGAGGGCGCGGACAAATTTCCGGCTGCGAAATTGCGATCCACGGTCGGAATGAACCACACATCCGGCAACCGAGTCCCGCCGTGCCACTGCCGATTCGAGGGCCGTGACAGCCAGACGGGATTTCATCCGATCGCTGATCGAGTAGCCGACGATCCGGTTCGAGTACACGTCCTTGACCGCACACAGGTAGAGCTTGCCTTCCTCGGTTCTGTGTTCGGTGATATCGGTGAGCCACAAAGTGTTTGGAGCATCCGCGGTGAAGACGCGGCCGACGAGATCATCGTGCACCGGCGGCCCGGAGCGGCCCTTCTTCGAGCCACGTTTCTTGCCGAACACACTCCACCACCTGTTGGTCGAACAGATCCGCCACGCCGTGCGGTCCGACATCGACTCGCCCGCATCGCGGGCTTCGTCGGCGAGGAACCGGTAGCCGAACTCCGGGTCCTCGCGGTGGGCGTCGAACAGGGCGTTCGCCCGGTACGCCTCCTCGAGTTCGGCGTCGGTGACCGGGTCGGCGAGCCACCGGTAGTACGGCTGGCGCGCGATCCCCAGAACCCGGCACGTCACCGCGACGGGAATCCCGCCGGCGGCCAGCTCGCGGACGAGCGGGTACATCATTTTCCCGGAAGATTCGCCTGTGATAGATACGCCGCGGCCCGCCGCAGCACTTCGTTCTCCTGCTCAAGCAACCGGATCCGCTTTCTCAGCTCGCGGTTCTCTCTGGACTCCTCGTTCGTCGTCCCTGGCTTGGTGCCGTCCTCGACGTCGGCATTCCTGAGCCAGTTGGTCAGGCAGGATTCGCTGATGCCGAAGTCGGCGGCGATCTGCCGCAGGTGCTGACCTGGTTCGCGGTTGCGGGCCACGCGGACGACGTCGTCGCGGAACTCTTTCGGATAGGGCTTGGGCACGGGGTCCATCCTTCCAGCAGTGCCTCACGGCACCACAGTTCAGATGTCACCTATCCGTGCAGCAGTCCCAGCTCCTGCGGTAATTCGTCGCTACCGTCCACGAGTCGGACGTACGCCTTGATCTCCTCTTCGGACTGACCGGCGTTCACTCCAACGACGGCGCATTCGTCGACATCCGGGTGCGCGAGCAAGGCTTCCTCGACCTCGGCGGGGGACAGGTTTTCACCTCGCCGCCGAATCACTTCTTTCTGGCGGGCAACAAACGTGTATGTGCTGAGGTGGGCCCTTCGTAGTGGTCCAGTTGTTGTGCGACTCTGTTGCCCGAGTGTTTGGGCAGGAAGAATCGACGACGACATGGCAGGTAGCAAGCGCCGGCGGCATACGCCGGATCAGATCATCCGCAAGCTGGCCGAGGGCAACAAGCTCCTCGGGACCGGGCAGGAGTTGGCTGAGGTGTGCCGGCATCTGGAGGTCACAGAGTCGACCTGGCATCGCTGGGTGGCCCAGTACGGGGGCATGAAGGCCAATGACGTCAAACGCCTCAAAGAACTCGAAGCTGAGAACGCTCGGCTCAAGAAGTTGGTCGCCAACCAGGCCCTCGATATCGACATGCTCAAGGAGATTTCGTCGGGAAACTTCTGACCCCGAACCGCAAGCGCAGCGCCGTGACGATGCTGCGTGAGCGGTTCGGGGTATCTGAGCGGCGAGCATGTGCTGTGGTGGGCATCCACCGCTCCACGATGCGACTGCACCCAGCGCCGATCACCGCGGAGGAAGCCGAGCTGCGGTCCTGGCTACGTGGGTTTTCCACCGACCGGCCCCGCTGGGGCTGGCGACGCGCCGCGATCGCCGCGCGCAAAGCGGGCTTCACGGTCAACAACAAACGCATCCGCCGCCTGTGGCGCGAGGAGGGGCTGCGAGTTCCCCAGCGCCGCAGGAAGAAACGGCTCACCGGAATCGGGACCGCGGTTGGGGCGATGTGCCCAATCCGGCCGAACGTGATCTGGGCGATGGACTTCCAATTCGACACCACCGCCGACGGCCGAACCATCAAAATGCTCAACGTGATCGACGAGTTCACCCGCGAAGCCCTGGCGATCCACGTCGACCGCGTCATCAACGCCGATGGCGTGGTTGACGTTCTCGACCGCCTGGCCCTGATACATGGTCCACCGTGCTACGTGCGGTTCGACAACGGACCGGAATTCGTCGCTCACGCCGTCAACGACTGGTGCCGATTCAACGGCACCGGATCACTATTCATCGACCCCGGCTCCCCGTGGCAGAACGCCTGGATCGAATCGTTCAACGGCCGCCTGCGCGACGAGCTGCTCAACTCCTGGCGCTTTGACTCCCTGCGCGAAGCCCGGGTCATCATCGAAGACTGGAGGATCGACTACAACGCCAACCGACCCCATTCGGCCCACCACGGACTCACCCCCGCCGAGTTCGCCCTACAGTGGACCACGACCCACCAACCCCAAGCCGCATAGCGACTGGACCATCGAATGGGTCCCCCTCAACTCGGCATCGACTCACTGTCGAAGTCGCAGGTCTCACGCATGGCCGAAGACCTCGACGAGCAGGTCGCCGCATTCCGGCACCGCCGCCTCGACGAAGCCGGACCGTTCACCTTCGTCACCGCCGATGCGTTGACGATCAAAGTTCGTGAGAACAAGCAGGGTCTGTCCGTTAAACGGTGTGTGGGGCCCGGCGGTTCTCATTAGTGGATGGTTCTTTCGAGCCGTCCAGCGAAGGTGATCGCGAACGCGTTCAACGCAGGCTTCCACCTCATCACCCAGCGTGCGCGGCCCCCGCCCGTGGGGTCAAGGGACCGCGTCACCAAGTACAGGCACTTGAGCGCCGATGCCTCGTTGGGAAAGTGTCCTCGGGCGCGGACTGCCCGCCGATAGCGAGCATTGATCGACTCGATCGCGTTCGTCGTGCAGATCACCCGCCGGATCTCGACGTCGTACTCGAGGAACGGAACGAACTCCGCCCAGGCGTTCTCCCACAACTGCACGATCGCCGGATAACGCTCGCCCCACTCGGCGGCAAACTCGCTGAATCGATCCTTCGCGGCCTGCTCACTCGGAGCCGTGTAGACCGGCTTGAGGGACTTGACGATCGCATCGCGATGCTGCCGGCCGGCGTACCGGAAGCTGTTGCGGATCAGGTGCACGATGCACTGCTGAACCACCGTGTGCTCCCAGGTGGTGTTGATCGCCTCGGGAAGCCCTTTCAGCCCGTCACACACGGCGATGAACACGTCCTCGACGCCGCGGTTTTTCAACTCGCTGAACACCTGCAACCAGAACCGGGCGCCTTCAGCACCGTCGCCGGCCCAGATGCCGAGAATGTCGCGCTCACCGCTGACGGTCACGCCCATCACGACGTAGAACGGGGTGTTGCGCACCTGCCCGTCACGGACCTTCACCACGATCGCGTCGACGAAGATGACCGGGTAGATCGGATCCAGTGGCCGGGAGGACCACTCGGCAAGTTCGGCGGTCACCTTCTCGGTGATCCTGCTGATGGTGTCCTTGGAGACCTTCGCCCCGTAGACCTCGTCGAAGTGCGCGGCGATCTCACCGGTGGTCAACCCACGGGCGGTCAACGAGAGCACGATCTGATCGATCCCGTCCAGCCGGCGTTTGCGTTTCGGGACGATGACCGGTTCGAACGAGCCGTCCCGGTCCCGGGGAACTTCGATCTCGACCGGCCCGATCTCGGTCAGTACGGTCTTGGTGCGGGTCCCGTTGCGCATGTTCTCCGCGATCGGTGTTCCGCCGTGTTCGTGACCGAGATGCTCGGTCAGTTCTGCTTCCAGAGCGGTCTCGAGCACGCTCTTCGTGAGCTGGCTCAGCAGGCCTCCCGGCCCGACCAGGCTCACGCCCTGCTCCTTCGCCTGCGCGAGCAAACGCTCCGCGAACTCCTTCTGATCGATGATCTCCCCGGTCACGGGATCAATGATCGCCTCGCCCAGCACTTCTGTCGTGTCAGTCACGGTCATTTCCTTTCGGGTCAGACCGGACCTTCACACACCGTTTTCCGGACAGTCCCAACAAGCAGGTCGTCAAGGCCGTCGTGCTGCTGGCGACCGGCGTCAATGGCGACGGCCACCGCGAGGTGTTGGGCATGCAGGTGGCCACCAGTGAGACCAAGGCATCGTGGAACACCTTCTTCGCCGACCTGGTGGCCCGCGGCCTGGGCGGGGTGCGCTTGGTGACCTCCGATGCTCATGCCGGGCTCATCGAGGCGATCGCAGCGAACCTGCCCGGCGCGGTATGGCAGCGCTGCCGCACCCACTACGCCGCCAACCTCATGGCAGTGTGCCCCAAGTCCATGTGGCCGGCGGTAAAAGCGATGCTGCACAGCGTCTATGACCAGCCCACCGCCACCGCGGTGCACGAGCAGTTCGACCGACTCCTCGAATACACCGACGGCCGATTGTCCGAGGTCGCCGACCACCTCGGCGACGCCCGCGAGGACCTGCTCGCCTTCACCGGGTTCCCCGACGACGTGTGGCGCCAGATCTGGTCCAACAACCCCATATCGGTTAACCGGCCCTCCCACGACACGATCACGGTTGCAGCGTGAGGTCCTGAGCCGACGACCGGTTGAGGCGCATGCTGGCGGTGTCGGCTCCGATCGAAAGGCGGCGGACAATGACCGTTCGGGTGCGCATCAGCAGCAACGGGCATGTGATCGACGGCCAATGGGAAGGATGCGCAGCAGCAAACGCGTTCCTGACGCATCTGGCCGGACGCGGATTCAGTTCGGCAACGGTGCGGGCATATGCGTTCGACGTGCTCAATCTGGCCCGATTCCTGCTCGATCGCGACCTCACGGTGGCTGCGGTGACGCCGGTGACGGTGTTCGAGTGGGTCGACTGGCAGAACGTGCACCGCAAACCCCGCCCAGGCATGGCGACACGAGGTGATCGGGGCACTGCGGCATCGACGATCAACCGACGAGTCGCGGCGATACGCGCATTGTTCGAATACCTGGTGATGACCGGGATACGCACCGAAAATCCGGTGCCCTCACCGCGGCGCGGACAGGGACTGCGACCACCAGCGCGAGGACTGCTCGGACACCTCGGGCCGGGCCGACCCCGAGCCGGAGGCAGGCTGGTACGCCAACCGCGGCTACTGCCCGAGTCCCTCGACGCCGACGCGATCGAGCAGTTTGCGGCGTCGCTGCGCACCCATCGGGATCGAGCGATGTTGTGGGCGATGCTGTTCGGCGGGCTGCGCAACGCCGAGGTGCGATCCCTGCGGTTGGCAGACGTCGATTTCGGCCAGCGACGACTCCGGGTGCTCGGCAAAGGCTGCAAGGAACGGGTGGTGCCGGTCGATGCGGTGTTCTTCACCGAACTGTCGGCCTATCTGCGCCTCGAACGGCCACCGGGGTTGGCGACCGAGGAGTGTTTCGTGGTGCTGCGCGGCCCCACCGCGGGGGCGCCGGTGACCGAGGCGGGACTGCGGTCGCTGTTCCGGCGGCACCGGGACCTCTCCGGTGCGACGAGGGTGCGTCCGCACCGATTGCGCCACACCTACGGCACCGAACTCGCTGCCGCCGGAATCGATCTGATGGTGCTGCGAGAATTGATGGGGCATGTGTCTCCGGACACCACTGCCGAATATGTGCATTTGTCGGTCGAGCAGCTCGCCGCCGAATACGGCGCGGCCCGCGCCAGTCTCGCCGGAACACGACAATGAGCACCGCGGTGGTTGCGACGGTCGTCCTGCCGGCCGGACCGGGTGCGGTGCTCACCGACTACCTCGAGCACGTCGCCAGCCTCGGGCTCAGCGACAGGTCGGTGCGCGCTCGCACCCTCATCGCGACCACCTTCCTCACCACGCATCCGGACTTGCGGGACTGGATGACCCGACCCGCTGCCGACCGGCTGGCCGAACTACGCCGCACCGGGGCCTGGCCACTGCTGTGTCACCTCATCGGACGCGGCAACCTGCGGCTCGACCTCGAACTCGCGGCCGTCAAGAACCTCACCGGACTCGGCCGGGCCGTCGAGGACCGCGACCCGGACGGGTTCGCCGCGGTCCGGGCCGCCGGCCTGGTTTTGGGGTGGACACCGCAATGGGTCGAGACCGTCCTCGGCGAGTGCCTGGCGGTGCTGCTCGCCTGGCACGGCGGTTCCGTCAGCGGTGTGAGCGCCGAGACCGTCGGCGAGTTCGACGCCGCATTGGCTGCCACACAGTCAATCCCGGATACATCGAAACGCGCCTACCGCAACCGTATCGCGGGACTGCGACAAATGCTGTTTCAGGCCCGCATCGTCGACACCCCACCACGGCGCCGACCGTGGGCCCGCACCTACGCCCAACGCTTCGCCGACGCCCCGATGGCCGATCCGATCCGCGAGGCCCTGTTGCGTTACGTCACCGTCCGGGCATCGGTGCTCCGCCCGAAATCGGCCGAATCGCTGATCAACGACCTGCTGCCGTTCGCGGACTACCTCACCACCAACCATCCCGAGGTCACCTCCCTCGAGGATCTCGACCGCAGTCACATCGAGGGCTTCCTCGTCTGGAATCGCACCCGCACCTGGCGTGGGCAACGCGCCGCTGCCGGGGCCGGGCGCATCATCTCCAAGGCCGTGATCCAATCGACGGTACTGAGCGTGCGCAACCTGCTCGAGGACATCACCGAATGGGGCTGGGAGCAGGCCCCACCGCGCCGTCTGGTCTTCGCCGCCGACGTCCCGAAACTCGACCAACCGCTTCCGCGGGCATTGCCGCCCGACATCGATGCTGCGGTGATGAATGCGGTTTCCCAGCTGGATGATTCGTTCGCTCGTATCGGGTTGACGGTGCTGCGCGGAGCCGGTCTGCGGGTCGGGGAGCTACTGGATCTCGAGCTCGGCAGCGTCATCGATTACGGCCCGGCCGGGACCTGGCTCAAGGTTCCGTTGGGCAAGCTCGCCACCGAACGCATGGTCCCGCTCTCGGCGACCACTATCGCCGCGTTGGACGAGTGGACCGGCGGGCGTGGTATCTGTCGGCCATTGCCGCATCCCCGCACCGGAGAGTTGACCGATTTCCTGTTCGTCGCACACGGCCGCCGTCTCAGCCAGACCCGGCTGCGCAACGGTCTGCTCGCTGCCGTCGAGGCTTGCGGACTGCGTGGGGCCGGGGGTGCGCCGTTGGTGGTGACCCCGCATCAGCTGCGGCATACTTGGGCCACCGAACTCGCCAACGCCGGGATGAGCCTGCAGGCGTTGATGGCGTTGCTCGGGCATGTCACTCCGCAGATGACTTTGCGTTACGCCACTTTGGCTTCACCGACGTTGCGGGATGCCTATGACCAGGCGATGGGCAAGATGCGGCGGCGGTTCACGCTCACTCCGGTCGGCAAACCGATCGTCCCCGACGCGGTGAGTTGGCTCGGCAGTGAGATGCTCAAAACGCGTGTTGCCCACGGTTACTGTTCCCGTCACGAGAGCGCGGGTGCGTGTCCCTATGCCAACATCTGCGAGACCTGCGACAACTTCGTCACCGGACCTGAGTTCCGCGGCGCGCTCGAGGCGCAACGCACCGACATCCAGGCTCTCGAGGTCGATGCTCGTGACCGTGGATGGCCCGATGAAGCTGCCCGGCATCATCGTGTCGCTGAGGCGTTGACCGACCACTTGCAGCGTCTCGATCGCTGATTCGATGTGAGATCAGGGTTGATCTCATCCCTGAGGGCCGGATAACCGAACGGCTCAACCGCGAGATCCGCCGCCGCACCGACGTTGTGGGCATCTTCCCCAACCGCGACGCCATCATCCGCCTCATCGGCGCCGTCCTGGCCGAACAGACCGACGAATGGGCCGAAGGCCGCCGCTACCTCGGACTCGAAGTCCTCAGCCGCTGCCGACTTACCCTGACCACCGACACCCCAACACCGACGGAGGCGACCACCGATCCACTGATGCAACTACCCGCCTGACCCCCCCGAAGGATCAGAAACGAGTTACACCACTACCTGGGACTTGACCACCACCAACGCCCTGTTCCCTGAGTTAGGCGATGAATCGACGACCCTGGCCGTCATGTTGACATCCGCCGCGATCACCGCCCGACCTGACTGCAGGCCGATGTAGATTCAGCAAACGCGCAGCCAACGGTGAGGCCAAGTGAGATCGCCAAACACGGTTCGTTGTGGGCCCGACGTGCCGAGATCCTGGCGTACTTCGACACCGGTGCCTCCAACGGGCCGGTCGAAGCGATCAACGGACGCTTGGAACACCTGCGCGGGATCGCGCTCGGCTTCCGCAACCTCAACCACTACATCTTGCGGTCACCTCATCCACTCCGGCGGCCTGGCAGAACGCCTACACGCACTCTGAATCAGGAAGAGCCGGTTAAGGGAAGGCCTTCAATATTTGTGATTCAAGATATTCGCTTGGCATCGACGATGTTCTAGCCGCTCACGTAAGTATCCGCTATCATATCGTTCTATAGCGGGTATGCTAGCGGTGGAATCCAGCCGTCCCACCTCACGTTCCGCGGTCGGGCTGCGTACCAATGACGAAGACGCCATCTATTGTGTTCTCGCGTCCGCTAGCGGCGCGCAGTCGTCATATTGTTTCTTGATGTGGTGCCCAATGATGTGGTGCCTGAAATCATTCAGGCACCACATCATTGTGATTAGTTGCGTCCGGGCTGATTGAGTCCAGCCTGGGCTATGTTGCGCCGGGTATTCGTCGACTACTGTTTGGCTTCCGCTGGCGTTACATAGACCGATTCTCGCTCGGCTATCTGCCAAAGTTGGATTCCCATGGGGTCGCGAACTTCCTCTGCCAGGTGCCCTACGATGCCGGCGGCTCGCGCGACTACGGCGATGCCACGCATGATCCCTGGGTCGATTCCCATATCGCAGAGCAGAGCGCCGGATGCACCTGCGGCGTTGAGCGGTAGCTCCCGGCCGCTGGTTGACGCTACTTTCTGTGCCTGGATCATTAGTTGGGTGTGAGGGCCGATTAGGTGATGGGCTCGTGCGAGTTCGAGGAGCCGAGCGGTACGCGGGTCGCCTTGCTTGTGGACGGGATGCCCCAGCCCAGGGATGCGTCCTGTGGCTTTTTGCTGAATAGCGACAGTCTGGCTCGCCAGTTTCTGGAGATCCTCGTCCTTCATTCGCTTCGTCGGCGCGGCACTACGGAGCATTCGGCCAGAGCCTTCGAGCACGCCGAGAAAGACGGAACCGGCACCTAGTATTCCTGATGCGACGGCGCCCTGAATCGCGTCTGGAGCGCCAGTGTATGTCAGCCTTGCAGCGAGTGCAGTGGGAGTCAAACCATGATCTGCAAGCGCAACCAGGATCGCGTTGAAGACCCGTGCCTCGCCAGTTTCTGGTAGTCGTCCGGTGACGAGTAGGAAGAACATCTCCCCAAAATCGACGTTACCCATCAGTTCATCGGCTAGCGGATAACCCTGTACCCAAATATTGTCGCTGGTGGACCGGCCGATTGAGGTTCTCATACCTGGCTGACTGTCGATTGTCATTTCGAATTACTTAATGCTTTCGAGCGCGGCCGGAACGGGGTCAGCATCGTCGAACCAAGGCTCTGCATCAAGGTCGCGTACCGTGACAGAGAACTCAATCGAGATTCCATTGGGATCGGTGGCGTAGATAGATCGGACAAGGCCGTGATCGACAATCTCGCTGATGTCTGATCCGTTATCGCGAAGTTTCTTCTGAAGAGTCAGGAGATCGTCGTCAGATTCTACTCCGATTGACACGTGGTCGAACTGAATTCCGGATGCGGGAATCCCGGAGTCCTTTCGAGCGGGAAGCTCGGCTTCAGGCCATTCGAAGAATGCAATTGATGCGCCGCGGTTGATGCTGAGGAAGTAGTGGCGATAAGGATACCCCGCATCTTTGTTTCCGGTGGTTCCGACAAGCGGCATGCCAAGCACGTCGCGGTAGAACCGGATGGTATTTTCCATGTCGTTTGTGACCAACGCGAGATGATTCAGCCCAGCGTATGAAACTTCGGTCATTTTTGGTTCCCTGCTTTCTTGGTGTGGTTCGAAATCGGTTGAGTGTGCCATGGCCGCCGAACCCTGGGGCAGTGTTGGCTCGCTCACAGCAATTGTATGCGATCTTAGGGTGCCCTGCAAGGCCGCGCGTTGACTCATCCAAAATGCGCGCATAGAGGTAGTCGTTGCCTCAACTGAGAATGCGCGCGTGCGGTGCGCCTGCCGTGTCCGGCTCGGGCCGGGCGGTAGGCCCGAACGATGGGGCTGTCGATGAGTCAACGCAAGGCCGTGACCAAGACGATCGCGACGCGGTACGCCCGGGCCAACAAGGCCGCCAAGGGTGTCATCCTCGACGAATTGTGTGCCACGACCGGCTGGCATCGCAATCACGCCCGTAAGGCGTTGACGCAGGCGTTGCACCCCACGACGGTCAGGGGACGCACCCCGAGACCACCGAAGTACGGCTCGGACGTGATTGCGGCACTACGATTCTGCTGGGCAGTGCTCGGTGCGCCGGCCGGTAAACGGCTGGCGGCGGTGCTGCCGGACCTGGTGCCGACGCTACGTCGGTTCGGCGAGTTGAGCATCGACGACGCCACTGCGGAGTTGTTGGTGTCGATGTCGGCGGCGACCATCGACCGTCGGCTGGCCGAAGACCGGCGCAGGCTCGATCCGAAGGGCCGGGCACACACCAAACCGGGGTCGTTGCTCAAGTCGCAGATCCCGATCCGCACGTGGGCGCAGTGGGACGACGCAGTCCCGGGGTTCGTGGAGATCGACCTGGTCGGACACGAAGGCGGCAACGCGGTCGGCGACCACGCCTACACCCTGACGGTGACCGACATCGCCACTGGCTGGACCGAGAACCGGTCGGTGCCGAACAAGGCCCGCAAGTGGGTGCTCGCCGCGCTCGAGGAGATTGCCGGCATCCTGCCGTTCCCGATCCGCGGTGTCGACTCCGACAACGGCAGCGAATTCATCAACCACCACCTGCTCGCCTGGTGCGAGCAGCGGCAGATCACCTTCACCCGGTCCCGACCCGGCAACTCCAACGACGGCGCGCACGTCGAGCAGAAGAACTGGGCGATCGTGCGGACCGTCGTCGGCTACCACCGTTACGACACCCCGGCAGAGTTGTTGCTACTGAACAGGATCTGGGTTCTGCAGTCGAGTCTGTCGAACTACTTCTGTCCGCAGCAGAAACTGATCTCGAAGGTGCGGGACGGGGCGAAGGTGATCAAGAAGTACGACACGGCTACCACCCCGAAACGCCGCGCCGAGCAGCACGAGACGGTCACCGTCGAGGACAAGGCGATCCTCGCCGACACCTACGTGCGCCTGAACCCGGCGGCGATCCAGCGGCAGATCCAGGCGTTGACCGCCGAGCTGCTGACCCTGACCATCGCCAAGGCCGGTCCGGCCCGCGTCCCCGCCGTCACGGCAGTCGCCACGCGCGCATCATCGGATGAGGCAACGAAGCAAACCTCGCGCGCATCTTGACGTGAGGCAATAGGGGCCGTGTGGGGATGTGCTCAGTTCACTGAGCGGAGGGGAGGTTGGATTGAATCAGTTCAAGAAGGCGATGCGTGGCAGGTACTGCCTGGGGAGGATCTACGCGCGCGGTTCTAACCTGAGGCCCGGCGACCCGTAGAGTGCCCTAGGTCACTTGCTGTCACCTCTGATTGGTGGCAATGGTGGTCCTGTCGCGATGCACGGGATTGTCGTATTGTGTACAAAGGGCGGTCGGTCGTTGAGGGACGTGTTCTGTTTCGGTACGCCAACGGCCGAGTTGGGCAAGTTCGGCGAGTTCTTTCGGCACGCCGGTGTGGATGCGTTTGAGCAGCTTGTACCTGAGTTAGGTCAGATTAGTGCGCACCGCGGATCGCGTTGATGAGTTTCTGCAGGTCGTCGGGTAGTGGGTCGGCGGCGGTGATGGTGTGGATGCCGGCTTTGATCTGCACGGTGCGATAGCGGCGAGCGGTCGTGACGAACTTCTTGATCGACCAGCCGGAGCGTTCCTCGATGACGCGGGTGATCGCGAGGGCGGCGAACACGATGCTCAGGTGGGCTTCGATGGAATCGCGGGTGTGATGGAAGATCGGGCGGGCGGCCAGGTCGCTCTTGGACATCCGGAAGCTCTTCTCGATCCGCCACAGCTGGTGGTAGGACCCGATGACGAATTCCGGTGTGGGAGCGGTGATATTGGTGGCGTAAGCCTTCCAGCCAGCCAATGTGCGAGCCTTGGTTTCCAGTTCGCGGTTGACGCTTTTGTCCGCGCCTTTGAGCGTGACGAACCGATTGCGTTTGACCGGTGCTTTGCCGGCGACCGCGTTCTCGGCCTTGGCGACTTGCTCGTTGATGCCGCGTACACTGCGCCGCGCCCGGTCGGCACTGTATGTGTAGTAGACGACCTGGTCACGGCGCTTGTTCTTCGACCCCGCCGGAAACGGCTGGGTCAACACCAGCCCGTCCGGTGGTATGGAGTCGGGATTGTTCGTGTGCCACTGCGCAATCAGATACGGGATTGTCGGGATCCTCTCACCCAGAATGAACGACAGACCGGCGGCCTCGATGGCTTTCTTGGTGGCAGCGGAGATCATCCCGGCATCAGCGACCACGGTGATGTCGTCGAGCTGGTGGGCGGCCATGAACGCCCGCAGCGTGGGCAGCATGGTGGCGGTCTCGGCCCGGTTGCCCTCGAACGCCTCGATCATCAGCGGAAACCCGGTCGAGTCGGTGAGCAGGCCGACCGTGATCTGCGGCTCAAGACGACGTTCCTTGGAGAATCCGGGCTCCCGGAACCCGTCGGCCTTGTCGGTCTCGAAGTACAGGGTGGTGACGTCGTACAAAATGAGGCTCGCCGGGCCCACCCCGGCGCGCGCTGCGCACGCCGCGGCCAGCCCGCGACGGAACTCGACCGTGGCGTACTGCGGTAGGCGACGGGTCAGGCTGCGATAGGACATGGTGTCGACGCCGACTTCGGTGAGGACTCGCAGCGAGTCCAGTTTGCTGGTGTGTTCGATGATTCGGGCGAGTACAAGATCTCGAAACACGCTGTCTCGGTTGGCTGCTGACTCGAATCCGAGGTCGGTGTAGACCGCGGCCAGGGTGCCCCACAGCACCTGCATCCGCGAGGACTGGATTGGCAGCGGCCCTGCCGCGGCGGCGAGGCCGAGGTCGAGTTCGGTCTGCCCGGCGGCCAGCCGCTTGGCGGCGACTTCTTTCAGCGCCGCCAGTTCGTCCTCGGTGTGTGCCGAGCCGATGTGCTCGATGTTGCGCGATCCGCACCGGTTCGAGTGCACGATTTGCACCGCTGTCGCTCCGGACGCGGTCTTCACCGTGCGCACATAGGCCACCCAGGCAGCTCACGACCCCTCACTCAGTGCACAAATTCTGACCACAGGACACCGATCGCCGCAGGTCAGAACTTCCCGAATTCCTCGGATCCTCCAACTTGTCCTAAGTCAGGTTGTACATCGCGATCTTCCCGTCACGCTTGTGCGGTTGGCCGTAGGCGTCGATCAGGTCTTGATAGACGGCGTAGGTGACCGCGACCGCCAGATGTTCCTCACGCGCTTCGAGGCCGTTGGTGATGCGGGTCTTCTGCCTGTCGGTCAACAAGCCGATTCGGGTGAGCAGAGGGCTGCGGATGCCGTAGAGCGGGTCCCCGGTGCGGCCGCGGTGTCCGCACGTATCCTGTTGCACGCGTTGACGACACACCGTGAGCTTGTCCGCGGCCAAGTGCACCACATGAAACGGATCCATCACCGCACGCGCCTTGTCCAGGGTTTCAGCGGTCGCGGTGCGATACCCGGAGAACCCGTCCATGGTGACGACCTTGATCCGGTCACGAAATGCAGGATCGCGCGCGGTCAGCCAATCCTTCAACGCCGCCTTGGAACGGTCGGCGACCATGTCCAGCAAGCGTGCCGGGCCGGTACCATCGACGATCGGTGTCAGGTCGACGAGCACGGTCACGAAACTCGAATCCCCCTTGCCGCGAACGTGTCTCCACTTGTGCTCATCCACCCCAAGGACCCACACCGTCCAGGCGGGCCGGTGCGGACGCCAGCATGCGGACCTCCTCGAGTGCGAGCGTGTTGACGGTGTTCCAGCCCAACCCGACCGCCGCGGCGACCACCTTGACCGACATTTTGTCGACGATCATCGCCCGCAGAATCCACGTGGTGGTGCAGCGGGTGACGTGGGCCCGTGGCGCCACGAGGGTCGAGATGTCGGCACGAAAGATCATGGTGGCACAGTCCGGGTTCTCGCACAGGTAGCGCGGCACCGCGATACGCAGCCGAGTCGGATGTCCCACGATCGGCAGATCAGCGACCTCACGATCGATGTGGTCACGCAGCCGACCGGCCTGCCCGCACCTGGGACACCCATCCTGAGGGGCCAGGACCTGGCAGAACACGTGGGTGCGGTCCTCGCCGTCGAGGGCGGCATCGGTGATCGTCACCCCGAGCTCGATGGTGCGGCAAATGGTGTCGGCAATAGCGCTACGCTGCAACATGGGTACTGTCGGTGCCGGGCTGATGGTGTGAGAACTTTCATCCTCACACCGCAGGACCCGCCCGATCTTCCATCACACCCGCGATTCCATCGAAGCCCACCTGAGCATCGTGTTCGCCGCCCTCGCGATCACCCGCGTCATCGAGGAACGCTCCGGCTGGTCGATCAAGAAGTTCGTCACGACCGCTCGCCGCTATCGCACCGTGCAGATCAAAGCCGGCATCCACACCATCACCGCCGCCGACCCACTACCCGACGACCTGCAGAAACTCATCAACGCGATCCGCGGTGCGCACTAATCTGACCTAACTCAGGTTACATCAAATCGACGAAGAC
The DNA here is from genome assembly GCF_053750035.1 of Rhodococcus sp. SJ-2. Taxonomy (NCBI): domain Bacteria; kingdom Bacillati; phylum Actinomycetota; class Actinomycetes; order Mycobacteriales; family Nocardiaceae; genus Rhodococcus; species Rhodococcus sp. SJ-2. The sequence goes on from NZ_JBSMJG010000002.1 coordinate 60,224, forward strand.
GACCATTCCATGCTCTTGAGTGAGTTACGTCCCGCTCGTAGATGGGCGCGCATAATGCTCTCAGCCCAACCACCATCAGCCGCTTCGATAGCTTCGACAATTTCTCGATGAGCAGCGTGAGCACGCCGAAGATCGTCACCCGAGTGATGGCGAAACGCCTCAGCGACCATCGGCGCCGAAATCAATGTAGGAAGAAAAGCTACCAGTTGGCGGTTCCCGCCCATCTGATGCAATTCCGTGTGAAATTGGCGAGCCAGCCTGCTTAGCTCATCCCGGTTCGATTCTAATCCTTGGCTAGAAAGACGGTCTGTTTCATCGCATATTTCGTATAGCCGCTTTACGTCAGAAATGCTGCCGGCAGCCCTGCGTGCACCGTATCCTTCAAGCATTACCCTAAGTTCGAAAATATCGTCGAGGTCTTCTGCCGTCCAGCCGACAACAACTGCGCCGCGGTTCCTCAGAATCTTGACGAGTCCTTCTGCCTGAAGGCGATTCAGAGCCTCCCGAACTGGCGTCCGACTCACACCGACAGTTGAAGCAACGTCTTCTTCAGGAAGGCGGCTGCCCGGAAGGTACGTACCACCGATTATTCCATCACGGAGAACAGCGTAAACTGACTCCGCAGCGCCCGGCACGGCCTTACCATCGAGAGCCCTTTTCTCCAAATTAATTCACCAAATTCGCCATCTTTAGAGCCCCCTAAACTCAGCAATTCTAGCCATTTCACTAAAATTATACATGAGTCCATGCAGTAACGCACGCACAGCTCATCGTTAGAATGACATCTAATTGGCGGAAACAGCTAATCGGCAAAGCCGGTATGCGATGTATCACCGGCATTTCAGAGCAGCGATTTCGATCTCAAGCTCCTCAATACGGACGCGCGCAAGTTCTAGCAGATGATGCTCCGCCGTTGCCACTTCGGCCCCATGGAGAAACCCTGCAGTATCGTTGCTAAGGCGGTATGCAACCAGATCCGATATGTATACGTAGGTCAACCCATGGACATGGGCAAACTCAACAAGTTCCGCAGTCGTTGCCATACCATGAGGATCAATCTCAGACACTATCTCGCCCAGTGCTCCGACGGCACCAAGACCAGCTAAACGGGAAATATCTGATGCGGCTTCCACGCGCCCGGCCTTAGCCAGAACACCTCCCTCAGACGCTCTAATTGGAACGACGTGACCAGGCCTTGTAAAATCGTCTGAGTTCGACGTTGGATCGGCAAGCATTCTCATCGTCGCAGCGCGATCGTACGCCGAAATGCCGGTACCCGATTCATTACAGTCAACACTCACGCGGTAGGATGGATCATCCGCGTACATCGCAGGAAGATGCAATCGATCGCATTCGACATTCGGTAAGGCAACACAAATATAGCCGGAACTATGCCGGATCAAGAAAGAGACCACTGCCGTAGAAGCGGTACGAGCTGCACAAACCAGATCGCCTTCACCTGTGTTCTCTGAATCGATAACGACGATAGGCTTTCCTTCACGCACGTCCACGATGGCATTTTCCACACGCGTGAAGCGACCGTCCGGTGAACTCAGAAACGCAGGCGATGGGTCACCGCTACTGGTCACGGAATCCGTCGGTACCATAGCTCTCTCCTTGGATAACATCCAAATCCTCAATAAGAGGACCGGAGGACTCGGCCTACCAGCCGCGCCTTTCCCACTCCATTAGATTAGGCCGTTCGGAGCCTATAGTGGTGTCGTCGCCGTGACCGGGATAGACCCACGTATCATCCCCGTAAACATCGAATATCTTGGTAACGACCATTCCGTACAGAATCTCAAACAAGTCGGGCGTATCATACGAACTTCCGACACCGCCCGGAAAAAGGCAATCTCCGGTCCAAAGATGCGAAGACCCATCCGGCTCCTCGTACGCCAACACAATTGAACCTAACGTATGGCCCACGATGTGAATGGCCCTCAGCACCACATTGCCTACAACAACATCGTCGCCATCCCGAACCAATACGTCGGTAGGACAGGATATTGCCGGCGCATCGGCAGGATGGGCCAACGTCTGGGCTCCGGTACCAGCAACAACCGCCGAAAGCGCTTCCCAGTGATCCTTATGCGAGTGTGTCGTCAAGACCTTCGCAAGAGGCCGACTACCGAGATGACGCAACAGAGCCGGTGCATCAGTTGCAGCATCGATCAGCAGTCGCTCTCCAGTAGCAGTGCACTCGAGGATGTACGAATTGTTGCTGAACTCGCCCAACGCAATCTTGGTGATCCGAAGTCCTGGAACGTCTCTGACGCCGGGAAGCCCCCCGGGCACGACGCAGCCACTGTAGCTCATCGGACTAACAACCCCTCTCCACCTCATATCGGCGACATCGAACGCCGGACGTAACTCCGACAGCGACCGTTGCCCAGGCCGACCGGAACGCGCACTGTGTACATCATTGTATGCGGTCGTTGAACGCGTGCGCAAGACCTGCCTGGCGTGCATCACGCCGAACGGCGGATTCGAGCGTCTCTCTGCGCAGTCCATAGAGTCTTCTTCGGTGCACCCGGGGAGTCGACGCACTACTGCCCTGTAGACCACTCTTGACTTCCGATGTGAGGCCAGTTACATTCGTTGTATACAACCTCAGGCACTGTGGCGCCCTCGCATCATGCCTACAACCCCCACTCCTATTAGGGAGCTCACATGATGTCGAGCAGGCTCAACTATGTGAGATTCGGGACACCACTCAACGAGCCGCGGCTCACCACGAAAATCTGAAAGGGTACTGATGAGTACAGTCTTGACCCCCACCGACACAACCGACCCTACGAAATACATCGCCCGCGCGAAAGCTCTGGTTCCACTGCTCCGCGAGAACGCAACCGAACACCCCTTGGCTGTGAGCGAATCTACTTCGCCATCAAAAGGCGCTCGTTCAGAAGCGCTTTCGCTGTTCAACATTTGGTACCATGCACACCAGACATTTAATTACGAGAGTCTCGGAAATGTGCTATCTCCGGATGTTGAAATACATAGTCTATTCAGCCGTCGTCCGGTAGCTGGAAGAATCTCGGCCCTCAAGCATTTTCGCACGACGGTGTCCAGGTTCTCCGAGTTTGCAATGCCGCTTGTGTCACCTCCTGCAGCAAATGGCCACCAAACGGCTTTTGCCGAAGTAGATTTCACAGGCCGATTTAGCGGCGAACTGACATGGCGTGGCACCACTCACAAAGGCAAGCATCAACCCTTCCGTGTACCCGGAGTGATAATCCTTCATACGACTGAAACGAACGTTTCGTCCGTGAAGACATTGTTCGACCGAGACGACTGGTTATGCCAGATTGACATCGAATAGCCCGTCGACCTAGCTGTCCGCAGAGCAGCCCACTTTTAGTACCTTCCCCTCATCCTCTAAGAATGGAATACCATGACGACCAGCGGAATCGACGTCGCAGCTCGCATTGATGGTACAAGCTTCTCAAGCAAGGAACACTTCATTGGCCTTGTTAGAAAGGAGTTCCGTATCGCATTCGACATGCTCGTCGAGGCTACAGACGACGAATGGCATAAGCAAACCCCATGCGACATGTGGGAAGTTCGCGATATGGCCGGGCATCTTCTCGATACTGCATACGCGTACTTGGGGTACTTCAGCCAGGCCAGGAATTCTTTCCCGACCGAAGATCCCCTCGGTATGCAGGTCTACGGCGATTCACTTGGTTTGAGCGCCCTCGAGTACCGAAAAGTAGACCGTTGGGAAGTCCTCGGTCGGCTCGAGGCCTGTGTCGAGCAATTGCTCAACAACTTCGAGGAGCTCACCGAGGACGAATGGGGCGGGCTGTTCGTTCCTCACCGTTGGGTTGGTCCCGTACCTGCATACCTCATGGTGGCATTCCAACTCATCGATTACTCAATCCACAACTGGGACCTTCGGACTGCGCTCGGTAAGCCAGCATTTATCGACGAACCTTCCTCTGATCTTCTCGTACCGTTCCTCTTCGGCTTGATGCAGATCACTGTCCTGCCGGAACTCGCTGCCGAAGCAGATCTGACCGTCAAGATCGAGTTCACCAGCCCGCGATCTGAATACTGGACGGTACGGGTTGCCCACGGGGACCTCGCGTTCAACCCTGGCGCACCGGAGACATATGACGCCGAATTCAAGTTCACAACACCCGAATTCTCGTTGGACGTCTACCAGCGCGTGCGCGGCGGAATCGAAGGTGGAGACGCTGAGGCAATCGAACTCTTTAGAAAGATGTTTTTCACCATCTAAGTGCTTGCTGGGTCGCAACTGTTGTCCATCTACACCTTCTGATTCCCAGAAGACGGCAGGCTGCTGGCCAAAACACTCTGGTACTCACATTGAAACGAAAACGAACTAGATTATGACGCGCATCGTCAGCATCCCCGAGTTCCTCAAGGCAGGCGCAGACAAGTGGCCTGATACGCCTTGGTGCAGAACTCCAAGTGGGGGAGTCGTCACCAGATCAGAACTATATAATGATGCCCTGCGATGTGCCGGAGGCCTCAAGGAACTAGGCGTCAATCCCGGAGAACGTGTCGTAATTTGTCTACCCAACGGACACGATTTTCTCCGAGCGTGGTTCTCCATCGCACTAATCGGAGCGGTGAGCGTCGCGGTGAACCCTGCATCCGCGCCTGAACTGCCTACCGTGGTCCGCGACGTCAATGCTCGTTACATTATCGCGGAACCGCGGGCCGAGGTACCTACCACCACTGCACGGATCATCGGTGTATCTGACCTGATCGACTCTGAGCCCACCAAACCAGCAGAAGTTTCTCCTGACGAAATTGCGTCGCTAATCCAAAGTTCGGGAAGTAGCGGACATCCCAAGTTCGTAATTGAGAACCACAAAATGTACACGCTGGGCGCAGAGGGGTATCCGTACTGGCTTGGGATTGGCGAAGAGGACGTCCTCCTCACGACTCTTCCACTATCCCATCTGAACGCACAAGTATACTCAACCTTGGGCTCGTTCGGATGCGGAGCCGAGCTAATTCTTCTGCCTCGATTCTCAGCGCGCAACTTTTGGCGCTCGGTCAACGACTACGGAGTAACCGCATTCAATGCAATAGGCGCGATGCTTGAAATACTCATGAGTCGACCACCATCTCCGGAAGAATCCGCGCACAAGGTGCGTATCTGCTATAGCGCTCCTGCGCCGACACCTGAACGTCACGATGAAATCGAGAAACGTTTCGGCTTCCGATTGGTGATCGGATACGCGCTGTCAGAGACGCCTTACGGACTCGTTGCTTCACTCCAAGAACCGACTGTTTATGGTTCAATGGGACGACCGCGGCAACACCCAGTTCACGGGACGATAAACCAGGCGAGAATTGCAGACGAGTACGGGGAACGCGTTGCAACGGGCCAAACCGGAGAACTCCAGCTCTTTAACCCGGCAATCACGCCTGGATATGTTGGCTCAGGAGATGAGAAGCTATCATTGACTGACGACGGATGGTTGCGGACCGGCGACCTTGCCTACGCCGACAGCAGGAACAACTACTTCTTTGCGGGTCGAATCAAAGAAATGATCCGCCGGCGGGGAGAGAATCTATCTGCGGCTGAAGTCGAAAAGGTCCTCGACGATCATCCGAGTATCGCCTCATCAGCAGTCATCGGCGTACCCTCCCCGTTGGGTGAAGAGGATATTAAGGCATTCATTATGCTTCAGAGTGGCTCACAACTTGATGGCGCGCAAGTGGTTTCATGGTGTCAAGACAGACTTCCGCCATTCAAACAACCACGCTATGTAGAGTTTGTCGACACATGGCCATTGACATCTACGATGAAGATCGCCAAAAAGTCCCTTTCGAGAAGTCGAACTCAGAACGAAATTGATCTGGAACAATAGGAAGTCGCCAACCAAATCGCGCGGTCTATCTACGATCCATCACCACAAATAGAATTAAAGGAGAATCAACGTGATTCTACAGGACCGGACCATCATCGTAACTGGCGCTGCCAGCGGTATCGGAGAGACGACAGCCAGGCATTTGTCGAGTGTCGGCGCGAATGTCGTTATCGCCGATATCAACCCGGCCGGCGAGAGAATCGCGGCGGAGATTCGCGACTCCGGCAGATCGTCGCTTTTCGTCCGAACTGACGTTAGCGACGAGAGCAGCGTCGAATCGATGGTTTCAAAGGCAGTCAGCCAGTTTGGGAGCATCGAAGGAGCTTTAACAACGCCGGTCTCGAGCAGGCGAGTCTTCCGTTGCACGAGATCTCGGCGGACCAGTGGAACCGTGTCATCGGCGTTGACCTCACAGGTGTGTTTAACTGCCTCAAGCATGAGATTGCGGCAATGCTGACGACCGGTGGCGGCGCAATCGTCAATGTAGGTTCAGTGCTCGGCGCCACGGCAATGCCTAACGCATCCGAGTACACCGCCGCGAAGCATGGTGTCGTCGGTCTTACCCGTGCGGCAGCTTCTGACTATGCCACCAAGGGGATTCGGGTTAACGCAGTGATGCCCGGTGTCACCAGCACTCCGATGATTCAGCGAGCGTCTCAGGATCCTGTCTTCGCGGCGCACTTCGACGCAATCCGTCTACGTCACAGTATGGAGAGGTTCGCAGAACCGTCAGAAATCAGTGCCGCCGTTGTTTGGCTCCTTTCTGACGCAGCTTCATTCGTGACTGGAGCTGACTTGGCTGTCGACGGCGGATGGATGGCGACGTGACGATCCATGTTAGCCAGGCTGCAGTGAGTCCTAACCACCTCAATTTTGAACCTGTGGATCCCGAGCATTTCCGAGGGGTAATTGGACGATTCACCAGTGGTGTAACGATCGTTTCGACACGATCTGAAGATTTGGATTTCGGAACGACGGTGAGCGCGTGCACCTCGATCTCACTCGAACCGGCTATGATTGCTGTTTGTCTGAATCGCGAGAGCAGTACGCAGAAGGCTGTCCTTTCCCGAGGGTTCTTTGGCGTAAGTATCTTGTCGACCGCCCACACTGATTTGGCGGGACGGTTTGCCGGAAAGGGTGCTGGCAAGTTCAATTTCGAACCGTCCCGAGGGCCACTCGGAATGCCGCTAATTGGCGGCGCCCTCGCCCAGATCGAATGCGAGCTAGATGACGCCGTTAGTGTTGGCACCCATACACTTCTGATCGGCAGCGTTCGATATGCGGTCGCTTCAGATGCTGAACCACTCGCGTACTTTCGTGGTCGATTTGGGCGCTTCGATTCGAGCATAGGAGAGTAAGCGTCACCCTGGATTCTGGACCTGATGACAGGAGTGTAATTCGAGATTATCGATCGGCAACAGTAGAGTCACTCTGGTTAAATCCAGCCAGTAGCTTAAGAAGGGCTGTTGCCGATCGTTATTTCGGCAGCCCACAAGAGGTATTTGTTTCGGGCGTACATCCGCATTCTGATAATCGAATCCGCTTTAGTACGATTGAAAAATTATGGCTACGAATCTTACTTATCAAATCCTGGGTAGACACTTGACAGCAGGGGAACTTACGCCCGGTTCAGACATCACGGTCTCGCCCGATCAGATCCTTATCGAAGATGCGACCGGAACCATGGCGGCAATGCAGTATGAAGAGCTTGGTCTCGATTCAATCCATGTTTCTCTTGCGGTAATGTATGTCGATCACAATGTTTTGCAGATCGATGACAAGAACATGCAGGACCACCGCTACCTGAGATCGTTCTGTGAAAAGTATGGTCTCCGGTATTCGCCAGCCGGTCATGGAATCTCTCACTATATTCATCTGGAGAGGTTCACCAAGCCTGGGGAACTTCTTCTTGGTGCAGACTCGCACACGTCTACCGCTGGCGCTGTTGGAATGTTTGCGACCGGCGCGGGAGGCCTCGAAGTCGCGGTCGCCATGGGTGGCTATGGATTTGACTTCCCTTGTCCTCGGGTGATCGGCGTCGAGTTAATCGGCTATCTTGGCAATGCTGTCGAAGCAAAGGACATTGTCCTTGAGATTCTTCGCCGCTATGGTGTCCGCGGCGGACGCGGAGCCGTCTTTGAATTCTTTGGGCCCGCGGTTGAGTCAATACCAATCTCGGGTCGCGCCACAATCGCGAACATGATTATTGAGACGGGTGCAACCACAGCGGTGTTCCCTTCGGACTCTCAGACATTGCGCTGGCTTGTCGAGCAGAACAGAGCCCACGACTTTGTTCGGATGTCTGCCGATCCTGACGCGTTATACGATGACGTTATTCAGATTGACCTTACCGACCTCGTCCCGCTGGTTGCAGTTCCTCACTCGCCCGGTAATGTATTGCCGGTATCGGAGCTACCAGAGACTCGAGTGTCTCAGGTATGCGTCGGTTCGTCTGTCAACAGTTCCTACGATGATCTTGCCACTGTAGCGGCTTCAATTCGGGGCCACACGATTCATCCGCAGGTCGATTTAACAGTCACACCAGGTTCGCGTCAGATTCTCCGAACAATTATCGAAGGCGGCGTGTATGACGATCTCATGGACGCCGGGGCGCGGATGCTGGAACCCGTATGTGGTCCATGCGTTGGCATCGGTCAAGCCCCGCTGCAGGGAGCTGCTTCTTTAAGGACGTTCAACCGGAACTTTCCGGGTCGAAGCGGCACCGCCGAGGATCAAGTTTACCTGTGTAGTCCATCGACTGCTGCGGTGAGCGCTATAACCGGAAGGATCACGGATCCTTCTTCCCGGCCTGAGATCACGATACGTCCGACGCCAGCACCAGATCTGTCGCTTCATACGGCATTAATCACTGAGGTCCTTCCCGACCACGTTCGCGCAGCCGTGACCATTGAACGTGGGCCGAATCTTGTTCCTCCACCGTTACCATCGCCAGTTTCTAATGAGGTATCGGGGCGAGTTCTTATTTGTGTCGGTGATGACATTTCTACGGGTGATATGGCACCAGACGGTGCTATCGCGATGTCTGTCTGGTCGAATATCGCGCTATGTGCGAAGTTCATGTTCAACCGTCACAATTCGGAGTTCCACGATCGTGCGCTCGAATGGGGCGGCGGAGTGATCGTTGCAGGAGAGAACTATGGGCAAGGGTCAAGTCGAGAGCATGCGGCGTTGATACCCGTATATCTTGGCATTCGAACCATCGCCGCTAGAAGCTACGCTCGAATCCATCGCCGTAATCTCATCGCCGCGGGCGTAGTGCCACTTGTCCTGCCTGACGATGCGCCCGTATTCACGGTTGGCGAGGAGTGGAAATTGCACGGGCTTCGGGATGCGATTCTCGACGGTTCGCCATCGATCAGTGTATCCCTAAGCGGAAACAAATCAATCGATCTAGGAATTGATCTGACGGCAGGCGAACGGAAGGTCCTTGCCGATGGTGGCCTGCTTGCTCACATCAGAGCCGGTGGCCGTTCTCCGATAGTGTAGCGTTTCGTTACTTCATGTCTTTATATTATAGTCCATCATACGTACGTTGCAAGGAATCATGGTCATGACAAGCACACTACCCCTCGCAGGTATCCGGGTGCTGGAGCTCGGAAACTATATTGCCGCTCCCACTGCAGGCCGTCTGTTGGCAGATTTTGGTGCTGAAGTGATCAAGGTCGAGCGGCCCGGTACAGGCGATGAACTGCGTAATTGGCGTCTCTACGCGGGTTCAACTTCGATGCTTTTCCGCACAATCAATCGAAACAAGAAGTCGATTGTGCTTGATCTGCGCACCCAACAAGGTCGAGACGACGTCGTAGCTCTGGCGCGACATTGCGATATAGTGATTGAGAATTTTCGACCAGGTACTCTCGAGCGTTGGGGCATCGGACCTGAAGTCCTCAATAGTGCTAATCCGACAATAATAATTGCCCGGATATCTGCCTTCGGGCAATCAGGACCCATGTCCTCACGGCCCGGATTTGCAGCGGTTGCGGAAGCCTACGGCGGCCTCCGTGAACTTGTCGGAGAACCAGATCGGGCGCCTGCGCGCACCGGAGTTTCAATTGGTGACTCACTTGCTGGCATCTATGCCGCTTTTGGCGTGATGATGGGACTTTTCAGTCGGAGTAGAACTGGAGATAGTCCGGCACCACTACGAGATAGAATTGTCGACGTCGCCTTGAACGAGTCGGTTCTTTCAGTTATGGAATCGCTCGTGCCAGATTATCTCGCCTATGGGGTCGAACGGAAACGAATCGGCGGCCGTGTAGAAGGTATTGCTCCGTCAAACGCGTATATGTGTAGTGACGGAAAGTCGGTGGTAATTGCTGGCAACAGCGACGCAATTTTCTATCGGTACATGAATGCGATTGGCCGGCCTGACCTTGCCGACGACTCGAATCTTGCTACTAATGATCTTCGCTGGCAACGCAGGGACGAACTAGATATGGCAATTGAGTCCTGGACCGCGCAGCACTCCCGCGAAACAGTGCTCGCCATTCTCTCCGATGCCGACGTACCGTCCGGACCTATTGCGACAGCAGCTGATATCGTGGTCGACGACCAGTATCTGGCTCGAGATATGATCCAGCACTTTCCGGTTGATGTTGGCGAGGAGGATCCCAAGTTGGTGGGTTTCCCGGGGATCGTTCCCGTGATATCAGATAAGTCGTTACCGATCCGAAGTGTCGGCCCAGATCTCGGCGAACATACTGATTATATTAGGACTCATTACATCGAAGGTGGCTACTGATGACTACCGTACCTGCGCGGTCGGCGTCGCTCCGAGACGTTACGCTCCGTGATGGCCTGCAGTTGGTGGGCAAGGCTATCCCCCTTGAACGTAAACTGGAGATTGTCCGCGTCCTCCTTGATATTGGTGTGCCTGAGATTGAGATTGGGTCTTTAGCTCGTCCAGACCTTGTTCCGGCGATGGCGGATACATTGGATCTCGTCGCCGAACTCACTACGGAGGAGCGCAAACGATGCTGGCTCTGGGTCGCAACGCCGCGCCATGTCGAGCAAGCTGCCGCGGCAGGAGCGGTGAACTTTCAATACTGTCTGTCAGTGTCAAATAGCCACAATCAGGCTAACATTGGGCGCGATACAGAGGATTCTATAGCGGCTATGCCTGCGGCCATAGAAATTGCTGATTCAGTCGGGGGACGTATGCAATTGTGCTTGGCCACGGCGTTTACATGTCCGTTCGACGGGCCTGTAGATCCGTACTGCACATTGGACATCATCGCGGATCCCCGTACATATGGCAGTCACGACATCGTGTTGTGCGATACGCTTGGCCAGGCAATTCCGAGCGAGGTCGACTCTCTGGTACGAAAGTCTAGAGCGTTGGCACCCCAGCGACGGTTGGTATTCCATGGGCATGACACCTGGGGCATGGGGGTAGCGAATACGCTGGCCGCCATTAATGCCGGTGTTGACCTTGTGGATGGCGCTCTCGGAGGCCTCGGTGGTTGTCCTTTCGCTCCTGGAGCAAGCGGGAATACATCCACCGAGGATATCCTGTTTGCTACGCGTCCCGACTATCTTGATCCCTCTGCTTTTCAACGGCTCGTTGGCGTCTCGGAACAACTTCTCTCCGAACTTTCTGAGGAACCTAGGTCTCGGGCGGCACAAGGGGCTCGCTCTCGGGCGCATAGCTTTCCTTGGGTAATTGACTAATTGGTCATGCTAATGAAACTTGTGTGGACCGGGCAGAAGCAGCTTGTGCTTTGTCGGCTCTTCCGGATTCAGAGTGCATCGAGGCGTTTTGCCAGGCCGCCGGAGTGGATAAGCGACCGCAAGATGTAGTGGTTGAGGTTGCGGAAGCCCAGGGCGATGCCACGCAGGTGTTCGAGTCGTCCGTTGATCGCTTCAACGGGCCCGTTGGAGGCGCCGGTGTCGAAGTAGGCCAGGATCTCGGCACGTCGGGCCCACAACGAGCGGCCGAGCTGGGCGAGTTCGAGCAGACCGGCCGGCAGGCCGGTGTGGATCTTCTTGAGGACCTTGTACATCAAGATCTTCCCGTCCCGCTTGCGTTCCTGGTCGTAGGCCTCGATCAACTGTTGGTAGATCGCGTAGCTGATCGCGACGGCGAGATGGTCCTCGTGGGCTTCCTGACCCGAGCGCAGCCGAGTCTTCTGCTTGTCGGTGAGTAACCCGATGCGGGTCAGCAGGGTGCGGCGGACACCGAACAGCGGATCCATCACCGGCCGCGCCTGCTCGAGCGCTTCGGCGGTGGCGGTGCGATACCCAGTGAACCCATCCATCGCCACCACCCGGATGCGGTCACGAAACGACTGATCGCGGGCAACGAGCCAGTCGGTAAGGGCGGCCTTGGATCGGCCGGCGACCATGTCGCAACAACCTGGCTGGGCCAGTTCGTCACCCCCAGCTCGATCGTGCGGCAAATCGTGTCGGCAATAGCGCTATGAAACGCCCCGGGTTTGTCGGAGGCTCTCGAATCTGTGAAGGATGGAGAGCATGGCAGCACCACGGAAGTACAGCGTTGAGCTGAAGGAGCGGGCGACGCGGATGGCGGTGGAGGCCCGCAAGGACCCAGCCACGCGACCAGGGGCGCTCAAACGGATCGGCGATCAACTCGGTGTGCACCCGGAGGCGCTTCGCACCTGGGTCAAGCAGGCCGAGATCGATGGCGGGGACCGCCCGGGGACCACGACCAGCGAGGCTGAGCGGATCGCGCAGCTGGAACGGGAGAACCGGGAGTTGCGGCGGGCGAACACCATCTTGAAGCAGGCATCAGCTTTCTTTGCGGCGGAGATCGACCGCCCACAGCGTTGATCGTGGAGTTCGTCGCCGCTTTCCGCGACGAACACGGAGTCGATCCGATCTGCGCGGCCCTGCGCGACACGGCCGCCCAGATCGCTCCGTCCACAGTCCGAGCCCATCTGAGCTCTCGACGAGTCGAGGCGCCACGGGTGGTCCGTGACCGCGAGATCCTCGGTGAGATCCGCACCGTGCATGCCGACAATCTCGGCGTCTACGGTGCCCGCAAAGTCCACGCCGAACTACGTAGAAAGGGTATCGGCGTGGCCCGGTGCACCGTCGAGCGGTTGATGAAAGCTGATGGGCTGCAGGGGATAACGAGATCCAAGACGCGGAAGACCACGCACAGCGAGGGGGCCGAAACTCCGCAGCCGGCCGATCGTGTCGAACGGCAGTTCACCGCGGCGGCGCCCAACGCGCTGTGGGTGGCGGACCTGACCTACATCCGCACACACTCGGGGTGGGTGTATGCCGCGTTCATCCTCGACGTCTTCTCAAGGATGGTCGTGGGCTGGCAGGTCTCGACCACCATGCACACCGACCTCGCGCTCGACGCCTTGGATATGGGGTTGTGGGCGCGGTCGCGTGCCGGCCAGGGCGTGGCCGGGCTGATTCACCACTCCGACCGCGGAGTGCAGTATCGAGCCATCCGCTACACCGAACGTCTCGCCGAAGCAGACGCAGTGACTTCTGTTGGCTCCAAGGGTGATTCGTACGACAATGCGATGGCCGAGGCGTTCAACTCGTTGTTCAAGGCCGAGTGTATCCGTAACCCAGTCATGCGCCCTCGCGGTGGCTGGGGCGGTGTCGGCGAGGTCGAGATCGCCGTCGCCGAGTACATCGACTGGTTCAATCACCGCCGCCTGCACGGCGAGATCGGGCACGTCCCACCCGTCGAGTACGAGACCACCTACTGGTCGACCCACACAGTCACCAGCTACCGTGAGAACCCGGTCCCGGCAAACGCTGGAACCAAGTAACCGAGCCCCCAGCAAACCCGGGGCGATTCAGCACGCGCAGTGATGGACCCGTTCCACGTAGTCGCCCTGGCCGGGGAGAAACTCACCCTGTGCCGCCAACGCATCCAGCAGGACACCTGCGGGCACCGGGGCCGCACCGATGACCCGCTCTACGGCATCCGCCGCACCCTACTCACCCGGATCGAGCTGCTCACCGACAAACAGAAAACCAAGCTGCACAACGGTTTAGACGCCCGCGACGAACACCTGGCGGTCGCGGTCACCTACGCGTTCTATCAAGACCTCATCAACGCCTACGACCAACCCAACAAACGCGACGGCAAGATTCTGATGTTCAAGGCGCTGAAGAAGATTCGCACCGGCCTACCCGCCGGGCTGGCCGAACTCGCTCAACTCGGGCGTTCCCTGTGGGCCCGACGTGCCGAGATCCTGGCCTACTTCGTCACCGGCGCCTCCAACGGCCCCGTCGAAGCCATCAACGGACGCCTGGAACACCTCCGCGGAATCGCCCTCGGGTTCCGCAACCTCAACCACTACATCTTGCGATCACTTATCCACTCAGGCGGCCTGGGACAACACCTGGACGCACTCTGATTCCGGAAGAGCCGGATAACGCGTGGGCTGAATCGTTCAATGGTTCGTTGAAGAATGAACTGGTGAATCGGACGGTGTATCCGACTAGAAAGCACGCGATCGTTGATGTGACATCGTGGATTGAATTGCGTTACAATCGGATTCGTCTTCATTCCGGTCTGGGCTATCAAACCCCTGACGAAGTTGAAGCTGCGTGGTTCGAACAGACTCGGGCTGCGTGACCAGATAGTGGAGATCCCACCGTCCACGACTCACCGGGCATGTCATTGTTTGTCTCTAGCCGCGGATCACGATCCCTGAATTGAGGGTCTGACAGGGTCTAGCGGTCGATGTAGAGGCGTGCTGCGTGCCGTTTGGCGGCGGCTTGGTGTTCTTCGGCGGCGCGGAGTGTGTCGCGAAGGGATGCGAGGGCTTCGGTGATGCTGGCGATGGCTTCGGCGGGTGTGGTGGGTGCGCCGAGAGTGTCGACGGCTAGATCGTCGCGTTGGGCGAGGTCACGGTAGTCGCGCTCGATGTCGAGCGCCTGGCGTTGCAGAGCGATGATGGGGTCGTAGAGCTGGTCGATAGCGTGGTCGAGGGTGTTCCCGGGGTCGTTCACGACATTCTCTCCTTCGTCCAGGTATGCAGTGCCACAGTCAGTTAGGTGCGATAGGCGTGTGCACGGTGGTCGATTCTGACGACAACGATGGTGTGGTTGGGGTCGTCGATGCGGAGCAGGACGCGGTAGTCGCCGCGGCGGGCGCTGTGGAGGCCGGCGAGGTCGTCGCGCAGCGGCTTGCTGAGCCGGTGCGGGTTGCTAGCGAGAGGTCCGGAGACGAATTCGATGACGGCGTGGACGATCCGGGGCGGAAGGCGTTGAAGGTCGCGGCGAGCTGGGGATGCGACCTCGACCCGGTACGGGGCCGGCGAGTCTGTCGGAGCGTCGCTCATTTCGGCGGCATGCCGTGTTTGGCGCGCAGGTCGTCGATGGAGACGGTGTGGCCCGCGGCGTACTCGGCGTCGGCGGTAGCGACGTCGTCGCGGACACCGGCACGTGAGAGCCAGTAGATCGTCTCGTGCAGCGATTCGAGGTCGTCGGCCGACATCAGCACCGCAGCAGGTTTGCCGTGCTTGGTGATCGTGATGATGTCGTGCGTGCTCTCGGCGCTGTCGACCAGCGCGGAAAGCTTGTCCTTGGCTTCACCCAGTGGCACTGTCGTCATGCCGTCCAGTGTAGCCGTTTGACTGGCCTGTCAACAGCCACACTTTTAGCCGATAATATATCTTATGTCAACCCGAGCCCTGCATATTGCATCAGATGCATCAACTCGGGCACTCCTCCAACCGTGCCTCAGCAAGTGCCAACCCAACTGCTACACAGCGACATTCGGAGCATCGAAGGTTTCGCGAACGCCCCGAGAGCCTAAGCCTGTGACGTGGCAACCAACCAGTCCGCGATTCGTTGACCTGGGGTCTTGACTTGATGATGCATCAGATGAATCATTGATGCATCAGATGAGACACGGCCTGGAGGTGCCGATGGCGGTTGACGATGTTGGACGCGCCTATCTCGTCAGTGCTGTCCGGCCGCTGCACCCCGAGGAACAGACCATCGCAGAGATGCTGCAGGGATGGCGCAACCAGCAGCTCAGCCGCAACCTTCGGTTCGAGACCATCGATGCCCGCATCAAGCAGGTCGAACGGTTCATCGAGCACTCGAATGAGCACCCGTGGTCCTGGACAGTTGCAATGGTCGACGAGTTTTTCGGCGATCTCAGATCGATCCACAGTCTCTCCCAGTCCTCCATCCGCGCCTATCAGGTGGGCCTGCGGCAGTTCTGCTCATACATCAGCAACCCCGACTACGGCTGGGACCGCGTCTGCGAGGAGCTATTCGGCACCCATCCAACGCAGGTCTTCTTCGACTGGAACACGGCCCAGCACGTCCAAGAGAACGAGTCCAGGCCAGATAAGCGAGCCTTCACCAAGCGCGAGATTCAAGACTTCTTCGACCATGCCGACGACCAGGTCTCGGCGATCGCCGCATCGGGCCGCAAGGGGTGGCTGCCGGCCTATCGCGATTCCGTAATGTTCAAGCTCGCCTACTCCTACGGCCTTCGCTTCAACGAGCTCGCACACCTCCGAACCGTCGACTTCGCGCGAAACCCTCACGCCAAGGAGTTCGGCAAGTTCGGGGTCGTCAACGTGCGATACGGCAAGGCCAAGAAAGGGTCCCCTCCAAAGCGTCGTGGCGTACTTACTGTCTTCGACTGGACCCCCGACGTCATCACCGACTGGCTCGAAAACGGTCATGGCCACATGGACGACGGCATAGATCTCTTCCCCAGTGAACGCGGCAATCTGGTCTCTGAAACTACGCTGATCCGACGTTTCCGCCGATACTGCGACGATCTGGACCTGTCGCCAGGGCTCGACCTCCACTCCTTTCGACGGTCATACGCAACCCACCTGCTCGAGGACGGCTGGGACGCGATGTTCGTCCAGCACCAAATGGGTCATGAGCACGCATCCACCACCGCGATCTACAGCTGCGTGAGCAGCGATTACCGGACGCGAACGGGACTGCTGCACGATCAGGTGACAGGTTCGGTCACGCAGCCTGAGTGGCTGGTGTGGTCATGATGGTCTCGTATTCGACAGGGGTCAATCTGCCGAGCCTGGCTTGGCGTCGGCGGCGGTGGTAGGTCCGTTCGATCCAGGTGATGATCGCGATCCGGAGCTCGTTCCGGATCGCCCAGGGCTGGCGGTCGAGGACGTTCTTCTGCAGCAGTGAGAAGAACGATTCCATGGCGGCGTTGTCGCCGCAGGCGCCGACTCGGCCCATCGATCCGACCATCGCGTGCCGGCCGAGAGCGTGGACGAATTTCCTGGACCGGAATTGCGATCCGCGGTCGCTGTGGACGATGCAGCCGGCGACCTGATCTCCGGCCGCGGCCCGGCGGGCGACGGCGGAGTCGAGGGCGTCGACCGCGAGTCGGGCTTTCATTCTCGAGTCGATGGAGTAGCCGACGATCCGGTTCGAGTGCACGTCCTTGATCGCGCACAGGTAGAGCTTGCCCTCACCGGTGTGATGCTCGGTGATATCTGTGAGCCACAATCGATTCCGCTTATCGGCGGTGAAGTTGCGGGCGACGAGGTCGTCGTGGACCGGCGGCCCGGAACGGACGTGTTTGGTGCCGCGTTTCTTGCCGAACGAGCTCCACCACTTGTTGGCTGAGCAGATCCGCCACCCGGTGCGCTGCGCCATCGTCTGGCCGGCGTCGGCGGCCTCGTCGACGAGGAACCGGTACCCGAATTCGGGGTCGTCGCGGTGGGCGTCGAACAGGGCGTTGGCCCGGTAGGCCTCGTCGAGTTCGGCAGCGGTCACCGGTGTGGCAAGCCACCGGTAGTAGGGCTGGCGCGCGATTTTGAGGACCCGGCACGTCACCGCGACGGGGATGCCGTCAACGGCCAACTCACGGACGAGCGGGTACATCATTTTCCCGGCAGGTTCGCCTGCGACAGATATGCCGCGGCGCGACGCAGGACCTCGTTCTCCTGTTCGAGCAGCCGGATCCGTTTCCGGGCTTCGCGCAGCTCGGCGTTCTCACTGGCGGTGGTTCCGGGCTTGACGCCGTCCTCGACGTCGGCGGCCTTCATCCAGTTCGCCAGGCAGGACTCGCTGATCCCGAAATCGGCGGCGATCTGCTTCAGTTGCTGACCGGGCTCACGGCCACGGGCAACACGGACGACGTCGTCACGGAACTCTTTGGGATACGGCTTCGGCACAGGGCACATCCTTCCAGCAGTGCCTTGCGGCACCACAGATCAGATGTCACCTATCCGTGCAGCAGTCCCGGCCTTATAGTCGGGGCTGCGGCCCATCCAGCCGTAATTCAGGCGAGCGAAACTCGCAATGGCATCGGCGGATTCACGCAGGTCATTGCTCGTATAAGGGGACTTGAAGAACGGGTGGGTGTATCCGCCGCTACCGGTGTCGGTCGGAACCTGAAGGCTTGGATAGTTTTCCTTGTCGTGAAGGGCGTCGTATTGGCGGGCGACCATGCGCGCACTGTTGCGGAACGCCGGATGGGTCGTGACGTCCTTGACACGTTCACCATAGATCCACACCTCGCGCCCGTCGCGGATGCTCTCCAGGTATTCCTCGCCGTTGAGTGGTCGAGTAGTGGCACTGGCGGCGGTTGGCGGTGCCGTCTGTTCCGTCGTCATGATCTTCAAACTCCTTGCTGTAGAGGCGGATCTGGAGAGGCGTGTTGTATTCAGGTGGCTTGAAGTACATCGTCGGCGTATCCCCCCACCGTGCGGAACTTGCCGCCATAAAACAGCAGGGGCTCAACGTCTGGGGCGACCCCGAAGTCCTTGACCTCGCCGAGATACAAGATGTGATCGCCGCCGTCGTACGAATGCCACGGTGCGCATTCGAAATAGCCGGCACAGCCAGCCAATCTCGGCGGTTGGCCGGGGGTGCAGTCGTGCCAATCGATAATGCAGTCCTGCTGGGGTTTTCCCGCGAAGTTCATCGCGTGCTGCAGCTGAGCGCCGGAAAGGATGTTGACCACGAAGGGCCGGCCTTCCAGGTTCTTGCTGGCGTTGCTGCGCCGGTCTAGGGAGACCAGTATCAGCGGTGGGTCGAGGGACACGGCAGTGAAGGCGTTCAAAGTCAGCCCCAACTGTTCACCGTCGATTTCGTAAGTCACCACGGTGACACCGGTTGCAAAGTGTCCGAGAGAGTTCCGCAGAAGGCGGCCGTCAATAGTCACGAAGCTCATCACCTTTCCTGTCTTTGCATCGCCACACTCATTACATGAAAGTTAGGTGCGTCACATTCATCCGTCTATCCACTCGACGCTGCTTTCATCCGCTTTACGCAAGGAGTTCTAGCCTCAATCTTTCGCGAGTCCCGCGTGCCGGCCTGAGCGGCTTCGGATTGGGTGTGGAGACCGTGGATCCGGTGTGCATCTACGCTCGGTCGCCCGACACGGTCGGGTGACGCCGAGGTCCACGGCCCCGAGAACGGTTTCCTTTCGTCTCGATCGGACAGATAAGAACTGGTCACGCAGGCGCAGGAAGCGCTGCGAGCCGGTTCAGGCCGGCCATGAGAACATCGACATCCGGAGCTGTGACGGCCAGCCGCAGACGAACACGGCGGGCATGTCGGGCGATCCTCCCCGCGATCGACAGCAGCCGCAGCCGCACCCGTTTCGGTTCCCACCGCCGTGCCGGAAGCTCGGTCAACGCGAGCATCTGCATCCACGCGAGCAGCTCGCATGCGAGTTGCACGAGCGCCAACCAAATCCGGTTCTGATCGAAACGGTGCAACGGAAGATTCTGCAACCCGGTGACTTTCGCTGCTCGGATCCGGTCCTCGCACCGAGCCCTACGCCGGTGCCGCAGCTCCAGATCGGGCAGCTGGCCTCGGCGGGTGTTCGTCACGAACGCGGTCAGGCGCAGCCCGTCGCGGTCGGTGAACCGCAACTGTGCACCCGGATGCGGCCTCTCCTTCCGGACGATCACCCGCATGCCTTCCGGCCACGACGACAGATCGAGCAGGTCGGTGATCTCGGCGACCCAGGCCCCGTCGCGGACCTGGCCGTCGGAATCGTAGGCCGGGGTCCACGCCTGGTCAGGAACCAGGTCGATCGCTTCGGTGTGGGCGTCGGTCAACCCGAACCCCACCGAATACGAGAGCCGGCGCTTGGTCAGATACTCGATCAGGTGGTGGGTGCCGCCGGCGCCGTCGATACGCACCAGCACCTTCTTCCCGACCCGGTATCCCGGGTCGAACGGCAACTGTGCCAGTGCGTCCTGCACCACGGTGACGTGATCGGCAGCGGTATTCGACCCCGAATTCCCCGGCCGCAGCAGCATCGCGACGGGTTCACCGGTGCCGCCGGCGCCATGGTCGACGAACGCACACAACGAATGGAAACCGAAGCCTCGCTTGAACGTCGGGGCGGCCTGTTCCTTCTCGGAATGTGCGGTGACCTTCGGTGGCATCGATATCGAGGACCAGCGGATGGGCTTCGCCGATGGCATGGTCGGGAGCCGACGTACCGGCGGCAGTCCAGGCATGGGTGCGGGCGGTGGCGCGGGCCCGGTCGATCGCGGCGAGGGCGGTATCGGCGTCGGCGGCCAACCTGCTGATCAGGCGGGAGACAGTCGGGTCGGAAGCCACCTGTCCGAAGACTTCCGGGTGAGCACGCAGTTGCGCGTTGTCGGCGAGGCAGTCTCCGCCGAGTGCCAGTGCTGTCGCGAGATCGAGCACGATCTTGCCGGGATCGTGTCGGGCCAGCGGTTTTCGATATGGTGCGAGTTCGGTCGTCAACGCCGCAGCGAGGCCGGTCTTCTCCGCGGTGCGCAGCAGCAGGACCGCTCCGGCGTGCGACACGACACCGGTTCCGGTGGCCGATGCGGATAGATGGGGGTAGGGGGACGTAGACTTGGTGGGCCTTAGCCTCGCGGTTTCGTCTTCCGCGGGGTGAGTACGGCGTGTAAAGCACGGAAGTGCCTGTCCGGTGGTGGATTCTTGGCTTGTCGAAGGTCAAGATCCGTCATCGAGAGAGGCACTCCGCAGGTGAAGCCTAACCTCTACCCACCGCTGGTTCTCGATCGCGGCCGCGAGTCGCTGATCTCGTCGTCCGGGGCACTGCTGCTTCGCGAGACAATCCGGGTCTCGACCCTGGGGCGGGCCCTATCGCAGGTGTTGACGCCGTGGCGGTCGCCGCGATCGATCCACGATCCCGGCAAAGTACTCATCGACCTGGCCACGGCGGTCGCGCTCGGCGGTGACTGCGCCGCGGACCTGGCCGTGGTGCGGGCCCAACCGGCCCTGTTCGGACTGGTCGCCTCGGATCCGACGGTGTCCCGATTGGTCACCACACTCGCCGGTGACGTCGAGAACGTGCTGCCCGCGATCCGGCAGGCCCGTGCCCAGGCGCGAGCTGCGGTGTGGACGCGCCGACGACCGTTGGCCGGCAGATCGGGCAGTCGTGACGGTGGCCAGGTGATCGTCGACCTGGACTCGACATTGGTGACCGCGCACTCGGACAAGGAACTCGCGGAGCCAACCTACAAGCGGACCTTCGGGTTCGCACCGATGTGTGTGTTCGTCGACCACGGTGAGGACGGAACCGGGGAACCGCTGGTCCTGGAACTACGTTCGGGCAAGGCGTCCCCGTTCGACAAGCAGGATCACATCACCGCGCTCGATCACGCGCTCGCTCAGCTCCCGGCAGCGGAGCGGGGCCAGGTGCTGGTCCGCACGGACTCCGGTGGATGCTCGAAGGCGTTCCTGCATCACATCACCGACGCGGGCCTGGAGTATTCGATCGGGTTCCCCGCCCACGACACCGTCAAAGCTGCGATCGAGGCAATTCCTGTTCGGGCGTGGCGGGCCGCGATCGACAGCGACGGTGAATCCCGCGACGGTGCCCAGGTCGCCGAGTTGACCGCGTGGATGCCGGAACCGACCCGAGCCACCCGACCCGGACCGCAGGACTGGCCCGACGGGATGCGGGTCATCGTCCGCCGCGAACGCCCCCATCCCGGCGCCCAACTGCGGTTGACCGACGCGGACGGATGGCGGATCACCTGCTTCGCGACCAACACCCGCGGCCCCGGATGGACCCTGCCGGTCCTCGAGGTCCGGCACCGGCAACGCGCCCGCGCCGAAGACCGCATCCGCGCACTCAAGGACACCGGGATGCGGAACTTGCCGTTCCACGGCTTCGCCCAGAACCAGATCTGGCTCGAAATCGTCTCCCTCGCAGCCGAACTACTCGCCTGGACCCAAACCCTCGCCTGGGACGAGCGTGCGCAGGTTCGCAGGTGGGAACCCAAATGGCTACGCCTACGGATCCTTGCCGTCGCCGGACGCATCGTCCACACCGGTCGAAGGTGGTTGCTGCGGCTCCCGAGAGGATGGCCCCACAACCAGCTCATCGACACCGCCTGGACCGCCCTGCGCGCCGCCTAACCAGACACATCAGACCCGACGACCAGCCACGGAGGACCGGCGATCACAGCGCCGGCGATCCCGCACGCCTGCCCCACGAACGCGGCAACCACCTGATCAATCCGAAGTGATTCCGACGAGACGAAATCTTGAGGTTAGAGCGTGTCTCATGTGGACGAAGCGGGTTGTGGTACATGATGTGATCCGTGGTCGACGAGCTGTCTCTACGTTTGGTGCCGGATGCGTTGTGGGAGATCGCCGAACCGCTCATTCCACGCTTCGCGTCCCGACCACAGGGCGGTGGCAGTGCACCGATCGACGACCGGGCAGTGTTCACGGCGATTGTGTTCGTGTTGACGAGCGGCTGCGCTTGGCGGCACCTGCCACCGTCGTTCGGGGTGACCGTCCCGACCGCCCATCGCCGCTTCACGGCCTGGGTGCGCGCCGGGGTGTTCGAGAACCTGCACCGTGAGGTGCTCGATCGACTCGGAGGCTCAGGCGAGCTGGACTGGTCGGCAGCGATCCTGGATGCGGCGAGCGTCCGGGCAAAAAGGGGGGATCTCTGACCGGTCCCAGCCCGGTCGACCGCGGCAAGAAGGGGTCGAAGATCCACGTCCTGTCCGAAGCCGAGGGAATTCCGCTGGTCGTCGGCGTCTCGGCAGCGAACACCCACGACAGCACCATGCTGCGCCCGATGCTCGACGCCATTCCCGCGGTCAAGTCCCGCCGTGGACCGCGACGACGCAAACCGGGTCGCCTGCGCGAGCGCCGGATCGTGCCGCGGATCGCTCGCCGCGGCATCGACCGCAACGATCGTCTCGGCCGGCACCGATGGAAGATCGAACGCACCCTCGCCTGGCTCACCGGTTACCGAAGGCTCACGATCCGCTAAGAACGACATGCCGAACACTTCGCTGGCTTCCTCCAGCTTGCCGCGGCCATCACCTGTTTCAAGAAACTCTCCACATGAGACACGCTCTTAGCCCCTGATCTTGGACACGGTGTCATTTCGGTTATGCCGCTTCCGCGAGGGTAGCGGAGGCAGCGGCTTCGTAGGCGTTCGGGCTGATATTGCCGATCGCGGAGTGGCGGCGCCGGGTGTTGTAGCGGTTCGCCCAGCGGAACACGGCGCGGTAGGCAGTGGCCGCGTCGGGAAACGCAGAACGGCCTTCGAGGAGTTCACGTTTGAGGGTCGCGTTGAACGACTCGGCGAGGGCATTGTCGGCGGACGATCCGATCGCCCCCATCGACTGGGTCACCCCGAGTTGCTCGCAGAGGGCGGCGTATGCCTTCGAGGTGTAGACCGACCCGTGGTCTGAGTGGAACACCGAACCGGTAAGGGAACCGCGCTCGCGCCGGGCGGCTTCGAGCGCGCCCCCGACGAGTTCGGTGCGCATGTGGTCGGCCATCGCCCACCCGGTGAGCTTCCGCGAGCCGAGGTCGATGCACGAGGCGAAGTACAGGTTCGTGCCGCCCCCGACGGGTAGGTAGGTGATGTCGCCGACGTAGCGGCGGTTCGGTTCGCCGGCGGAGAAGTCGCGGCCGATCAGATCGGGGAAACGCCGTCCCGACTGGTCGGGGATCGTGGTGCGCACGCGACGGCGCAGCCGGACGCCGGCTAGGCCGTGCTCGCGCATCACGCGGGCCACCCGCTTGTGGTTGACCCGCCCGTCCGCGGCCGCACCCTCGTTCAGGTCGGCGGTGATCCTGGGTGCCCCCGAGGCACGGTCCCCGCCCAGCGCCGGGTCCTGCAGCACCCGGATCCGCTCAGCCAGCGCCGCATCCTCGGCTTGCCTCGCGGCACGTCCCGGCGCAGCGGCCAGCCACGCATAGAACGACGACCGGGCGATCTCGATGACCTCGCACAACCGCTTCACGCCCCAGGCGTCCTTGTGGTCCTCGACGAACTGGAAGCGGTTCACCAGTTCGTCTCCCCGGCGAAATACTTCGCCGCCTGGCGAAGGATGTCCCGCTCCTCAGCGAGCTTGGCCTGCTCGACCCTCAACGCGGCGTTCTCCGACTCCAGCCGCGCGATCCTCGCCGTCTGTGACTCGGGCCGGCCTCGGCTCGGCGCGACCGGCGCTGCACCCGCCGTCATGGTCCCCGAGCCCAGCTTGTCGACCCACTCCTTCAACGCGCCCCGAGACACGCCCAGATCCGCCGCGATCCCCTTGAGCGTCGCGCCCGGCGTGGACTCATACAAGTCCACCGCCCGACGGCGGAACTCGTCGGTGTAGTTCTTTCTGGCCATCCTTGGATTCTCGCTTCCCCCAGCAGTGTGCTGGATTCCACGTGTCCAAGATCAGGGGTCAAGCTCCCTCTGCGGGTACATCCTCCTCGAGCACCCGGCGATGTACCCGCAGAACTCGTCTTCGACCAATCTTGATGTGAGCGTTCACCATCGCAGCTGATCCAGGCCACGTCGTCACCACGGACCGAGGTCTGCCAGCACCTCGAACCTCGGCATCGCAACGTTCCGACCACACCACGACAACAAGGACGATCGTGACCAACGATGTTGAAAACGCCGCGTGTCCTCATCTGGACGCGGTCGACGAGCAAGCGCTCGAGGCACTGTTCTTCTCTGCGCGCACAGCGAACACCTTCGCTCCTATTCCGGTGTCCGACCAGCAACTCGCCGACATCTGGGAACTGGCGCGATGGGCACCGACCGGGGCGAATACGCAACCGCTGCGAGTGGTGTTCGTGCGAACAGATGCCGGACGCGCCCGACTCACTGCTCACATGTACGAGGGGAACAAGGCCAAGACCGCGTCGGCTCCTGCGGTCGCAATCCTGGCCATTGACACTCGTTTCCACGAATACATGAGCGCACTGCTGCCATTCAAACCGGAAGTCGCTCAGCTCTACGCCTCGAACGAGGCACTCCGTGATGCCAGCGCACGGCTCAATGCTGCTCTGCAGGCCGGCTATTTTATCCTTGCAGTCCGAGCCCGGGGTTTGGCTGCGGGTCCGATGAGCGGTTTCGACGCATCGTCCCTGGACGCCGACTTCTTCCCCGACGGCCGGTGGCGGTCGCTGCTGGTGGTCAACATCGGCCGTCCGGGTAAGAATGCATGGTTGGGAAGACTTCCACGTCTCGACCACACCGAGTGTCTGCGCTGGGAATGATCGACGACCCGTTACTCGGCGAGAAAGTCGAGTAACGGGCGGATCCGATAGTCCACCATCTCCCGCATCACCAGCGCCGTCGTGGTGCGTTTGACGCCTTTGATGTTCAGGATGTCCCCAGCGATGCGATACAGATCGTCTGCGTCCTTGGCTGCCACGTGCACAAGCAGATCCGCCACGCCGCTGAGGCCGTGCACCTCCAACACTTCCGGTATCGCATCGAGCGCCGCGCCGACCCGGTCGAGTTTGCGTTGCGTGACATTGGTGAGCACATACGCCTGCAACGGGTATCCGAGAATCGCCGGGTCGACCCGGCGTTCGAACGAGCGCAGCGCCCCTGCCTCGTCGAGCTTGCTCAATCGTGCCTGAACGGTATTGCGAGACAGACCGGTTCGCTCGGCTATCGCCATCACGGTGGCGCGAGGGTCATCGGCCAGTGCGGTCAGGATTCGAGCGTCGATCCGGTCGGCCCGGTGTGTGCTTGGCAAAGTGCCCACCTCGCTTCCCTCCGCACCCCGGATCGAAGTGCATATTGTTCATTTTCAGAGTCCAGTATTGCGCACACAGACACCCCCTGGTGGACTGGATGCACACCCCGCAGATCGGGAAAGCCTCCGCAGACACAATCCGATTGGCATTCCTGTTCCTTTGGCCGCTCGGCCGCGACGCATCCGTCGCCGGCCGAGCCGGCTCCTCAGCACCCGATGCAGTCGACCTGCCCGGTTCCGCGTGGTTGTCTTCGAAAGAGAGTTTCCCGATGTCCCAGCCTGTCTCCCATGACTCCGCCATTTCCCACTCGAGCGTTGACGCTGCGGTGTCGGAGGATCTCGCCGCACTCGAGGCGATCCGGCAGCGGGTGCTGTGGCTGTCGACCTCGATGATCCACCACGCCAATCGCGTGCGCCCGAACCCCACCGGCTTGAAGGTCGGGGGCCATCAGGCCTCGTGCGCCTCGATGGTCTCGATCATGACGTCGCTGTGGTTCGAGCACCTGCGCCCCGGAGACCGAGTGTCGGTCAAACCCCACGCTTCGCCGGTGCTGCACTCGATCAACTACCTGCTCGGCGACCTCGACGAGAAGTATCTGACGACCCTGCGTGAATTCGGTGGTCTGCAGTCGTATCCGAGCCGGTTGAAGGACCCCGACACCGTCGACTACTCCACCGGCTCGGTCGGTATCGGCGCCACCGCCCCGATCTGGGGCGCGATGGCCCGCCGCTACGTCGACACCCATCTCGGCGCCACCGGCCGCGGGCGGCAGTACTCGCTGGTCGGCGATGCCGAACTCGACGAAGGCGCCGTCTGGGAAGCCATCCTCGATCCGGGCATCGCCGACCTCGGCGAGGTGGTGTGGATCGTCGACCTCAACCGCCAGTCCCTGGACCGGGTCATCCCGAACATCGCCGCCCGGCGCCTGGAGAAGATGTTCGACGCCGCCGGCTGGCAGGTCATCACCGTCAAATTCGGCAAGCTCCTCGAAGAACTGTTCGCCCGCCCCGGCGGTGACGCGCTGCGCACCCGCATCCTCGACATGCCCAACCCGGAATATCAGCGGCTGCTGCGCTGCACCGCCACCGAGATTCGTGACCGACTGCCCGGCACCGGCCCCGACAGCACCCGGATCACCGAACTCGTCGCCACCCTGGACGACGCGACGCTCACCGCAGCGGTCCGCAATCTCGGTGGTCACGACCTGCAAGCGCTGTCGCAGGCGTACCGGCAGATCGACGATACCCGGCCCACCGTGATCATCGCCTACACCATCAAGGGCTACGGGCTGCCCACCGAAGGTCATCCGCAGAACCACTCGGCTCTGCTGACGGTGGACGAATACTCCCAGCTCGCCGCGACCCTCGACATGGATGCCCAGAATCCGTGGGGTCGTTTTACCGCCGATACCGGCGCGGGTCGGCTGTGCCAAGCGACCGCCGACCGACTTCACCGAGAGCCGGTGCCGGCGCTGCCCGACGTGACCATTCCCACCGATATCGGCCGAACCCCGAAGGGCACCGCCACCACCCAGGCCGCACTCGGCCGGGTGCTGCTGGACCTGACCCGTGAATCCCCCGACGCCGCACAGCGGGTGGTCACCGTCAGCCCCGATGTCAGCTCCACCACCAACCTCGGCGGTTGGGTGAACAAGGTCGGCGTGTGGTCGGCAGCCGAGCGGCACAACTGGTTCGCCGACGATCCCGAGACGATCATGCACTGGAACGAACGCCCCACCGGTCAGCACATGGAACTGGGCATCGCCGAAACCAACCTGGTCGGGCTGATCGGCGAACTCGGCGCCACCTGGAGCCGCTGGGGCCAGCCCCTGCTGCCCATCGGCGTGCTCTACGACCCCTTCGTCGAACGCGCCCTCGAGCCGTGGTCCTACGGCATCTACGCCGGCGGACAATCCATCCTCGTCGGCACCCCCTCCGGAGTCACCCTCGCCGCCGAAGGCGGAGCCCACCAGTCCATCAAGACCCCCTCGATCGGACTCGAACAACCCGGCTGCATCAGCTACGAACCCGCCTTCGCCATCGACGTCGAATGGACCCTGCTGGCATCGCTCGCCAAGCTCGGCCGCCCCGACGGCACCTCCGCCTATCTGCGGCTGTCCACCCGCCCGGTCGATCAGACCCTCGCCGCAGTGCCCACCGATCCGGCCGCCCGCGAACGCCGCCGCCGCCAGGTCGTCGCCGGCGGCTATCCGATCCGGCGCCATAACGACGCGCAGGTGACCATCGTGGCGATGGGCGCGATGATCACCGAAGCCCTCGCCGCCGCCGACCGACTCGAGACCACCGGGGTGCGCGCTGACGTGCTGTGCATCACCAGCCCCGGTCTGCTGTTCGAAGCCTGGCAGGCCCGCCAGGGCCGCACCTCGGCAGACAGCTGGATCCTCGACCAGCTCTTCCCCACCGACCGGGCCACCCCGATGGTCACCGTCCTCGACGGTCACCCGCACACCCTGGCCTTCCTCGCCGGCATCAACCGGGTGCGCAGCACCCACCTCGGGGTCTCACGCTTCGGGCAGGTCGGCTCGCTCGACGATGTCTACCGCTACCACGGCATCGACGCCGACAGCATCGTCACCGCCGCCCTCGACATCCTTCCCTGACCGGTTATCGGTCGAGCAACACCAGGAACTGAGAGACCACTATGAGCACCGAACAACTCGCCGGCACCATCGTGCACATGCCGGCCCTCGGGGAAAGTGTCGACGAGGGCACCGTCACCCGCTGGCTGAAACAACCCGGTGATCACGTCACCGCCGAAGAACCCCTGCTCGAGGTGGCCACCGACAAGGTCGACACCGAAATCCCCTCCCCGGTCACCGGTATCCTGCACCGCATCCTCGCCGAGGAGAACGATGTCGTCTCCGTGGGCGCCGACCTAGCCGTCATCACCGAAGCCGGCGCCGAGTCGACCCAGATCTTTTCTGCTCCTCCTGAATCGGCACCCGCTGCGCAACCTGCGTCTCCTCCCGCAGCGGTGCCCCCGGTTCCGGTGACGACTCCCCCTGCTGTTCGGTCGTCACCGGAACCGGACCCCACCTCTCCGGTCGCTGCACAACCCACGCCGGATTCGGGTGGCAGCGTGGTGGAGAAGCTTCCCCGGATCCGGCAGACCATCGCTCGCCGCATGGTCGAATCTCTGCAGGTGGCAGCGCAATTGACGTCGGTGGTGGAGGTCGATTTGACCGCGATCGCCACTTTGCGGACGGCACACAAGGATGACTTTCATGCGCGGACCGGCATCAAACTGTCGTTCCTGCCGTTCTTCGCCAAGGCCGCGATTGCAGCGTTGGCGCAGCACCGCGTGCTCAATGCCGCGCTGAACCCGGCGGTCACCGAGGTGAGCTACTTCGCGCACTGCCACCTCGGTATGGCCGTCGACAGCGACCGCGGGTTGATGGTGCCGGTCATTCGCGATGCCCACCTCATGAGCATCGAACAACTTGCCCGCGCGATCGCCGACAAGGCCGAACGCGTCCGCACCGGCCGGATCTCCCCCGACGAGTTGTCCGGCGGCACCTTCACCCTCACCAACACCGGCAGTCGCGGCGCTCTGTTCGACACCCCGATCATCAACCAACCCCAGACCGGCATCCTCGGCACCGGGACCGTCGTCGAACGCCTCGTCCCCACCCGCCACGACGGTGGGCTGCGCATCGACGTGCGCTCGATGGCCCACCTGTCGCTGAGCTACGACCACCGCATCGTCGACGGCGCCGACGCAGCCCGCTTCCTCACCACGGTCAAACACACCCTCGAACACGGATTCACCGCAGCCGACCTGTCGTAACACCCTGGCACCTTCGCCGGAGAGGAGACACAATGACACCCGACGCACGGGCCATGGTCGACTTCGTGCTCCGCTGGTCATCCTTCGACGACGGAGACGAATACATCCTGCCCGAGTTCGGCCTGACCCCCACCACGTTCTACCGCCGTGTCCTAGCCCTACTCGCAGCCCCCACAGACGAGCTCGACATCTCGACGTGTTCGTTGCTCCGAGAAATCTGCATAGCCAAGCTGCCCGGCCCGACGCGACGCGCACATACCGGCACCACGAACACGACGAACCGAACCGACCTTCCTTCTCTTCCGGCGACCGCAAAGAAAAACTCGTGAACCCACCCACCGCCCTCATCCCACTCGCACCGGCCGACACCAACCCGGCCGGGCCTCCTGCGGAACCTGCCCGCGCGACAACAAATCCGCCCTCCACACCGGTCCCGGTCACCGGCGCACAATCGGTGGTGCGGTCCCTGGAAGCACTCGATGTCGAGATCGTCTTCGGCATCCCCGGCGGAGCGATCCTGCCGGTCTACGACCCCCTGCTCGACTCCCCCCAGGTCCGGCACGTCCTCGTCCGCCACGAACAAGGCGGCGGCCACGCCGCAACCGGCTACGCCCAGGCCACCGGCAAGGTCGGCGTGTGCATGGCCACCTCCGGGCCCGGCGCGACGAACCTGGTCACCGCGCTGGCCGACGCCCAGATGGACTCGGTGCCCGTCGTCGCGATCACCGGCCAGGTCGGACGGCCCCTCATCGGCACCGACGCCTTCCAGGAAGTCGACATCTGCGGCGTCACCATGCCGATCACCAAGCACAACATGCTCGTCACCGACCCGTCCGAGATCCCGAAAGCTTTCGCCGACGCCTTCCACATCGCCGCCACCGGGCGGCCCGGCGTGGTGCTGGTCGACATCCCCAAAGACGTCCTACAAGCCCGCACCACTTTCTCCTGGCCTCCGGAACGCGCACTGCCCGGATACCGCGTCGTCACCCGGCCCCACCCCAGACCGATCCGGGCCGCCGCCGACCTGATCGCCGCAGCCGAACGCCCGGTGCTCTACGTCGGCGGTGGAGTCATCAAATCCGGTGCAGCACCGAAGCTGCGTGAACTCGTCGAGTTGACCGGCATCCCCGTCGTGACCACCCTCATGGCGCGCGGAGCGTTCCCCGACAGCCACCGGCTGCACTACGGCATGCCCGGTATGCACGGCACCGTCGCCGCCGTGGCCGCCCTGCAACGCAGCGACCTGCTCATCGCCCTCGGCGCCCGCTTCGACGACCGGGTCACCGGCGAGCCGACATCGTTCGCCCCTCGAGCCAAAGTCATCCACGTCGACATCGACCCCGCCGAGATCGGCAAGAACCGACACGCGGACGTCCCGGTCGTCGGAGACTGCACGAACGTGCTCAACGCCCTGATGAATCAGATCCGCACCAACTGCTCAGACGCTGGCGGTTTCGGTCTGGCCGACTGGCATAACGAGCTCGACCGGATACGCGACAGTTACCCGCTCGGCTACACCCGCCCGTCCACCGGCGCTCTTGCGCCCGAACGCGTGATCGAGGCGATCGGGCAGGCTGCCGGTCCGGAGGCCATCTATGCCGCCGGGGTCGGACAACACCAGATGTGGGCCGCACACTTCATCACCTACGACAAACCCCGCACCTGGCTCAACTCCGGCGGCCTCGGCACCATGGGCTACGCCGTCCCCGCCGCGCTCGGCGCCAAACTTGGCGCTCCCGACCGCGAAGTGTGGGCGATCGACGGCGACGGCTGCTTCCAGATGACCAACCAGGAACTGGCCACCGCCGCCATCGAAGGTGTCCCGATCAAGGTCGCCGTCATCAACAACGGCAACCTCGGCATGGTCCGGCAGCTCCAGCACGTTCATTACGAAGGTCGCTATTCGAGCGTCGACCTCGCCACCCACACCCGACGCATCCCCGACTTCGCCCTGCTCGCCGAAGCACTCGGCTGCGTGGCCCTGCGCTGCGACCACGAAGACGACCTCGAAACCACCATCGCCCAGGCCCGAGCCATCACCGATCGTCCCGTCGTCATCGACTTCATCGTCGACGACACCGCCCTGGTGTGGCCGATGATCGCAGCCGGCACCAGCAACAACCACATCATGCTCGCCGAAGGGATCCGGCCGTTGTTCGACGAATCCGATTAGCGGCTCACAGACAAGGGCAGGGACCGGGCGAAGCCAAGCAGTGCGCAATTCGACCTGCTTACAACGCCGAATATCACGCTGGCGGTTGCCTATCCAACGGTGACGATGACGTTGATGAGGTGATGGATCCAGTGCACGGACTACTCCTAGGAGCGCACACGTGCTGGGTCGATGTTCTATGCGGTCCCTCGAAAGGGACCGGTTCCGGTCCGGAACACCGATGCGCAGTATCGGCACACTGTTGTCCCGCCCGGATGGGATGGCGTCCGACGCACTCATGACATACCCGAACACATAGCAGCGATCCGCTTTCTGTCGCCACCTGCGCATACATAGGAACACCGGCGCGGCGTCGACACCTGAGGACAAGAACGGCTACCGATGACAGCGACAGATTCTTTCGCACTTCCCGATATCCACACCACCGTCGGCAAACTGGCCGACCTGCGCAACCGTCAAGCACAGGCCAAGGTCCCGGTCGGTGAGGCCGCAGTCGAGAAGGTTCACGCCAAGGGCAAGCTGACCGCTCGCGAGCGCATCCAGGCGCTCCTCGACGAAGGATCGTTCGTCGAGCTCGACGCCCTCGCTCGCCACCGCAGCACCAACTTCGGCCTGGCCGACAACCGTCCGCTCGGCGACGGCGTCGTCACCGGCTACGGCACGATCGACGGCCGCGACGTCTGCGTCTTCTCGCAGGACGCCACCGTCTTCGGCGGCAGCCTCGGCGAGGTCTACGGCGAGAAGATCGTCAAGGTCATGGACCTGGCCCTCAAGACCGGCCGTCCGCTGATCGGCATCAACGAAGGCGCCGGCGCGCGCATCCAGGAAGGTGTCGTCTCCCTCGGCCTCTACGGTGAGATCTTCCACCGCAACGTGCAGGCCTCCGGTGTCATCCCGCAGATCTCGCTGATCATGGGCCCCGCGGCCGGTGGTCACGTCTACTCCCCCGCGCTCACCGACTTCGTCGTGATGGTCGACCAGACCAGCCAGATGTTCGTCACCGGCCCCGACGTCATCAAGACCGTCACCGGCGAGGACGTCACGATGGAGGACCTCGGCGGCGCCCACACCCACATGGTCAAGTCGGGTGTCGCGCACTACGTCGCCGACGGCGAGCAGGACGCCCTGGACTACGTCAAGGATCTGCTGTCCTACCTGCCGAGCAACAACCAGGCCGCTGCACCGCGCCTCGCGCCGAGCGACCCGATCGAGGGTGCGATCGAGGACTCCCTCACCGCCGAGGACATCGAGCTCGACACGCTCATCCCGGATTCGCCGAACCAGCCGTACGACATGCACGAGGTCATCCGTCGCCTGCTCGACGACGACGAGTTCCTCGAGGTCCAGGCCGAGCGCGCGAAGAACATCATCGTCGGCTTCGGGCGCGTCGACGGCCGCAGCGTCGGCATCGTCGCCAACCAGCCCACGCAGTTCGCCGGCTGCCTCGACATCGACGCGTCCGAGAAGGCCGCGCGCTTCGTCCGCACCTGCGACGCGTTCAACGTGCCGATCATCACGCTCGTCGACGTTCCCGGCTTCCTGCCCGGCACCGAGCAGGAGTACAACGGCATCATCCGCCGCGGCGCCAAGCTGCTCTACGCCTACGGCGAGGCGACCGTCGGCAAGATCACGGTCATCACCCGTAAGGCCTACGGCGGCGCGTACGACGTCATGGGTTCCAAGCACATGGGTGCCGACGTCAACCTCGCGTGGCCGACCGCGCAGATCGCCGTCATGGGTGCCTCCGGCGCCGTCGGCTTCGTCTACCGCAAGCGCCTGCTCGAGGCCGCCAAGAACGGTCAGGACGTCGACGCGCTGCGCCTCGAGCTGCAGAACGAGTACGAAGACACCCTGGTGAACCCGTACGTCGCCGCCGAGCGCGGTTACGTCGACGCGGTGATCCCGCCGTCGCACACGCGCGGACAGATCGTCTCCGCGCTGCGCCTGCTCGAGCGGAAGATGGTTTCGCTCCCGCCGAAGAAGCATGGAAACATTCCGCTGTGACCGCGGTGACGGAACGGGCCGACGTCGACGCTCAGTCGGACGAGGCCGTACTGCTCGGCACACCTGTGCTGCACCACGATCCGATCGTGTTCTCCGGCAACCCCTCCGCTGAGGAGATCGCGGCGGTGCTCATCGTGTTCGCCGCGGCGGGCGCTGCCCCTGCCCCCATGGCACCCGTCGACGAGGAGGCGTGGGGGGCTCCCTCTCAGATGATGCGGTACGGGTTGTCTACGGCGCCCACCACTTTCGTCAATGCTCGCTGTGTTCGATGAAGGAAAATCGATGACTTACTCTCACAAGCATTCTTATAGTCAGATCACGAAGGTGCTCGTCGCGAATCGCGGCGAGATCGCTGTGCGGGTCATCCGAGCCGCCAAGGACGCGGGCTACGGCAGTGTCGCCGTCTACGCCGAACCGGACGCAGACGCACAGTTCGTGAAGCTCGCCGACGAGGCGTTCGCGCTGGGCGGCACCACCTCGGCCGAGTCCTACCTGGTGTTCGACAAGATCCTCGACGCCGCCGCCAAGTCCGGCGCCGACGCCATCCACCCCGGCTACGGCTTCCTCTCCGAGAACGCCGACTTCGCCCAGGCCGTGATCGACGCCGGCCTCATCTGGATCGGCCCCTCGCCGCAGTCCATCCGCGACCTCGGCGACAAGGTCACCGCCCGCCACATCGCCGAGCGCGCCAAGGCTCCGATGGCGGCCGGCACCAAGGACCCGGTCAAGAACGCCGACGAGGTCGTCGAGTTCGCCGAGAAGTACGGCGTGCCGGTCGCGATCAAGGCCGCTTTCGGCGGTGGTGGACGCGGCATGAAGGTCGCGCAGACCATCGAGGAGATCCCCGAGCTGTTCGAGTCGGCCACTCGTGAGGCCGTCGCCGCCTTCGGTCGCGGCGAGTGCTTCGTCGAGCAGTACCTCGACAAGGCCCGCCACGTCGAGGCCCAGGTCATCGCCGACCAGCACGGCAACGTCATCGTCGCCGGCACCCGCGACTGCTCGCTGCAGCGCCGCTTCCAGAAGCTCGTCGAGGAGGCCCCCGCGCCGTTCCTGACCGACGAGCAGCGCAAGCGCATCCACGACTCCGCCAAGGCCATCTGCCGCGAGGCCGGTTACTACGGCGCCGGCACGGTCGAGTACCTCGTGCAGGGCGACACCGTCTCCTTCCTCGAGGTCAACACCCGCCTGCAGGTCGAGCACCCGGTCACCGAGGAGACCGCCGGCATCGACCTCGTGCGTCAGCAGTTCCGCATCGCCAACGGCGAGAAGCTCGAGCTCACCGAGGACCCGACCCCGCGCGGCCACAGCTTCGAGTTCCGCATCAACGGTGAGGACGCCGGTCGCGGCTTCCTCCCCGCTCCCGGCCCGATCACCGTCTACAAGGAGCCCACGGGCCCCGGCGTGCGTGTCGACTCGGGTGTCGTCGCCGGCGACGTCATCGGCGGTCAGTTCGACTCGATGCTCGCCAAGCTGATCGTCACCGGTGAGACCCGCGAGCAGGCGCTGCAGCGTGCTGCCCGCGCGCTGGCCGAGTTCGAGGTCGAGGGCCTGGCCACGGTGATCCCGTTCCACCGCCACATCGTCGAGAACCCGGCGTTCGTGGGCGACGGCGAGAAGTTCGACGTCTACACCAAGTGGATCGAGAACGAGTGGGACAACACCATCGAGCCGTACACCGGTGGTGCCCCGATCGAGGACGAGGACGAGGCCCTGCCGCGGCAGAACGTCGTCGTCGAGGTCGGCGGACGTCGCGTCGAGGTGTCGCTGCCCGGGCAGTTCTCGCTCGGCGGTAACGGCGGCGGTGCCGGCGCGATCCGCAAGAAGCCCAAGCCCCGCAAGCGCGGTGGCGGCGGCGCCGGCAAGGCGTCGGGCGACGCGGTGACCGCACCCATGCAGGGCACCGTCGTCAAGGTCGCGGTTGCCGAGGGCCAGGAGGTCGCCGAGGGCGAGCTCATCGCCGTGCTCGAGGCCATGAAGATGGAGAACCCGGTCAACGCCCACAAGGCGGGCGTCGTCACCGGCCTCGCGGTCGAGCCGGGTGCCGCGGTCACCCAGGGCACCGTGCTCACCGAGATCAAGTAACACGGAGATCAAGGCGATGTCGCGCCTGCGGGACCGAGGTGCCTGCACCTGGGCACCTCGGTTCCCACAGAGGTTGTGGTGGGTCGGATCTCGGTACTTGCTCAAAGGATGTCGCACGGCAGGTGGGCACGCCACGAGGTTGACCAGCCACCAAGAAGACGGCCGCTGAATCCGCATTGCTGCTGTCGGCTGCGAGAGCTGCGGTCCTCCCATCTCGCCGTACCTCTTGCGGCGGGGATGCCTCAGTGGAGGCGATCACTGTTCGGGGTGAGGAACCCCAGCGAGGAGCCCCAGCGAGGAGCCATCTGCCAAACCGCGAAACGGCGATGCACGCGATGCTCGTAATGCACGCTGTGCGTGACATGCGTGCGATGCATGCCCTGCGTGCACCGCTCCCAACCCGCACTCTCGTTCGGATGTGATCAGGCCGCAGCCGCGGTCCGGATCACGCTTCCGGGTCGAGCACGAAGTTGTAGGTCACCTCGGCGATGCCGTCGGCGTTGGGCTGCGGATCCAGAATGAGCTCGGGCTTGACGGCCGTGGCGACGTCGTCCTCGACCCACTCGCCGCCCTTGAAGTACAGCTGGGTGGTGATGGCGCGCTTGCCGGGAGCCTTCACCATGAGGTGCAGGTGGGCCGGACGCCAGGGGTGTCCGCCGTAGGAGCTGATGAACCAGCCGGTCGGTCCGTCGGCCGGGATCTTGTAGGGAGCCGGCTTGAGCGTGGTGATCTCGAAGTTGCCGTTCTCGTCGACCTCGACGGTGCCGCGCAGGTTCCACTCGGGGATGCCGGGGGCGAATTGCGAGTAGAAGCCCTCTTCGTCGGCGTGCCACAGCTCGACGGTGGCGCCGTGCAGGCCTTTGCCCTCGAGGTCGGTGACCTGGCCCTTGAAGACCAGCGGCGGCGCGACCTTGTCCTTCTCGCGCATCGGCATCGTGCACTTGGCCGGGAGCTTCGGGCTGTCCGGGACGTAGTAGGGGCCTTCGATGGAGCCCTTGGTGCCGGTGAAGCCCTTGCGGTTGTAGTGCACCTTCTCGATCTCGTGCTCGACGAAGACGTCCAGCCACAGCGGCCACTCGCCGTACTCACCCACGTCGATGAGCCACTGCTTGAGCACCCGGTACTCGTCGTAGGTCACCTGGTGCTTGTCGACGATGCCGGCGAGAGCGTCCAGCAGGTCCTTGTAGATCGCCGACGCGCGCTCGACCGAGGTGTCGGACGTGACCCGCTCGGACTTGAACTTGTCGGTCGCAGCGTTGCCGGACCCGTGGGCGGTGGGGTTCTCCATGGTGGTCATGGCTCTCCTCGTGAAGGACTGAACTGTACGAAATGAATCCATCCGAGACATGGAGGCGTAGTGCCACTATCCTGCGTTCGAACGGAGAGTGAACTACCCGTCTCTTGCCCGGGGTGAAGAGGTATCGTCCAAACCTGCTGCAGTACATCAGCATTAGTGAGTCCAGGAACACTCGACACCGATGCATAGCTGGGCTTGGCCCGAACCGTTGCGCTGCGCCGTGCAGGACCATGCATCGCTTTCGCTAGCTAAAGGGTATGGGCGTCATACCAAAAATCGTCTTCAATGACGGCGGGCAGCGGATGCCGAACGGACGGGTTGTTCAGTCCGGTGTGCCGCTCCCGTGCAATTGGGAAGTTTGTCCGCGGTAGTACACCAGGGGCCGGTTGTCGCTGAAGTCGACGTGGGTGACGCGGCCGATCATGCCGAGATGGTCGCCGGCTTCGAAAACATGGTCCTGTTCGCACAGGATCGTGGTCACTGCGTCCTTGATGGTGGGGATGCCGTGGTGGTATTCCCATTCGCCGACTTCGAATTTCGCTCCGTCGATCCGGGCAAATCCGTGGCAGATCTCGGCTTGGTCCTCGGCAAGGACGTTGATGCAGAAGCATTCGCTGCGGCGCAGTTGGGCGAATGTCGATGAGCCGGAAAAGGCGAAGAATGCCACCAGAGGCGGGTCGAGGGAAACCGAGGTCAAAGAGCCGATGGTCATCCCGACCGGTTCCCCGTCACAGAGAGCAGTCACCACTGCGACCGAGGTCGGTACACGGCCCATGGCCCGGCGAATCGTTGCCGCATCCACGTCTTGGTCCTTGTCCTGTGGAAGAGCGCGCATTGAATGTTGCACTGCGGTGGTCATAGTTGGTCTCCTGGTCTCTCGGGGACCCGGCAGGGATGACATCGGCATCTGCTCGGGTCAGAGGAGGAACTTGTCGACGGCCTCAAGGGTTTCGTCGAGCTTTTCCACCTGAGGAATGTGCCCACAGTCCTCGATGATGGTCACGGTGCTGTCGGCGATGAGTTTGTGGAACTGTTCGGCGTAGATCGCGGAGACGAGTCGGTCCTCACGGCCCCACACGATCAAAGTTGGTGCGACGACGCGGTGCAGTCGGTGACGCAGACCCCGGTCGGGGATGGGCCAGGCAAACTTGCCGGTGCACCCGAAGGCCCACACCATGGCGGCCGCGGCAGCCTGCTGTTGTTCGATGTCATCAGATGGTGCAAGCATCGCCTGGGCTGCCGGGCTGGTGGGGTCGTGGAACAGCAAGGCCGGGAGCTGCTCGGGCGGGGTGGCGATCCAGTTCGCAGTCGGGGCAGCCTCGCTCCACAGTCCGATCGGATCGAGCAGAATCAGTTTCTCCGGCAACGCCGGGAACGCGGCAGCGAGTTCGGCCGCGAGCATGCCGCCGAAGGACTGCCCGACCACCACGGGGCGATCGAGTCCGAGCGCGCGGATCAGTTCCTCGTAAGCGAGCACCATGTCGCTGAGGGTGTCGATGGTATGGATGGCATATGGATTACCGTCGGTGGTTCCAGGGAACTCCGGAGCGTAGACGGTGTATCGCGAGGCCAAGTGGGACAGGAATGGATCCCATGCCAGGCCTGCAGCTGGGTGCAGATACAGCAGCGGCGTTCCGGCGCCGGCGATCTTGACGGTGATGGTCAGTCGGCCGCCCCAGACGTCGACGGTCTGTTCGGTGATGGAGGGGGTGCTCATCGGGCGTTCGCTCCTGCCTGCGTCGCGGTGGTGTAGGAGATGGGGGTGCCGCCGAGCCGGCGCGGCCACCAGTGATGCTGATGATCGGTATCGGTCCACAAGGTGCGCAGTCGGGGCAGCACTTCTTCGGCGAACAGTTGGATGTTCTTCATCACCAGGTGGCGAGGGAGGGAGCCGAAGCCCAGCATGGCGTGGAGGTTGCCGATGCCGTATTCGCGGCAGAAGTCGAGTAGTTGCTCGGCGACGGTGTCGGGGCTGCCGACTACGACTACTCCCGCGTCGACCAGGTCGTGGAAGGCGGCGGTGCGCATGCGGTGGTACAGACCGAAGTCGCCGGGATCCTTGATCAGAGCTTTGACGCCGTTGATGTCGATAGCTCCGGGCAGACCGAGCTTCTCGATCGGAATCGAACCCAAACCTTTCCGGAACGCGTATTCGGCGTGCGGGCCGTACTCGATCTCGGCACGCTCGTCCGTTTCGGAGACGGCAATGGTCTGCAAGAACCCGATACGGTAGGGATTTCGGGCCACCCCCGCCTCGTCGGCTTGTTCCCACATCCGGTCGAAGATGCGCTTACCGGTCAGTTTGGCACCGAACCAGCTCAGATAATTGAACCCGAAGCCACGATCGAAACACATCCGCATGGTGCGGGGGTTGCCGATCCCGGTGATCCACACCGGGACGTTCTCCTGCAGCGGCCGTGGCCACATGTTCACCATCGGGTACTGCGAGTAGCGACCGTTCCAAGCGAACGGATCCTGCTCGCGCCAGGCACGCAGCACCAATTCGAGGTTCTCGTCGAAGCGGGGGCGGACCTCGATGGGCGGGACACCGTTGTTGATGTTGGCGTCGTAGCTCAACCCCACGGTCAGCCCGGCCACCAGGCGACCGCCGCTCATCACGTCGATCATGGCGTACTCTTCCGCGGCGCGGAGCGGCTCGCGGGCCTTGCCCAACGACCGGCCCATCGGGTACACCGCCACCTCGAGCCCCTCAGCCTCGGTCATGTAGGCCAGTGCACTCGAGATCAGATCCGGATTCGGGATCATGTCGTAGCTGCTTTGACCATGCTCGGTGACCGCCACACCATCGAAACCACTGCGCGCACCGTGCATCAGCTCGTCCATGAAGTCCCGAATCGACGAGTACATCCCGTCCCGGGTGACGAGCGAGTACGGAATGCTGCACACCGACTCGTACTTGCTCTCGAAATCATCCGGAAGGTACCGGTACGGCGCCTGCAGGAACAGGTTGACTTTCACGTTTTCTCCTTCGCCAGAGGGACGGGCCGATAGTTGTCCCGGAACCGAGAGCGTTTCCTTGCTTGTCCGCTCTGTGATCCACCTCTCATGTCGAAGGCTATGGACAGGCCATCTAGATGTCCAACACTTGTTTTGTGAGCCATTGAGATTTTCTGTGTCTGAATACAGAATTCGGTATGGAGATGCGCCACATGAGGTACTTCAGCGCGGTCGTCGAGGAGGGTAACTTCACTCGGGCCGCCGAACGGTTGTCCATGGCTCAGTCGCCGCTGTCCCAGCAGATCCGTGCACTCGAACGCGAACTCGGCGTGCAGTTGCTCGAACGCACCACCCGCTCGATCACGCTCACCGCAGCGGGCCGGGTGTTCTACGACCGGTGCGTTGCGCTGCTCGACGACGCCGAAGACGCCATGGAATCCGCACGAAAAGCCGATCGCGGGGAAATGGGCGCACTGTCATTGGGATTCACCGGATCGGCCACCTACGATCTGATGCCCAATCTGGTGCGGGCCTACCGTGAGCGCAATCCCCTCGTCGAACTCACCCTGCGCAGCGAAATGCTCACTCCAGCTCAGGTCGATGCGCTGCTCGACGG
The DNA here is from genome assembly GCF_053750035.1 of Rhodococcus sp. SJ-2. Classification (NCBI taxonomy): domain Bacteria; kingdom Bacillati; phylum Actinomycetota; class Actinomycetes; order Mycobacteriales; family Nocardiaceae; genus Rhodococcus; species Rhodococcus sp. SJ-2. Next base: position 100,960 of record NZ_JBSMJG010000002.1, read on the forward strand.
CACCTTGTCCGTCGGCCTGCTGCGCCCTCCGGTGAAAAGTCCCGGCATCATCGTCGAGCTGCTCCGTCATGAACCACTCTTGGTCGCCTTACCGGTACAACATCCTCGTGCCATCGCCACTGCGATGGACCTGCGCGACCTCACCGCGGAGGCCTTCATCGGCTACTGCGACCCCTCCACCATGCACGACACCCTGATCGCCGCGTGCGAACAGGTAGGCTTCGTCCCTTCCGTTCGCCAACAGGTAGCCGAGACCTCCACCCTGGTTGCCCTCGTCGCTGCAGGCCTCGGCGTCGCACTCGTACCGGAATCGGTACGCCATCTACGCATGAACGGAGTTACCTACCGTCCATTGAGGACCCCGACGATGACCGTGCCCCTGGCGTTGGCCTACCGCGAAGACACCATCGCCCCCCTCATCCGCCGCTACCTCGACACCGCTCGCACAGTCCTGCGCAGTAAGAAGCTCCTCGACCCGATCCCTCACGTCGACACCTTCGGCCAGTACATCGACACGCTCTGAAATCGACTCGACGCTCCGGTGGTGCCTTTACGGCATTGCGACGCCCGCTCCCCCGGCCGATAGGTGATCGGGACTGTAAGAACAACGGTGTAACTCTGAAAGGAGATGCACCACCATGACCGATGTGATTGATCGTGAGGACGAATCGAACTCGGCACCTGTGGGTGTCAGCGATGCCCGGCTGCAGGAACTGGTGGATCAGGCGCGGGCCGAAGGCCTCCAGCTCACCGGCGAGGGCGGGTTGCTGGCGAAGTTGACCAAGCTGGTGGTGGAGTCCGCCCTCGAGGGCGAGATGGACGACCACCCCGGCTACGGCAAGAATGACCCGGCCGGCAGGGGCAGCGGCAACTCCCGCAACGGCAGACGCGCCAAGACCGTGCTGACCGAGGCCGGCCCGGTCGAGCTCGACGTACCCCGGGACCGGGAGTCCTCGTTCGAGCCGAAGATCGTGGCCAAGCGGCAGCGGCGGCTGACCGGGGTGCAGGACATGGTGATCTCGCTGTCGGCCAAGGGACTGACCACCGGTGAGATCTCTGCGCACCTGGCCGAGGTCTACGGCGCCGAGGTGTCCAAGCAGACGATCTCGACGATCACCGAACGGGTGATGGACGGCATGGCCGAGTGGCAGAACCGGCCGCTGGACCCGGTGTATCCGGTGCTGTTCATCGACTGCATCCACGTCAAGATCCGCGACGGCAACGTGGCCAACCGGCCGATCTACGTCGTGATGGGGGTGACTGTGGACGGCACCCGCGACATCCTCGGATTATGGGCCGGCGAGCACGGCGACGGGGAGGGGGCGAAGTATTGGCTTGGGACTGCTGCACGGATAGGTGACATCTGAACTGTGGTGCCGTGAGGCACTGCTGGAAGGATGGACCCCGTGCCCAAGCCCTATCCGAAAGAGTTCCGCGACGACGTCGTCCGCGTGGCCCGCAACCGCGAACCAGGTCAGCACCTGCGGCAGATCGCCGCCGACTTCGGCATCAGCGAATCCTGCCTGACCAACTGGCTCAGGAATGCCGACGTCGAGGACGGCACCAAGCCAGGGACGACGAACGAGGAGTCCAGAGAGAACCGCGAGCTGAGAAAGCGGATCCGGTTGCTTGAGCAGGAGAACGAAGTGCTGCGGCGGGCCGCGGCGTATCTATCACAGGCGAATCTTCCGGGAAAATGATGTACCCGCTCGTCCGCGAGCTGGCCGCCGGCGGGATTCCCGTCGCGGTGACGTGCCGGGTTCTGGGGATCGCGCGCCAGCCGTACTACCGGTGGCTCGCCGACCCGGTCACCGACGCCGAACTCGAGGAGGCGTACCGGGCGAACGCCCTGTTCGACGCCCACCGCGAGGACCCGGAGTTCGGCTACCGGTTCCTCGCCGACGAAGCCCGCGATGCGGGCGAGTCGATGTCGGACCGCACGGCGTGGCGGATCTGTTCGACCAACAGGTGGTGGAGTGTGTTCGGCAAGAAACGTGGCTCGAAGAAGGGCCGCTCCGGGCCGCCGGTGCACGATGATCTCGTCGGCCGCGTCTTCACCGCGGATGCTCCAAACACTTTGTGGCTCACCGATATCACCGAACACAGAACCGAGGAAGGCAAGCTCTACCTGTGTGCGGTCAAGGACGTGTACTCGAACCGGATCGTCGGCTACTCGATCAGCGATCGGATGAAATCCCGTCTGGCTGTCACGGCCCTCGAATCGGCAGTGGCACGGCGGGACTCGGTTGCCGGATGTGTGGTTCATTCCGACCGTGGATCGCAATTTCGCAGCCGGAAATTTGTCCGCGCCCTCGCCCGCCACGACCTGGTCGGATCGATGGGTCGGGTGGGTGCGGCCGGCGACAATGCCGCGATGGAATCGTTCTTTGCGCTGCTCCAGAAGAACGTCCTCGACCGGCAGAGATGGGCCACACGCGAGCAGTTGCGCATCGCGATCGTGACTTGGATCGAGCGGACCTATCACCGCCGGCGACGTCAGCTCCGGCTCGGCAGATTGACGCCTGTCGAGTTCGAGACCATCATGACCACACCAGCCACACAGGCTGCGTGACCGAATCTGTCACCGGATCGTGCAGCAGTCCCCTTCGGGTGTTGTCGGAGCTGAAGAATCGTGGTGTGCAGGATGTGCTGATCGTCGTGTGCGACGGTCTGAAGCATCTGCCCGACTCGATCGGGCAGGTGTGGCCGCAGACCATCGTGCAAACCTGCGTGGTCCACCTCCTCCGCAATACCTACGCCTACGCCTCCCGCACGGACTGGGCCGAGATCGCCAAGGACCTCAAACCGGTGTACACCGCGCCGTCGGAGCAGGCCGCGCTGGACCGGTTCGCCGAGTTCAGCGACAAATGGGAGAAACGCTATCCCGCGATCATCCGGCTCTGGACCAACACCTGGGCCGAGTTCGTGCCGTTCCTGCAGTTCGACAACGCCATCAGACAGGTCATCTACACGACCAACGCCATCGAAAGTGTCAACGCCCGAATCCGCAGGGCCGTCAAGGCCCGCGGTCATTTCCCGACCGAGGTCGCGGCCCTGAAATGCGTGTACCTGGCCATCATGAGCCTCGATCCCAAAGGCACCGCCCGCCAACGCTGGTCCAACCGCTGGAAGGCAGCACTGAACGCCTTCGAGATCACCTTCGACGGACGCCTGTCCGCTGGACGAAAGTAGCTACAGTTCAACCAGTTACACCGTTAACTTGACAGACCCTTCCTGGTGCTGGACTGACAGCACACGTGCTCTCGGTTCGATGCCGCTGTTCACACCGCCACCCCTGACATGGGAGTGGCGACTTCCGGTCTACCTCAACGGCGAGTACTAAAGCCCTTTTCGGGACGATCTGAGCGAGGGCACATTCGGACATCCATGGGAGCAAACCGTGTGTATATACGGCGAACGTCTTCTGAGGTCGTTGGGCCGGACCCTCGCGACGTGGCTGCCAATGAGATATCTGCCTGGCTGGTCACCAGGCCTCAAGGATGTGGGTCACAGTGGGTGCCTTTCGGGCGAGGGTGGTTCTCCAGTCGAGCCGCTTGAGATGCTGCAGGTGGCCGACCAGGACTATTGGCGCAATGCCTTCTCTAGCGGCGGTGTTCGCGATCCAAGGGGCACCGATGCGATGGGGAACCGTAGTTAGTCCGTTGGGAAAGACCCAGCTGCTTGCTTGGGTGTTCGCTGCCCGCTCCAGGTCGTTCTCCTCCTCATGCTGGTCCGCGGGGTCGTTTTGAGCGCCGTCGTCGAGCGACTCGACGATCAGTGTGTTTGCATCGACATGACCGAGTGCGATGTGTGCGATCTCGTGGAGCAAGGTAAACAGGACTTTGTCGAGGCGTTTGCCGCGTCCGGACAGGCCGATCACGGGGAAGCCGTCGACAAACATTGCACAGCCGTCGATCTTTGCGCCGGGCAGCGCTTCAACGTAGACGAGGTGCACACCCACTTCGGCCAGACGTTGCGGTAGGTCCGCGAACGCTTCGGGTGAGGTCAGGATTCGCGGCAGTGCCGCACCAAGTGACTTGAGAGGCTCAGGTGAGAACTTCTGCGGGGGCTGCTCTTCGCGAGCTTTCCTTCGAACACACGCGACCCACGCCATCTGTAAGGGAGCGATCGGTTCGTTCTCGTTCGACCGCTTGGCCGCCGCAACGAAACTGGGCTCGTCATCGAACGTGCGGATTTCGAAGAGCTCCAGGACCTCTGCTTCGAGTTCGTCGAGAGTGGCTCCCTTGAGAATGCCGCGCTTTTGCAGCAAAGAGACGGGGCCTTTGGTGTTGAGTCGTGCACGTCGGCGTACGTCGTTGAGCCGATGCTGCGTGACGTCGTTCTTTGCTTGCTCCGCCAACAGGTACTGGTCCTGGAGGGCAAGCCAATACTCGGGAGTGTGCCCGAGGGCCGCAGCTATCTGGGCCGCGGATTCTCGCGTGATTTCCTTCTTTCCAGTCACGATTTCGGAGACGAACTGTGTCGGTCGGTCGAGAACGGCCGCGAAGTCGGTTTGTGTCCATCCGCGGGCGTCGAGTTCGCGGCCAAGTATTTCGCCTACCGGTAAGAGAGCTGTCGGGGTCGGGGATGGTTTCGTGGTGCTCATCGGGGCGTTTCCGTTTCTGGGGTCAAGAGCTCGAAGGCCACTGTTATGTGGTTGTCCGAGGACTTGAAGGTGAGGGTGATCTGACGGCTCTCACCCAGTGGGGCCAGGGCGGTTTCAGGGCCGCCGCCCGGGCAGGGCCGTAGCCGCAGCAGGCGCATGTTTCGCAAGTCGGTGTCGAGCTTGGCGGCGCGTGCGCATTGGACCAGTAGATGGAAATCCGCGATCTCCTTTGGCGTCCATCCTGCGGGCCGGTAGTCGGCTTCGTGGGCCAGGCGCTGCAAGACCCTGTCGACGTACTGGCTGTCCATGTCGTCTTGTCTACATCACCGATGGGCTGATGGCGCACTGACGGTAACGCAATTCTATTACTTGCCGGTTACAGCTTGGTCGTTACTCGTAAGCGCGCCATCACCTAAGGGGTGAACGTCTATATGTTAGCATTCGAGTAGTGATCGGGATCCGGTCACATCGATGTGAAGAGGTGTGAGACATGACTACACAGGACCGGCCCCGTCAGTCGGAGGGCAACAAGAAGGACAAGGACTACGAGGTGGTGATCAACGGAACCCCCTTGAACCTCGACGAGGAGCGCGTCACCTTCGAGCAGCTGGCAGCTCTCGCCTTCCCGGGCCACGACCCTCAAGCGATGTTTACCGTCGCCTACCGCAACGCAATTGCTGCTCATGGCGGCAACGGCACCTTGGTGGCGGGGGAGTCAGTCAAAGTCAAGAAGAAGGGGACGAGCTTCGATGTCCGGCTCACGACTCGTTCGTAACAGCCCCGACCTGGCACGGCTCGTCGACGAGGGCTACACCGTCCGCATCCTCAACGGCCACCTCGTCATCGACGACATCCCGTACGTCGACGCCGACAAGACCATTCAGTGGGGTTCTTTCCTCTGCCCCCTGGACCTTGCCGGCGACCGGACAGCCAAACCGAGCAGTCACGTTATGGGCTTCGTCGGTACCAGCCCATGTGACAAGGATGGCCGGCCGATCTCCGACGGCTTCGCCAATCCGGGCCTGAACTCCGGATGGTCGGCTAGCCCGGAGCTGACCGCGTCGTTGGGATTCTCCCAGAAACCGCGACCCGACGGCTACTTGGATTACCACGAAAAAGTCACGACCTACGCTGCCATCCTGCTCGGCCCCGCCCAAGCCCTCGACCCGACGGTCACGCCGTGGAAGTTCAAGCCGCTCGCGAGCGACGAGGACGACGGGGTCTTTGTCTACCTCGACACCTTCTCCAGCCGTGCCGGAATTACCGACCGCAACCAAGCTCTTGCGCTGAAGAAGGTGGTCATCGTGGGTCTGGGTGGCACCGGTGGCTACCTCCTTGACCTCCTTGCCAAGACCCCGATCCTCGAGATCCACCTCTATGACGGCGACATCTTCGGCACCCACAACGCGTTCCGCGCCCCGGGTGCTGCGAGCCTTGCCCAACTGCAGGAAGGGATGAAGAAGGTCGACTACTACGCCACCACCTACGCGGCCATGCGGCGCGGGATCCAGCCGCACCGGGTGAATGTCACGCGCGAGAACGTCGGCGAAGTGCTCGACGCAGACTTCGTGTTTCTCGCCATGGACTCCGGTCCGGCTAAACAGATCATCATTGAGGCTCTAATCGCTGCCGAGGTGCCCTTCGTCGACACTGGCGTCGGGGTGAGCAACGATCCGGGCGGAATCGCCGGACAGATCCGCCTCACGACTTCCACCCCAGGTCGCAGCGATCATATTGTCCGTGACCGGCTCATCTCGACCGTGGCCGGTGACGATGCCGAGTACGACACCAACCTGCAGGTTGCGGAACTTAACATGGCGGCGGCCGTATTCGCGGTCCTCCGGTTCAAGAAGTTGCTGGGGTTCTACGCCGACGAGGAAGACGAGCGTCACTCGGTCTTCCGCATCGACACCAATGAGAACTTCAATCGCTACGGCACCTCGGATCGGGATCGCGCCGAGGCAGCGGAGGCAGACTTGAAGGCTGCCAGCGGGGAGGGCGCCGCATGAGGACCAAGCTGCGTCCTGTTTTTACTGACTACGTACCAGTGGACCTCGAAGAGGGATTGCTCTACGTCTCGATGCCGTACGCCACCGCAGTGCACCTATGCGCCTGCGGGTGCGGCGGTAAGACCGTCACCCCGTTGGCGCCATCGGGGTGGAAGCTCACCTTCGACGGGACCATCACACTGCGCCCCTCCATCGGCAACGGCCAGTTTCGGTGCCGATCCCACTACCTGATCACCGGCGATACCATCAGTTGGCTCTCGCCCATCGGTACGCTCGCCACACAGGCTGCCGCCGGCCGAGACCGACAAGCCGTCGCCGAGGAACATGCTCAGGCCATCCCGATCTGGCGCCGCTGGTGGCGCTGGTTCCGGAAGGGCACCTGATATAAGGACTTAACAGTAAATCAGGTGGGGTGAGGTCCTCGGCGATACGACCGTCGCCGCCGCGATGCTCGATCGGCTCCTACATCGGTCGGTGGTACTCAACCTCGACGGGGATTCCTACCGGCTGCGTGACCACCACGCCCGGTCGGAAAAACTCCGTCAAGCCACCCACCGGCACCCGGCAACCGCTACAGTGAACCCGCCCGCGAGTGGGCACTTTCGTCGAGCGCAAGTGAGCACCTTCGCTGAGCCTCATCACGACCATGTCCGGGTCCGTGACATGACCGTCACGCGTGTTCCTCGCCTACTCAATCCCACCCCGAGCACTCCATTCCCGAACGGAACTCGTGAAGGATCAAGCATCGAGCAGAAGTGGCAGAAATAGCGCGTCACTCGCAACGAGTGCTGCGGTCGAGTCGGCAAGCGCATCGATAGCATCCTGCACATGGCGGATCAGCGACCGACGGAGTGGACGATTGACGTCTGGGTGGACCCCAAAACTGGGCAGGCGCCCTTCGAGACATGGCTGATGAAGGCTGATCCGTACGACCAGGCCGTTGCGATCAAGGTGCTTGAGAAGGTCGTCCAGCCACTCGGTATGGACATTTGCAGCACAGAATGGGGTAAGGCTCTCGGCGGCGGACTCTACGAGATCCGCATCCGGACGTCATTGCATGGGGCCGAAACCTGGGGAGAGACCGACCCGGAGCCCGCTGACGACTCCAACCATAATCGCACGGTCCTTCTTCGGATCTTCACGACCTTCCATGGCTCCAAGATCGTGTTGTTGTTCAACGCGTACAACAAGGGCAAGGATCCTAGCGAGAAGCGTCAAGGCAAAGAGATCAAAAAGGCGCGTAAGTACCTGAAGGCCTGGAAGGAAGAAGGGTAAGTGAGCGCGGCCTCTTTGACGAATATGTGTTTTAGCACATACGCTGTGTAGTGCTAACTACTATCCGAGCCACGCGACAGGGAGGCGATCATGGGTACGCGACCATTCAGCGAGATCGCGAACACCGTCAAGTCAGAGTGGACTCCCGAGGTCAAGGAGTTTGCCGATCGTTTTGGCGCTGAACTCGAGGAGCAAGTACGCGATCAGGTCAAACTGGGCAAACAGCTAGCTGAGGCGAGGATTGCGGCCCGTCTCACCCAGGGCCAGCTGGCCACCCTTTCGCACATTGGGCAATCCGAGATCAGTCGAATCGAACGTGGTCTCGGTAACCCGACGCGAGACACTCTCATCCGCCTCACCGCAGCTATGGGGGCCGAACTCGCTATCGTCCCCTCTAAGCAGCTCGAGAACGCGTAGGCCACGGGCCCGACTATAAGGGATCTGCCAGTCCCTCCAGCACTTCCATCAGGTCCGCGAGGAGCGCATCGGCACGGACTTCGATCTCGTCGAAGACGTCGGTGAAATCCTCGAGTGCCTTGTGGTCGCGGCGGCGGGCGGCGGTGCCACGGTCGTAGTAGTCGGGGTCGAGATCGATGTCGGACTCCATCCAGGTTCCGGTGTCGTCCGGCTGGGGATCGGGCAGCGCCTTACGCACCGGGACACGCCCCGACAGATGCGCCCGGACCAGCGTCGAGACCGACTGCGGGGTCATCGATTGCGCGTGTGGGAGGTGCCCCCACCGGTCGATCGGACACAGCAACGGTTGCCGGGCCTGCTCCGCGTCGAGTGGATCGGTCACGATCTCAGTGGGGTCGGTGAAGTGGTGACGCAGCAGGTGCGTGCCCGGATACTGGTCGAGGAACGTCTGGATCTGCGCCCATCGCCGGTAGATCGTGACGGCCGAGGTGTCCCCGGTCGCAGGATCCGCTGCGAGACGGAAGCACTCACCGGCCCGGGTCGTAGCCACCAGGGTGTCGTCGGCCAGTCGGATGTCGCTGCGACGCAGCCGGGTGATGTCGGTGAAGCTCATGCCGGTAGCAGCCAGGACCAGCAGCAGGGCGTCGCGGCGGCCAAACAGCCCGCTCGGCCAGCCGGTGGTGGGCAACTCAACGGCTCGCTGCAGCAGTAACCGGCCGAGCCGATCGAGGCGCTGAGCACGAGTGGCATCGAGGTGCCGGCGCACCGTCTCGGTCCGCCCCGGGGCCGGGTAGCCGTGCCCGGTGTGGACGGCGTTGATCGCTGAGAGCCGGCGTCGCTGCGTCGCGACCGCGGCCGGGTGCTCGTGCAGGAACAACGCCAGAGTTTCGGGCGCGGCAGGGATGGGCCGGTGGTCGACTGCGGCGCACCAGTCGGCGAAGAGCGCCCAATCGTGCCGGTAGCGGGCGGGGATCCGCAGGCCCAACTGGGCATCGTGAATCTCGTCGTGGCCGTGGTTCTTCCGATCGGTGTGGGTCATCACGGTCACAATCCGAGATTCGTCACAGCGTTGCCGATGAGCGGGGCGTGTTCGCGGGCGTAGGTTTCGAGCATTGCCGGGGTGCTGTGCCCGGTCTGGCGCATGATCGCGTGCGCGGACGCGCCGTTGCGGAAGGCCTGGGTGACGAACCCGGCCCGCAGCGAATGCCCACCCAACTGTTGGACGATTTCGGGGTCGTAGCCGGCCTGCTCCGCGCGGCGACGGATCGCTTTGTGCACCGCCGCCCCCGACAGGGGTGTGTCGGAGAGGTTGCCGTTCTTGCGGATCGACCGCAACAGTGGTGCTGCCGGGACCATCCGGGGCCGGGTTCCCCGGCACACGTGCGCCTCGAACGGTTCGGCGGTGCGCAGCAGGCGGATGACGGCGGGGCGGCCCCCGGTGTCGAAGGCGGCGACGACCTGTGCCCACCGCAGCCACGCACACGGCGGGCAACTCACATGGCTGTGGGTGAACGGCAGTGCCCGGACACTCCCCCGTCCTTCCTGATCGGTCTTCGATTTCCGGAGGCGGATGTGCAGGCCGTCGAGCCGGTGCAGCGAGACGTCACTGCAGGCCAGCGCGACGAGTTCGCTGCGCCGGAACGCCCCGGCGAACCCCACCAAGAAGATGGCGGAGTCGCGGCGTTCCAACACCTCCGCGGCCCAACTGCCGGTAGCGGCGCGCATCTTCTCGACGATGGTGACGACGTCGGCGGTCAGCAACGGCGCCCGCGGACTGCGGGGCCGCTCCCCCGCCGCCGCGTAATCCCGGCGGATCCCCGACAAGGTCGCAGTGACCAACTCGTCGCTGCCGGGCGCGGGATGCCCGGCACGGCGATGGTGGAAGCCGATCCCGGCCACCCACCGCGCCAGCGTGGCCGGGGAGTAGGCCCGCTCCCCCGCCTCCGTCACCGTCGACGCCGCGTCGAGCAGGTAGGCGGCGACGGTGAGGGGATGCGCCGGCAACATGGCATGCCCTTCGCGCTGGCACCAGGCGGTGAACCGGTCCCAGTCGGCGGCATAGTTGCGGCGGGTCGACTCCGAGCGGGCCCGGGTGACGGTGCCAGCGACCTGAGTGAGGGTCTCTTCCGGCAACACCGGCACGGACGGCGCAGCTGGGTCCGACGCGGTCCGGACAGGCGTCGAAAGGTCGTCCGGACGGCGGCTGATCAGGTCATCGGGCACGAACACAGAGCCTACCGGCCCGCACCGACACTCTCGAGCAGGAAAACGCGCTCATCAGGGTTTTCGGGCGAGATGGTGCGCTAATGGCAATTAGCAGCATCGATCCCTTGTAAACCACGACTGACATAACACCAGGTCGAGAATTCGCCCGATTTATTCGGTTTGTGTAGGTTCCACGATTTGGTGTCGGTTTCCAGATTTCATGTCGGTAGCGTGTCGGTTTCCACGTTTCATGTCGGTCGGCACCGTGCTGGATGGACACTCGAAAGTGCCCCGGACCAGTGAGGTTGAGGTCAGGTACGTGTAGGAACCAGGTGCTCCTGTCGCAATGGCCCCTCACTCCGGCGAATCCGTGTCGGATGATCCAGGGACTACTTGTACGGAAAGTCCGTAGCCATCCCCGTCAGCGGCACTATTCCGGGATGTTCTGCGGTTACAACCATGGTCATGTCGGGCCTGACGCGAACCTCCAGCGCCACCGATCAGCGCAATCGGACGATGCGACCCCAGTTGCTTCACGCCGCATCACGCCGGCCATCAGCCGGCCTTTCCTATGATGCGCGGGGGGCACGGACCACCGGGACGTACGGTCGGTCCTCTGCCGATCGACTGCTCCGGTTGCCGAAAGGGGACTGCTGCACGATGGGGTGACAGATACGGTCACGCAGCCTGTGCGGCCGGTGTGGTCATGGTTGTTTCGAACTCGACTGGCGTCAATCTGCCGAGTCTGAGCTAACGGCGTCGGCGGCGGTAGGTTCGCTCAAGCGAGGTGACGATCGCAATGCGCGACTGCTCGCGTGTGACCCAACGCTGTCGGCCGAGGACGTTGCGTTGGAGCAGCGCAAAGAACGATTTCCATCGCGGCGTTGTCGACAGTCGCCGGCCGCCCCGACCCATCGACCCGACCAGGCCGTGGCGGCCCAGGGCGCGGACGAGTTTCCGGCTGCGAAATTGCGACCCATGATCGGAATGAACACGCACCCGGCAACCGAACCCCACCGAGCCACTGCGGATTCGAGGGTGGCCACGGTGAGCCTGGACTTCATCCGGTCACTGATGCACCACAGTTCGATGTCACCTGCTCCGACATCAGTCCCGTTCGGGATCTCTGTGGGGCGCGCAAAATGCTGTACATATGCCCTGCAATCGACATCCGGTCGTTCGATGACCGGGGAGTAGTGCCCCATAGAGTGGTGTAACTCGGTGGCCGAGATCGTGTCTGACGCTGTGTCGTTGACCGACGTAAAGCGGCCACCGCGTGATCCTTCGAGTCAACCTTCCACAGAATCCTCGAGGAGTCATCGCGATGACCGCACCCCATATTGTCGACCCTGCCGGCCTACTCGGCCAAGCCCTCGCAGACGCGTCACCGGATCTGATGCGCGAACTGCTGCAGACCATGATCAACGCCCTGCTCTCTGCGGATGCCGACGCCGTATGCGGGGCCGAATGGAACGCACGCTCTGCCGAACGCACCAACCGCCGCAACGGCTACCGTCACCGACCCCTCGACACCCGGGTCGGCACCGTCGACGTCGCGGTTCCGAAGCTACGCTCGGGCAGCTACTTTCCCGAGTGGCTCCTCGAACGCCGCAAGCGGGCCGAGTCAGCGCTGATCACCGTCGTGGCCGACTGCTACCTGGCCGGTGTGTCGACCCGCCGGATGGACAAACTGGTCAAGACACTCGGCATCGACTCACTGTCGAAGTCACAGGTCTCACGCATGGCCGAAGACCTCGACGAGCAGGTCGCCGCATTCCGGCACCGCCGCCTCGACGAAGCCGGACCGTTCACCTTCGTCACCGCCGACGCGTTGACGATCAAGGTTCGTGAGAACAAGCAGGTCGTCAAGGCCGTCGTGCTGCTGGCGACCGGCGTCAACGGCGACGGCCACCGCGAGGTGTTGGGCATGCAGGTGGCCACCAGTGAGACCAAGGCATCGTGGAACACCTTCTTCGCCGACCTGGTGGCCCGCGGCCTGGGCGGGGTGCGCTTGGTTACCTCCGATGCTCATGCCGGGCTCGTCGAGGCAATCGCGGCGAACCTGCCCGGCGCGGTGTGGCAGCGCTGCCGCACCCACTACGCCGCCAACCTCATGGCAGTGTGCCCCAAGTCCATGTGGCCGGCGGTAAAAGCGATGCTGCACAGCGTCTATGACCAGCCCACCGCCACCGCGGTGCACGAGCAGTTCGACCGACTCCTCGAATACACCGACGGCCGATTGTCCGAGGTCGCCGACCACCTCGGCGACGCCCGCGAGGACCTGCTCGCCTTCACCGGGTTCCCCGACGACGTGTGGCGCCAGATCTGGTCCAACAACCCCATATCGGTTAACCGGCCCTCCCACGACACGATCACGGTTGCAGCGTGAGGTCCTGAGCCGACGACCGGTTGAGGCGCATGCTGGCGGTGTCGGCTCCGATCGAAAGGCGGCGGACAATGACCGTTCGGGTGCGCATCAGCAGCAACGGGCATGTGATCGACGGCCAATGGGAAGGATGCGCAGCAGCAAACGCGTTCCTGACGCATCTGGCCGGACGCGGATTCAGTTCGGCAACGGTGCGGGCATATGCGTTCGACGTGCTCAATCTGGCCCGATTCCTGCTCGATCGCGACCTCACGGTGGCTGCGGTGACGCCGGTGACGGTGTTCGAGTGGGTCGACTGGCAGAACGTGCACCGCAAACCCCGCCCAGGCATGGCGACACGAGGTGATCGGGGCACTGCGGCATCGACGATCAACCGACGAGTCGCGGCGATACGCGCATTGTTCGAATACCTGGTGATGACCGGGATACGCACCGAAAATCCGGTGCCCTCACCGCGGCGCGGACAGGGACTGCGACCACCAGCGCGAGGACTGCTCGGACACCTCGGGCCGGGCCGACCCCGAGCCGGAGGCAGGCTGGTACGCCAACCGCGGCTACTGCCCGAGTCCCTCGACGCCGACGCGATCGAGCAGTTTGCGGCGTCGCTGCGCACCCATCGGGATCGAGCGATGTTGTGGGCGATGCTGTTCGGCGGGCTGCGCAACGCCGAGGTGCGATCCCTGCGGTTGGCAGACGTCGATTTCGGCCAGCGACGACTCCGGGTGCTCGGCAAAGGCTGCAAGGAACGGGTGGTGCCGGTCGATGCGGTGTTCTTCACCGAACTGTCGGCCTATCTGCGCCTCGAACGGCCACCGGGGTTGGCGACCGAGGAGTGTTTCGTGGTGCTGCGCGGCCCCACCGCGGGGGCGCCGGTGACCGAGGCGGGACTGCGGTCGCTGTTCCGGCGGCACCGGGACCTCTCCGGTGCGACGAGGGTGCGTCCGCACCGATTGCGCCACACCTACGGCACCGAACTCGCTGCCGCCGGAATCGATCTGATGGTGCTGCGAGAATTGATGGGGCATGTGTCTCCGGACACCACTGCCGAATATGTGCATTTGTCGGTCGAGCAGCTCGCCGCCGAATACGGCGCGGCCCGCGCCAGTCTCGCCGGAACACGACAATGAGCACCGCGGTGGTTGCGACGGTCGTCCTGCCGGCCGGACCGGGTGCGGTGCTCACCGACTACCTCGAGCACGTCGCCAGCCTCGGGCTCAGCGACAGGTCGGTGCGCGCTCGCACCCTCATCGCGACCACCTTCCTCACCACGCATCCGGACTTGCGGGACTGGATGACCCGACCCGCTGCCGACCGGCTGGCCGAACTACGCCGCACCGGGGCCTGGCCACTGCTGTGTCACCTCATCGGACGCGGCAACCTGCGGCTCGACCTCGAACTCGCGGCCGTCAAGAACCTCACCGGACTCGGCCGGGCCGTCGAGGACCGCGACCCGGACGGGTTCGCCGCGGTCCGGGCCGCCGGCCTGGTTTTGGGGTGGACACCGCAATGGGTCGAGACCGTCCTCGGCGAGTGCCTGGCGGTGCTGCTCGCCTGGCACGGCGGTTCCGTCAGCGGTGTGAGCGCCGAGACCGTCGGCGAGTTCGACGCCGCATTGGCTGCCACACAGTCAATCCCGGATACATCGAAACGCGCCTACCGCAACCGTATCGCGGGACTGCGACAAATGCTGTTTCAGGCCCGCATCGTCGACACCCCACCACGGCGCCGACCGTGGGCCCGCACCTACGCCCAACGCTTCGCCGACGCCCCGATGGCCGATCCGATCCGCGAGGCCCTGTTGCGTTACGTCACCGTCCGGGCATCGGTGCTCCGCCCGAAATCGGCCGAATCGCTGATCAACGACCTGCTGCCGTTCGCGGACTACCTCACCACCAACCATCCCGAGGTCACCTCCCTCGAGGATCTCGACCGCAGTCACATCGAGGGCTTCCTCGTCTGGAATCGCACCCGCACCTGGCGTGGGCAACGCGCCGCTGCCGGGGCCGGGCGCATCATCTCCAAGGCCGTGATCCAATCGACGGTACTGAGCGTGCGCAACCTGCTCGAGGACATCACCGAATGGGGCTGGGAGCAGGCCCCACCGCGCCGTCTGGTCTTCGCCGCCGACGTCCCGAAACTCGACCAACCGCTTCCGCGGGCATTGCCGCCCGACATCGATGCTGCGGTGATGAATGCGGTTTCCCAGCTGGATGATTCGTTCGCTCGTATCGGGTTGACGGTGCTGCGCGGAGCCGGTCTGCGGGTCGGGGAGCTACTGGATCTCGAGCTCGGCAGCGTCATCGATTACGGCCCGGCCGGGACCTGGCTCAAGGTTCCGTTGGGCAAGCTCGCCACCGAACGCATGGTCCCGCTCTCGGCGACCACTATCGCCGCGTTGGACGAGTGGACCGGCGGGCGTGGTATCTGTCGGCCATTGCCGCATCCCCGCACCGGAGAGTTGACCGATTTCCTGTTCGTCGCACACGGCCGCCGTCTCAGCCAGACCCGGCTGCGCAACGGTCTGCTCGCTGCCGTCGAGGCTTGCGGACTGCGTGGGGCCGGGGGTGCGCCGTTGGTGGTGACCCCGCATCAGCTGCGGCATACTTGGGCCACCGAACTCGCCAACGCCGGGATGAGCCTGCAGGCGTTGATGGCGTTGCTCGGGCATGTCACTCCGCAGATGACTTTGCGTTACGCCACTTTGGCTTCACCGACGTTGCGGGATGCCTATGACCAGGCGATGGGCAAGATGCGGCGGCGGTTCACGCTCACTCCGGTCGGCAAACCGATCGTCCCCGACGCGGTGAGTTGGCTCGGCAGTGAGATGCTCAAAACGCGTGTTGCCCACGGTTACTGTTCCCGTCACGAGAGCGCGGGTGCGTGTCCCTATGCCAACATCTGCGAGACCTGCGACAACTTCGTCACCGGACCTGAGTTCCGCGGCGCGCTCGAGGCGCAACGCACCGACATCCAGGCTCTCGAGGTCGATGCTCGTGACCGTGGATGGCCCGATGAAGCTGCCCGGCATCATCGTGTCGCTGAGGCGTTGACCGACCACTTGCAGCGTCTCGATCGCTGATTCGATGTGAGATCAGGGTTGATCTCATCCCTGAGGGCCGGATAACCGAGCGACTCAACCGCGAGATTCGCCGCCGCACCGACGCTGTCGGCATCTTCCCCAACCGCGACGCCATCATCCGCCTCGTCGGCGCCGTCTTGGCCGAACAGACCGACGAATGGGCCGAAGGCCGCCGCTACCTCGGCCTCGAAGTCCTCAGCCGCTGCCGACTGACCCTGACCACCGACACCCCCACACCGACGGAGGTGACCACCGATCCACTGATGCAACTACCCGCCTGAACCTCCGAAGGATCAGAAACGAATTACACCACTACTCGCGACTTGACCGACCGGGGTGCGATCACGTCCCACCCGCAAGGTGATACTTGCGGTATGGAGGTAGTGAACGGTTCGTCCGGTTTGGAGGATGATCTCGCGGTGTTGTCGTTCGAGTCGACGGTGCCGCGCAGGCATGTCCACCGCCAGGCGATATCCGAAGTCTTCCTCACCGATTGCGTTCGCGGTCCCGGACCGGACCGATTCGTCCTGGGCGCGCAATGGCCGCGTCTACACGGTTTCTATCGCAGCCGGGCCGGTCGCTACGACCCGATGCTGCTCGCAGAGACGCTGCGCCAATGCGTGATCTATCTGGCGCACACCCGGTATCGGGTCTCGCTCGGTCAGCGGTTCGTGATGCAGACGATCGAGATCACCGCAGAGCTGGAACGTCTAGTGATCGGTGCCGGCGCCGCGGAGGTCACCATCACCGCGGCGGTATCGGATGTGCGACGTCGTGGCTCGCAGGTCACCGCTTTGAGCGCGGCACTCGAATTCACCATCGCCGGCCGCCGTGTGGGGTCCGGCAGAGGCCGAACTGCCGTTCTGACGGCCGAGGAGTACGACACCGTGCGTTGGGGTGCCGGTGGGCCGCGGACGCTGGGCCCTGTACCAAGGGGAACGCCGGTCGATCCGACCGCGGTGGGGGTGCCGGTGGTCGGGGATGTGGTGGTCGGTGCCACGGCGCGGCCGGGTCGCTGGCGGGTGTTGCCGGATCTGTCGCATCCGGTGTTGTTCGACCATCCGTCCGATCACCTGCCGGGCATGCTCGTTCTCGAGGCTGCCCGGCAGGCGGTACGAGCGGAATGCGGGGCCCCGGAGGCGGATCCGGTGTCGATAAGCGCGCAATTTCATCGATTCGTCGAACTCGACGTTCCGGCGGAGATGGTGGTCTCGGGTGTCGAGAAAGAGCCTGCGGGTGCGCATGTCGTGCTCGAGCAGCGTGGAATGGCGATGGCTACGGCGACGCTGAGGTGGCCCGCCGGCGCATCTCGTGCGCCGGGGCCCGGGTCCGGCGGATAGCGGCGTGTCAGGCCGGCTGGTGTGTCTCGCTCCAGCGAGCCCGACGGATCTTGTCGCTGTCGGGGCGGCAGTCGGAGGTCAGGATGCCGTTGAGCAGGAACTGCAGCATCTGGTCGATGCGGTGTTCGAGATCGATGCGTCGATCGAGGACATTCGAGACCATCTGAACCCCGGTGAACGCCGAGATCACAAACCGCGCCAGCTCGGAGGGATCGATCGTAGGGAGCAGGTCGCCCTCGGCGATCGCGGTCTCGACGAGGTGCCGGCAGGCTTCGATCCAGTCCTGGTACGGTCCCGGCTGGTCCGGTTCGGCGCCCGCACTGAATTCGAGGGTCAACCGGATGCCGGCCCGGACGATCGGATCCTCGACGATCTGTCGCCCCATTTCGTGGCAGAGCATCACGATCTGCTCGAGCGCCGAGGCCTGTGTGGCGGCGATCGCGTCGACCGCGGCGATGGAGATGGCGTGTTGCTGTTCGACGACGGCGTGTGCGAGTTCGTCCTTCGATTTGAAGTGGAAGTACAGGGCACCTTTGGTGAGCCCGCTGCTCGCCTCGACGATCGCCCCGAGGCTGGCACCGTCGAATCCCAGCCGATCGAAGGTGGCGGCCGCTGCTGCCACGATCTGCTGCCGGGTCGCTACTGCCCGAGCTTGTTTGGCCACACCCCGTGTCCTTTTACTCGATGATCTACCGAAAGGCGAGTCGTGGAGAACCTCGACCCTCTGCCTCCCCCGAGGCGAACCGTACCACCGGACCGGAACGGCATCGCGGACCACGGATCGGCGCCGTCGACACCTGCATGGCGCGTCGCGGTCGTGGGTTCGAGCGGTTTCCTCGGTGGGGCGGTGCTCGACGCCCTGCTGAACATGGGGGTGGCATGCACGTCGATAGCGCGCCGTCCGCTCACATCCTCGAGACCGCCGATGCTGGTCGCGGCGGCAGATCTACTCGATGTGAAGGCTTTGACCGACGCGCTGGCCGGTGTCGACGCGATTGTGCATGCAGCGTCTTATACGGGCTCCGACGCAGCCCGATGTGAGGAGGTCAACGCTCTCGGTACCGAGAATCTGGTGACGGCCGCTGCCGACCACGGTATTGAGCACATCGTGTACCTGAGCACGATCGGCGTCTACGGCCCCGGACCGCATCGCAACGTCGTCGAGGGTGAGTTTGCTCCGGCTCCGGTCACTGCGCTGAGCGCGAGTCGTCTGACTGCCGAAAACCATGTGCGCGGGCACGGCGGTCTGGTGCTGCGACCCGGATTCGTGTACGGGCCCGGCGATCGATGGTTCCTGCCCGGGTTGGCACACATCGTCTCGACGCTCGGGGTGTGGATCGACGACGGCGCCGCACGTCAATCGGTGATTTCACGCGGCGACGTCGGCCGGCTCACCGCCGCACTCGCGGCGCGCGCCCTGCCCGCGGCGTGGCGTGGGGGCATGCGTCATCTCGCCCATCCGACCGCGGTGACCGTCCGCAAACTCGTCCACACCGCCACCGCACAGGGTCTGCTCACACCACCGGCCGACTCCGTCGACTACGAGCAGGCACTGCGGATAGGCCAAGAGCGGGGACTGTCCGCACGTCACATCGATCTGATCGGGCACGATCATCACTACGCCAGCGACCGAATCTGGGCCGAGACTGCCCTGGAGCCCTCACCGAATGCCCTTCCGGCGAGTCCCACCTCGCCGTGAGGGAGCTGCGGGAGTCACGTAGTAGATCGTGTTCGCGAGGTTTCCGGGACGGATCGACCATGCAGCGGGTATGTGTCGGTGAGGCGTTCCCTATGCGGTGCACATGCGGTACCCTCGAACGCAACGGGCAATACCGGTCGAATGGTATTGTTTGTCTGGGATGGCGCCGATACGTGTGGATATCGGGAGTGTCCGGACGCATCGGCGGGTGTTGTGTCGGGAGTTGCCGACAGGCCAGTGACGGCGAGATTTACGAGGGGTACTCACCATCACTGGCCTGCGAGGTTCCGTCGGCATACGGCGCCGACGGACCTTCGTCCGCGCGCCGGGGGGAAAGCGCGCGAACTGTGCCCTCACGTAGGGAGCATGGGGGCACCGCACAGACTATTCGAGACCGCGACCGTGTGCACGCTCACCCCACATACGTGGTTGTCGATGTAAGGGTCGTTTTCAAAACAAGATCAATTTCGCGGACCGATCCATCAACGAGACAGGAAGGTTTGGCTGCCGCTGGTCGAGACCGGCACCTACCATCTGGTCCCGGCTTTGGTCACCGCGCTCGTCGGCGTGTGCGCTACAGCGGTCGGGGTGGGGCTGCTGCTATGCCACCTTCAGGACACACATGGTCCGGTGCCGCTCAGTGCTCGGTGACCGCCTCGCAGGTGATCACCCCGCGCACGGTCAGCGGCGCCGGATCGATATCGCCTCCGGAGCCGGTCGCGGTCAGCGCGAACACCACCTGCCGGCCCTCGTCGTGCACCTCGAGGTCGAGGTCGTCGGCGCTGTGGAACTGCACGTGTGCACCCGAGGAATCGACGAGGATGCCGGTCACCGCGTGTCGGGTTTGAGGGTCCGTTCCAGGGGAGGGTCGGGTCCCGCTCCCCGGACGCGATTGCATGGGCGGCTGCCACTGCGCGGTGAGTCGAGTGATCGACGAGGGTGACAGATCGTCTTCGCCGGCGAGGACCCGCTCCCGGGCCGGTCCGGCGGGCGTGTCGGTGGTCGGCGAGTGCCGACGTCGACGACGACAACCCGGTCGTCATCGAGTCGGTCGACCGAATCCCTGCCGGGTGTCGGTTCCCGATGGTGCTCCCACCACCGCACGGCGGGAACCGGTCACACTGCTGGCGACCAGGCCGGATTCCCGTCGACTGCTACGGTCTTCCCCGGCACGGGCGCAGGTCGCGATTCGTCAGGGCGGGCCCTCACACCGGGGCTTCGAGAGTTCGAGACAAGGACACGGGATTGGTCAAGCAGGCTCGGGCAGTGGCGACGCGGCACCAGCTCGTGGCAGCGGCCGCGGCCGCCTTCGACCAGCGGGGCTTCGAGGGCGCCTCCCTCGGCGACATCATCGAGGCGGGCACGGGCCTGAGCAAAGGTGCCTTGTACTTCCACTTCAAATCGAAGGAGGAACTCGCCGACGCTGTCGTGCAGCGACAACACGAGATCTCCCTCGCCGCGGTCGAGGCGATCGCCGCAACCCACGCCTCGGCACTCGAGCAGATCGTGATGCTCTGCCACGAGATGGGCCGACAGATCGTGCAGGACCCGATCGTCCGGGCCGGGATCCGGCTGACCCTCGAATTCAGCGGCGGAGGAGGACCGCCGGATCCGGCCGGTCCCTACCGGGACTGGATCGAGGCGTGCCGGCAGCTCGCCGAGACCGCCATCGCCGAAGGCGATCTGCCCGGCACGGTCGATGCGCCGGAACTGGCCCGGTTCGTGATCTCGGCGTTCACCGGGGTGCAGATGGTCTCGAACGTGCTCGATCGACGGGTCGATCTCGAACAGCGGATCGATCAGATGTGGCGGTTCCTGCTTCCGGGCATCATGGTTCCTGCCCGTCGCCGTAAATGCGAGCGCATCCGGCACGCCCGCTGGAATCGTCCACAGACCTCGACCTGACAATTGCTTTGGGCCCGCGCGTGATTCCGGATCGCCGAGACCGCGCAGGCCGCGCTGTTGCCGGCTGCCGCCGCGGGTGAGCCGACCCGGATCGTTCAGGTCCGGAAGATTCCGTTTCTGATCTTCGGTCGCTCACCCGCCGGCCGCACGGTTTATTCGATGTAGGCGCCGGTCGAGGGGGTCCAGACGATCGCCCCGCCGGTGAAGGTCTGGCGGAGTCCGTCGGTGCCGTACGCCTGCGCGGCCGAGGACGGGAAGCCGAGCGGGCTCGCCGCTCCGCCGAGGCTGTTGTACAGGTCCTTGATCTGATCGCACACCTGGAACGGCGACGGCCAATAGATCTGGCAGTCAGCGGTCACCTCGGCCGGCGCAGCGGTGGCCACACCACCGCCGGTCAAGGCCAGGACCGCCAGCCCGGCCGCGGCCACCGCGGTCGCCATCCGCCGCCGCGTCCTCGCCGCTTTGTCGCGCACGTGCATATACCGCTCCTTCACCTGTTTTCGGGGTCACTGCTCCCCGGGGGAACCATCGCTCGAGCCGAGCGATGATCTTGTTTGTCTAGCACCGAATGTCGGGTTTCTTCTGGACTTTTGTAAAAAAACAGGTCGAACGGTATCTGTGACCTAAGTGTTACCTGTTCCATTTGTGCAAATTGAGAAACCGTTTAGGTTGCTCACTAGCGATGGCGCCACCGCTGTACCTATTCACCCGAGAAGAATTAGGTCACAGATGGATTCGCATCCCCAGCGGGGCTCCGTCCTGTCCCGGCACAGATGGATGAGCCAGTGCCTGATCGCGAGCACCACGGTGCTGATGGTTGCCGTCGGAGGGTCGGCAGCCATGGCCCAGCCGATCGAGACGACACCGGCCGTCCCCACCACGACACAGTCCACACCGGCAATAACATCCCCGGACCTGGTGCCGCTCGACGCCCCGGCCGACACCACCGCGGTCGATCCGTGCGCGGTACCGACCACCACACCCCCGGCCACCACCACGACTCCGCCGCCCACAACCACGACTACCTCGGTGGTCCCGGCAGACTGCGTCACCACCCCGGCATCGCAAACGGTCCCGGACCCGGCCGCACCGCCGGTGACAGCCGCGCAAGAGCCGGAACCCGCCCCGCCGTCCGAGGACACCCTTGAACCGTTGCCGACGGAACTACGACCCGCTGCACCGACTTCCGATCAGCCTGTCACCCCGGATAGTCCGGAATTGTCGTCCAAGACCGCCGAACCTGACCTGGACTGGGCGCCGACGGAGAACCCGAACGCCACGCTCGTACCGGGGCAGATGCGTTCGGATCGGGAGGAGATCCCGGCGCCGTTTACCAAGGAAGATGCCGACAAAGCCGAGATGATGGAGGCGCAGGAGCGCTCCGCTCTTTCCCGTATGTCGATCGCGGCGGTGACCTGCCAAACCTACTGGCCCGCTCCTCATCAGTTGTGTGGCGCGATCCGCGACAAGTACAACTCCCTCGGCGGGCCGGCCAGCTTTCTGTCGTTCCCGACGAGCGGCAACATCACCAATCCCGACGGTACTGGCCAGCGCGTGACCTTCCTTAACGGACCGATCTACTGGCACCCCAATGCCGGCGCGCATCCGGTGGTCAACAGCTTCCTCAACCGCTGGGGCATCCACGGCTACGAAGCTGGGTGGCTCGGCTACCCCACCACCGACGAAATTGTCCACGCCGACGCGATCGGCCGACGTCAGGAATTTCAGCACGGCGCGATTTACGTCGCGTTCGTCAACGCCATCGGCTCCGCCATCCCGAACGGTCCGATCCGTGACAAATGGAACGCTGTCGGCGCCGAAACCTCCGGTAGCTTGCTCGGATACCCGATCCAGGACCAAATCCCGCTCCCGGACGGGCAGGGCCAGATGGACCGCTTCGAACGTGGCGTCATCTACTGGCACCCCAATACCGGCGCTCATCCGCTTACAGGAGTATTTGAGTGGGAATACTCCATTAGCGGGTATGAGGGTGGTCAGTACGGATATCCGATCACTGATGAGGAAGCAACGCCTTCTGGAGGGCGGACTCAAAGCTTCCAGAATAAGAAGATGAGCCTTTTTGAACCCGTTAATGTAGATTCGGGAGTCTATGGCTTCAACTTCCATCCGGCATCTGACGTATTCGACGACGAGGATGAGGTAGGTAAGTTTAATGCAAGAGTTAATTATTCTCTTGCTCCCAGTAAGTACCCTATGGGCTGGAGTATGGTTTTTTCTCCCGGAGTTAAAGCAGTTGGACTAAACGGTGGGGCGACTGTTTCAAGATGCCAGGCACGTGTTCAAGAGAACGGGAAAACGACCAGCTACAATTGGGATCACTACAGTCCAGGAAGGGAAATAACGCTCGATTTTATTATGCACTCAACTGTGCCAAATCATAAGATCGGTGCGGTTGAACTCCTGTACGGGTGGTGCACCTTCCCCGATAAATACGGACAGACGACAGCGACAACTTGGACCTTTGACTACACCGTGCTGGATTTCAACTAGTCAACGGGGAAATTCGAATGTCTGAGCACAGAACGAAGGGATCGAATATGAGTGTAGGGGTGGTGACCTCCTGGGATGACTACGAGGGCTGGGGTGTTATCGAGTCCGACGACACGCCGGGTGGCTGCTGGGTGCATTTCGGTAGCTTGGATCAATCCAGGTTCCGGAATCTTGAGGTCGGCGCCACTGTGGAGTTTGCTTGGAGACCCACTACAAATCAGGAGGGCTACTTTTATGTGGCTACGTCCGCCGAGCCGGTAAAGAGCTGACAGGCAGTCAGGGGTCGGAGCGGTCAGGGATCGGAGCGTTCCGACCCCTGACCGCTTTACGCACTGCAACGCGCTTGTAGCGCTCTCACTGCTGGGGAACTCTTGTTTGAATGATCGGCTCGGCGTGGGGTCGAACCCCTGACCGCGGTATCAATATACTCGGTCAAGGTTCTATTTCATCTGCTGCTCCATTGGAATTCAATCTCCATAGTCGCGCCCTAAAAGGGCTGCGAGGGGCTGATTCCAACTCCATTTTGGTTTCAGCTAACCAAACTCGGCTGGTTTCATATCGAAATCCAAACAAGGGCGCTTCTCTGTGGGACCACTCAAAATAGACGTGTTGGCCTGCGGTCAAAGCCGGAAATCCTGGGAGTAAAACTGCAGGGAACGGAGTGTAGCTGCCGCCTGGAGTGTCTTCGGATTCGATGACTCCATGCATTTGATCAATATCCCAGCTGCGGACGATTCCTTGACTGACCATCTTCCAATTGTGCAGTAGTCGAGGCTGGTTGGCCACATGCTGACTTGTTTCCAGGCTACTGCCGGCGACGCTCGAGAACGATGCCGCCCGGACAGATTGGATGGGTGATATCAGTGGAGGATTGGGTGTTGATCCGGTGACTGGTCGCGGACGGAGTTTGGCGACGGCAGGTGGCGGGATCTGGGGATCGGCAAGGCTACCGTCGAGCGGGCGGGAGCCTCGGACCTGCCACCGAAGTACGAACGTACACCAGCCCCGACCTCGCTCACACCGTTCGATCCCCAGGTGCGGGCGTTGTTGCGTGAGTATGCCCAGGAGGCTCACCATGGTGCGGCACACGCTCGACTTCGGTAGTCCGCTGCCGCCCGGCTGGACCACACTCGACGAGAAGCACCGGTCTCAGTACTGGGACCGGTTCACCGACCGGTTCGGGTTCCGGCCCCGGTGCCGCAGCGACGTGGCTGATGCCTGCCGATCGGTACGAGAGATGGATCTGATCGTTCGCCGCCACTGTTGTGCCCGCGTGTAGTCCGGGGCACAGTTGTGCGCCGAGGCAATGCCATTTTCACCGTCAGAATCGTGCCCCTACCGCCGAAGTTCACAGGTCGTCCGATTCAGTCGTCGATTTTTCATATACGTTCGTTTTCGGAACAAGATCAAGTTTGCGGACGGATCCCCAAACAGCACACCCCGAAACGGCCCGGCACTCGATCGTGTCCTGCGGAAGACGGCCGTCCGACCGTCCTGTTTAACCGTCCTGCATATCGGTCTCGTATCGCTGACCCAAACAGTGCGGTGGTCGCCTCAGGGTTGGAATCCTGATCGGATATGCCCGATGCAGCACCGCGGGCCAAGATCTGCGAGCCCAACGCACGGCCCTCAAACGCCTCGGAGCCCGCGACGACCGGATCTACACCGACAAGGGCTACACCGTCGCCGACGCCCACACCTACGCCGTCCGCAATTAGAGTCACGGCGTCGAAGGGGCCGCGACTGCTCGAACCCGGTGATCCCCCAGGTCACCGAGTTCGGGCCGAGGCCCCGCGAGGGATCTTCGGACCGAGAGTTGGGCAGTAGCGGCCCCCCGGACTCGCTGGACGGGACTGTAGCGCATCCACCAGACACCACCGACCATGATCACGAAGGTGGACTTCGGTGTTGTTGGGCCACCTCCGCCGCGCTGCCTCTACGGGCCACCGAGCGGGCTCCGATCCCATCCCCAACCCGGTCATTCGAAGGCAAGCCGGCGCGCAGCGGTGGCGCAGAACCGCGGCCAGGACGAACAGTGATGCGATCGCCGCAAACCGAGACCTGGGCCGGGTGAGCCGGCCGCAAGAAACCACGCCGCCAACAATGCGTCGAGCACCGCCAAGAGCAGACAGGTACCGAATCCCGCACGACCGAGCAGCATCTTCTGTACACCCCCATCACTCCCCCATCCTGTGGCCCGTGTCCAGCACCTCGATGCCGGACACGGGCCACCTTCGGTGTCCACCGAAACGAGCGTCGCTGCCGCGCCGCCCAGCACAACAACCCCGAGAAGGTGCCCTTCTGGCCATCCGATTTTGACCTGCGGTCCGCTTCGCACAACCCCCGGCGCTACGCGGCCTGACGGCCCCGAAAATTCTTTCCCCCGCTTCGCTCCTCGAAAGATTTTTCCGTCCGGGGGTTGCACTCCCGCGGCCCTGCGCAGGTCGTCATCTCCTTGCCAGAAGGGCACCAAGAACAGGCGGGCCGCGCAGGTCCGCCCCGACACTGAGGAGGCGGCTCATGACCGAGCCCATCAAGATTGACAACACCGGCGAGATGATCGCTGCCATCCCCGCCATGCTGAGCTTCGTGCCGTCGCAGTCGGTCGTGCTGGTCTTCCTCGCGGGCGACCGACTCTCCCACATCGCCCGGATGGACTTCGGTGATGTGGACCATCCGCTCGTCACCGCTGCGATCAACCGCTCCAATGACACCGAGGGTGTGTACGTCATCGTGGTCGCCGAAAACCGCACCTTCCATGAGGTGCTCGACGAGTCCGAGCGCGTGATCGCCATGCTGCTCGGCGCCGGAGCCGATGTGTGGGGCAGCTTCTACACCCCGAGCATTCGCGGCGGCGAGACCTGGACCGACATGCGCGGACTGTTCGAGACCGGCACGGTCCCCGACCCCGCCACCACCCAGGTGGGCGCCGCGACCGTCCTCAACGGCCGCACCATCGCCCGCGACCGCTCCGAGCTCACCGCCCGCTACCGCCGCAAGGACTCGATGACCGTCACCGATCGTCGACGCGCCCGCGCCGCGAAAGAGACGATGGGCGAGGAGTTCGCGAGCAGCATCATCCGCGAGCTGGCCGAACTGGTGAGCACCCGCACCACCCCCGACTCGGCTCTCGCCGCACGAGTCGGATTGCTGCTCACCACCGACATCCACGCCCGTGACGCCATCTTGGGACTGGCGGTGATCGACCCGAACGTCGCCTCCGAAACGATGGAAGCGATCGCCAGCAAGCTGCGCACCCGCGAGCGTGTGGCCGCGTTGACCGTCGCCGGGTTCTTCGCCTACGTGAACTTCCAGGGACCGGCCGCCGGAAGCGCGTTCACCGCTGCCCGTGAGGAAGCGACCCAGCATCCGCTGTGCGACACTCGGATGCTCGGATTGCTCGAGCAAGCCCTCACCGCAGGGCTGCACCCGACGATGATCCGCAAGCTCGCAGGCACAGGAGTCCGTATCGCCCGCGAGAAGTTCCGCGTCGAGCTCCCCGCGCCCAGCGGCGACTGGATCTGACACCACAACACAGGCGAGGCCCCCGGAATCCCTAGTTCCGGGGGCCTCGCCCGTTGCGCTAGAGCGTCGATCAGGCATCGAGCCTGACCGACGCTTGCGCACGTCCTACAGCGCACAGCATAACCACGCGCACGCCATCAGAGACCGTCGCGCTCCGCATCGTCGGGGAACACGAAATCGACCGCCGACGACTGCGACCGGGACACACTCTCACCGCTCACGATCGCTTCGAGCTCGCTCTCACTCGGCCGGATGCCGTGCTTGATTGCGTCGTACAACTGCTTCTCGACGTGTGACCGTTCCACCATGTCGTTCCTGTCGCTCGTCCTTAGACCCAGTGGCCGGCCTCGCCGTTAGATCCCCATCATTGCCATTGGTCTGCGGAACCCGGGGAACACTCCGAGCCTTACACCGATCAGGACTGTCACGGACATTGCGCTCCGGTTGTTGGTGCCGGTGCTGCTCGCGTTGGCGGTGTTGGCGATTCGTGGACGTACCAAACGCTGACACGCGAGTCTCGCCACCGTGGCTCGGTTCAGAGGTTGTCCACGATGCTTTTCACAGTCTCTCCGTCCTGCGTGGAGAGCCCCTCGTTGATCTGAACAAAGACAAGCGCCTCTTCGTTGCCGTACCGGTGGGGTCCTGCGAGGCTGGCCATCTCTGCGTACGCCTCCACTGTCTTTTCATAAGTGTTGGCGTCGTCGAAAATCAGCACCTGTCCACCCTCACCCGGAACGGACGGAAGGTCAAACGCGTACTTCTCTGTTGCTCCGATGCCAAGTCCGGCCGGCTCCTCTTGGCTGCAATTGGCGCCTACTCCCGACTCCTCAATCTTCGCGCACACCGACGAAGCACTTTTGGTATCCGAGCTTCCGCACGCCACCAGAGTTATCGAGCACCCGAGGCCCAGCATTGCAAACGCTACTCGCCGCACTTGTTACCCCCTCATGCGTCGTTCGACGCAGTGTCATTGGCATCCCGGAAACAGGCCGCAAAGCAAGAGGTTACGGGAACCTTCTACGGACGGGGCGTAGATCATTTTTCGGGAGGCATTGGGCCTGTGCAATGTTCGGTCGGCTCGGGGACGGCGACTAGGATCGGTCCAGTGCTGTACAGGCGGAACTACTCTCAGAACAACGTGCCTTGCCAGTCACCGGGATCGGTCTTGGCATGGAACAGTGCGGCTTCGTCGTAGCCGTTGCGCAACGCCTCGCGGATCGCGAGTGACCGCTCGTAGCGCGAGCGGCCTTGCCCGTCGAGGAGGGCATGACCGGACAGCCGGCCGAGGGCGATCGCGTAGCGCACGTTCTCGCTGTGCGTGGACTCCACCAGATGCTCCGGTCCGACGCGTACACATAGCGGCTCGTTGCACTTGTGCTCACACACCACATCCGGTGCTAAAGGACCGTGCACCAGCTCCACCGAGAAACGATGCGCAAGCATCGTGCGTTGCCGGTTCTCACGCTGGAAGTTGAACCGCCCGTACCCGTCGGGCGCACTGATCGCGCCGACCCAGTACCAACACGTCGGGGACTTGACGACCTTCGACCAGAACGCCTCGATGTTCGTCTTCGAGGGCCGCAGCGAGTTGTCCACCACTCGGACCCGCCGCGGCCGCTCCTCCGAATCCTCGGTGACGAATTCGACGTCGAGATCCGGGAACCCAATGTCGAGCGCGGGCTCCACGTCGTCACTCATGACCGCAGCATCACGATGCTGCAGGCACCGTCTGCTTGTCGTCCTGCTTGTCCTCGGACGACGGCGCATCCGACTTGGCGACATCGGCGGCACCGAGATCCGCCTTGGCTTGCAGGATGAGCGTCTTCGCCTCGCGGGTGCTCACGCCGAGAAACGGTGCCAGCTCCGACGGCGAGGCACTGCGACTGAACGTCACGATCGCTTCCGCGTACTCGCGCAGCAGCGACGATTCCTGCTCGCGCTCCTGCGGAGTCAACGTCTCCGTGCCGGCTTCCATCTCCCGCTGGATCTCGGCGATCTTTGCCGCGTATTCCTCTTGGATCTTCTTGATGCGACGATCCCGGGTCTGCTCGAGCCGCTCGATCTTCTTCAGCGGAGCCTGTGCCCGCGAGGCGACCGTTGCTTCGAGCTTGGACAGCTTGTCCGTCGCTTCGTGGATAGGGCTGGCCAACGCTTCGAGTTCCGCCTGACGAGCGAGTAGTCGCTCCCGCTGACGGCGGGCGTTTTCCCGAACGTTCGGCGTCGTGTGCGGACGAAGTGAGCGGCGAGATGCCGAGTGGGACGTCGAGGCCATAGGCCGGAAGTGTAGCGGCTCGCGTCGGTCGCGGGGAGGTCGACGACCGGAACTGAAGCCACTCCGATGTCGTCCGGATCAGATCATCCCACCGACAAACCGTGACGCTCACGCGCCTAACACACGCAGCTCCGCTGCTCTGACAGGACCATCGAGGTCCTGTCAGACCTTGGACCGAACGCCGTTCGCCCCAAGAATCTCTACACACCTCATGCACTAAAGGTGCGACGTGGCATAATCGGCGCCGTGATGACCGTCCATAAGCTCAATGCTGGGGACGGCTATGTCTATCTCACCAAGCATGTCGCCAAGGGCGACGCCACCGAGTCCCGCAAGCCCGATGCGGTCGATTACTACGTCGCCAAGGGCACCCCGCCCGGCGTGTGGTGCGGGAAACTGGCGGAGAGGGTCGGTGTCGAGATCGGCACCGAAGTCACCGAATCCGCGATGCGGTCGGTGTTCGGTGCAGCGCGTACTCCGACCGCCTTGGACACCAAGCCCGGACCCGGCGCCTCGGCCGAGGACCATCTGAACTGGTCACAGAGCACCGCCCTCGGTCGGGCGTTTTCGTGGTTTCAGAACAGTCAGGAGTACGTCCACGACGTCGAGGAACTGTGCAGCGCCTACAAGGCGAAGCACGGCGAGTACCCGACCACCGAGGCGAAGAAGGAGATTCAGTTCGTCACCGCCCGCAAGCACCTGAGCCGCGAAAGTGGTGAGCAGGCCGGGCTGCTCAGCGATGAAGGTGTGTGGAAGTTCGTCAACGAGCAGTACAACAAGGCGCGTCAGCCGGTGGCCGGCTACGACCTGGTGTTCACCCCGATGAAGTCCGTCTCGTTGCTGTGGGGCCTGGGCGACGATCAGGTCAAGGCCGCGGTCGAGCAAGCACACAAGCAGGCCGTGGACGAAGCGTTGGAGTGGATCGAAGATCAGGTGATCTACACCCGCCGCGGTAAAGGTGGGGAGCGCAAGGTCAAGGCCGACGGGCTGTTGATCGCCCGGTTCGATCACTTCGACAATCGCGCTGCGGACCCGAACCTGCACACCCACAGCGCCGTGGTCAATCGTGTCTATGCCGAAGGCCGATGGACCACCATCGACGGGTCGATTCTCTACAAGGCGAACGTGTCGGCGTCGGAGAAGTACAACACCCGGGTGGCCGATCTGGTGGCCCGCAAGCTCGGTGTCACCTTCGCTCCGAGGCCGGATACGCCGGTCGGCAAGCAACCGGTCTACGAGGTCGAAGGCATCCCGTTGTCGCTGATCGAGGAGTTCTCCCGCCGCGCCGCGATCGAGGCACGTCAGGAAGAACTGGCCCGCGACTACAAGACCCGCTACGGCAAGAACCCCCCGAAGAAGGTGCAGTACGCCCAAGCGCAGCAGGCCACTCTGGACACCCGCAACGCGAAGAATCCCCCACGGTCACTGGCCGAGTTGCGGGCCGAATGGCGTGAGCGTGCTGAGGCAATTCTTGCGGGGAATGATCCCGCAGAGCTGGTCGACGCTGTCCGTGGGGAGCGGGATCGCCGTCCGGTGCTGACTCCGCAGCAGGTGCCGGCTCTCGTCGACGAGGTCGTCGATACGCTCTCGCACAAGGTCGGTTCGTGGACGGTGTTCTCGGTGACCGCCGAGATCGAGAGGCGACTGCGAGAGTTCAGTTTCACCGACGACGAGCAGCTACGCGCCATCCACGATGACGCACTCGAACTCGCCCTGCGCGACTACTGCCTGCCCATCGACGTCGAGGAATACCACCTGCCCGAGCGGATCAGCGACCGCGTCGAACGGGGACGTCGGCGCAGTCTGCTCGTCGATCGCGCGCAGATGCGGTATACCGCGCAATCGGTTCTCGACGCCGAGGACTTCATGCGTCAGCAGGCTCAGATGGACGACGAGCACACCGTGGACGATCGGATCATTCGCCGCACGATCCGCGCCGTCGAGGAGGCGAACGGCCACGAGCTCGGTGCCGATCAGCTCGCGATGATCACCCACTTCCTCACCGCCGGCACACGGGTTGCCGTGGCGGTCGGTGCGGCCGGTGCCGGCAAGACCACCGCGGCCACCGTGATCGCACGGGCCTGGGAGGCCGTCAACGGAAACGTCATCGCCCTGGGTCCGTCGGCCCGTGCCGCCGAAGTGCTCGGTGAGGAAATTTCGGTTCAGGGACGCACCATCGCCGACGTGCTCACCCGCGATCGCGTCGGTATCGCGACCGGGATCGGCCGCGGTGATCTTCTGCTGGTGGACGAGGCCGGTATGGCCTCGGCCCGCGACCTGGCCGACCTGACCCGCATCGCCACCGAGGCCGGTGCGGTGGTGCGGTTGTTGGGCGATCCGCAGCAGCTCGCTTCTGTCGAAGCCGGTGGCGTTCTGCGTGATCTGGCCGATCGCACCAACGCCCCGTTCCTGCGTAAGGTCCACCGTTTCGCCACCGTCGGTGAGGCCGAGGCGAGCCTGCACTTGCGCACGGGTGATGTG
Organism: Rhodococcus sp. SJ-2; assembly: GCF_053750035.1. Lineage (NCBI taxonomy): Bacteria > Bacillati > Actinomycetota > Actinomycetes > Mycobacteriales > Nocardiaceae > Rhodococcus > Rhodococcus sp. SJ-2. The sequence goes on from NZ_JBSMJG010000002.1 coordinate 132,670, forward strand.
ACGGTGCTCGAGTGGTACGAGCAGAACAGTCGCATCCGGCAGGGCATGGCGCACGAGCTGGCCGATCTGGTTTTTGACGCCTACGTCGCCGACGTCGAGGCCGGGCAGGTTGCGTTGATGGTCGCTCCGACCAACGATTTGGTGCGCGAGCTCAACGAGAAGGCCGCTGCGTACTACCGCGCCAACGGCACCGTCACCGGACCCGGCATCGTTCTGGCCGACGGTCTCGAAGCCGCTGTCGGGGATGTGGTGGTCACCCGGAAGAACAACTCCAAGTACGTCGTCAAGGACTCCGACGGCAACACCTCGGGCCGGGTGAAGAACGGCGACCTGTGGACCGTCGCCGAGATCGGCGACGACGGATCGCTGCGGCTGCGCAACAACATCAGCGGCGGCCAGGTCACCGTCGCCGCCGACTACATCACCGACAACGTGCAACTCGGATATGCGACCACCGTGCACCGCTCGCAGGGCATGACGGTGGGAAGCTGCCACGTGCTCGCCGGGGCGAACATGGATCGTCAGTCGTTGTACGTCGCGCTCACCCGCGGCAAACACGCCAATATCGTCTACGCTGCCAACGACGAGCTGCCCGACTGGGACTTCGAACATCGCCCGGATGAGCATCCCGGCGCGATCGGTCTGCTCGCGAAGATCATCGCCCGCGACGGTTCCCAGCGCACCGTGCACCAGATGATCGAGGACGAACAACGCAAGGCCGCGTCCTGGTCGACGATCACCAATACCTACATGCTTGCCGTCGGGGAGCTGTACGAGGACTACACCGAAGAGCTACTGAACCTGATTCTCACCGACGAACAGTTCGGCTGGGTGCACAGCCTCGGCGGGTGGGATCAGATCGTCACCTACGTCGCCCAGTCGGAAACCTTCGGCTGGGACACCGAGACTCTGCTGCGCGAGGCCGCCGCCGTGATGAGCTCCGAAGGCAGGGCCGGCCGGATCGACACCGAGGCCAATTCCCCCGGCCAGGTCATCGCCCGCGCCCTGAAGACCCGCATCGACAACTCCGACGGAGCGCAACTGCCACGCCGCCGTACCGACGCGATGGCCGCCTACCGCGTGCCCGCACTGACCGACGCCGCGGCCCAAACGGATCCCATCCTCGCCGCCTACGCCCGCTCGTGCGAGCAGCAGATGCACGCGTTCATCGACTCGTACACCACCACCGCACTCGAGCAGAACGCGCCGTGGATCACCGCCGTCGGCGAGCGGGGAACCGATCCCCGGCGGGTGCGGCTGTGGGAGTCCACGGTGCGGGAGATCGCGATCTCGCGAGTGCTTGCCGACGCCCCCGCCGACGAAAACGACCCGATGGCGCATCTGCGTGAGGCACGCAAGACGACGATCGCGGCGAACATCGAGCGACTGAACCGGCCCGCACCGGCCACCGACGAGGTGGTCGGTCCGTACGCCCGCTACACCGACGCCGAACTGAGTTCGGCACGGATGGTCAGCCGGGGTCGGCTCACCGAAGACGCCATGCTGCTGTCGTTGGCACACGAAGAACTGGACCGGGCACGAGGCGAGATGTCCGCCACCGCAGCGGTGGAGAGGTCCCTGGCACAGGTCGAGATCGACGAACGCAACATCGCGGCCGTGCGCGCCGCCCGCGCCCGACTCGATGCCCTGACCCGGTCCCCGCACGTGACCGAACAGCAGATCACCGCCGCTCGTGCTGCGGTGACCGCCGCCGAGCAGGCAGCACCCCCGGAGCGTCGCTGGCCCGTGATCGAACGCGGGGCACAGCACTACCGCGCTGCCGAGGCGGCCAAGGCCCGCGCCCGCGCCACGGACGGTCAGGCCATCGGCCGGATCACCGACCGCATCACCCGACTCGAAGAATCGATCACCGCCGAACGCACCATCATCGGCCAGATCGACGCCGAGATCACCCGCCGCAAGGCCGGAGGAACCGACTTCACCACCGGCCACACGAGGACGCCGACACAGACGGACTCTGCGGTGAACCATCAGATCGACCGTGACCCGCTCGAACCCGACCACGGGCCAGAACGGGACCTGTAATCCCGGCGCTGCGACCCCTGAACCCGAACGGCACAAGGAGAAGGACTATGGCGGACAACGACGAGAAGCGACCGTTTTTGCGCAACCGCGGACGGTCGGCCCCCGCACCGAAGCCCACGAATCCCGCAGCCTCGGACACTTCTGCCGGAGCCGGAGTGCAAGCGGTGCCACAGGCAAGGCCGGCCACGGCACAAGCCAGTCAGGACGTCGTCGACCTCGTCGGGTTCCTCCGCGAAGCGGAGAATCGACGCGCTCAGGGCCAGCCGGCACCGACACCGAAGGGCATGAACGACGTTCTCGGAGCGTTCCGGGGACAGCCCGCCCAGCAGACCACGATCCAGGTTCTGGCCGCAGCAGCGACCACACGCCACCTGGGTGCACCGACACACAACACCCGCAAGTGGGAACAGCTGGCGCAGCAGAACGCGGAACGACTCCAGGCCCTGCGCGCACAGCAATACCGCCAAGAACAGCACCGCTACGTACAAGTTCAGATGCCCCCGGACGAGATCCAGCGACGCATCGCCGGGAAAGAAGCTGCCGACCGGGACAACGACAAGCGGGCCTTCGACGCGGCCGCAGCCTTGGCATTGAGCTACGTCGCAGCCAAGAGCGTGCCCTCGATCGACAAGCTCGCCGACCTGTCCGCTCAGCACCTCGCAGTGGTCGAACCCACCGCGGTCGTTCCCGCCTCCGTGGCCGGATCCTTCGCTCACGCCGCCGACGCCGACACCGTAGAGATGAACTTCGAGAACTTCGAGAAGGACGCGGACAGTTCGCCTGCGGCCGACAGCCCCGATCCCCGCAGCGAACCGGCCGCTGCGGTCGAAGAAGATAACGAAGCGGATGTGTCCGACCAGCTCGAACGGATCGCAGAGACGGCACCGACGAGCAGTGGTGACCTGGGCAAGATCGGAGCTGCCCTCGAGTCCGCCGGCCGGGGTCTGGCCGCCGCGGTCGGCCCGGTCAACGGTGACGACGAGGTCGCTCCTCCCCTGTCACCCGTCAACCTGAACCAGCTCAGTCAGGAACTACTCGATGCGGTCGGTGCTGCGATGAGCAGTCATCCCCGGTCGGTGACCGAGATGCTCAACATCGAACGCACGCCCGACCACACCAACGAGGCCGCGTTCGTCCCTGACACCGGCGTCGAACACAGTCACGAAGCAACGCTCGGGTACTGACCGAAGACAGCACTGTGGGGACCACCGGACGGTGGCCCCCACAGGTGTCTTTCGATCAGCTGGAGTAGGTGTACAGCACGCAGATCGTGGCAGCGAGGACGAACACGCCGGTGCCCAGAGCACACAGCGCCATTGCGAGGGCCGTCAGCCAGTATTGGGCGGCTTTTTCCTTGAAGCCGCTGAACCACATCACCCCAGCAAGGCCGAAGACGGACACCAGTACCGCGCCCACCGCTACCACGGTGGCCCACCGCCCGTATCCCACGGCTTGCGCCACCAGGTCGGTGGTGTCGCCGGCCGGGACGTAATCCCACAGGACCACCAGGTCCCGGTCGAGATAGAACCAGCCGGCCACCACGATGAACACCAGGGTCGGGGCCGCGTACCGGACCCACCACCACCGGCTGCGAGGTGCGTAGCGGGACAGTGCATCGAATGCTCTGCCCTGCACGTGAAGGGCGGACACTCGAGGATCACGCTCGCGTAGTTCCTCGACCGCGGCCGCAGCCTGATAGAACGCCAGCTCCCGTTGATCGTCGCTCAACGACACTTCCCACTCGTCGAGCCATCGCTGCTGTTCGTCACGGATCATCTGACGCCACTGGTCACCGGCCGGTGTCAGATCCGGCTTGGGCAAAGTCAGTTTCATGCCATTTCTTCCCATGTCTCGTCCCGGACCGTCCCGGCCCAGGGTCGTCGTGTCGTCGCTCGGATCACTGCTGTCTCTTAGCTGTGCTCGCTGACGATCTGCGTCTCCCGTTGTTCGGCTCGGGCGCTCGAACCATCCACGAACCGGCCTGTTCGTCTACGAACCATCGACGCGATCGCGTCGAGCACCAGGGTCGCCACCAGCGGAGCAACGATTACGCTGACGAACACCGTCGGGGGGACGGTGCGGAATATCAGGGTCTGACTTAGGTCCGGAATCATGGACACGCCTCCCAGTCCGATCAGCCAGCACACGATCGAAAGAGTCGTCGGGGCGAGGTGTCGATCACGGATGTAGTGTTCGCCGACGATTTCCTGACACCGGACTACGCGCAGGGCAACGACCCCGAGCTTCACCAGCAGGACGGTCGGTGCGAGCAGCAGGACTGCCCCGAGCATGAAACCGATGACGGGGTACGCCGGTGGTCCGGTCGGCGGGAGGACAGGGTCGATGGGCACGAGGGCGGGCGCGACGGTCTGGAGGATCATCGCTGTCTCCTAGTTGTATTGGTCGAGGATTTTGTCAAGAACGTTGGACGGAACCGGGTCGGCAGGCAGGGCGGGCCAGCCCATGAAGCTGCGGTCGGCTTTGGCGTTGGCCATCGGTCCGGTGTCGCCGTCGAGGATGACCTTCAGATGTGGTTCGAGGTGCTGTATCCACCAGGAGGACATCGCGGACATCGAATCCGAGGCGCGGGCTTCTTCCCAGGCTTGGTGTAGCGCGGTCAGGCGGGCGACGACCTCCGGGTAGGCCCACCACCTCGCATCCCAGGACAGGCCGCCGTCGTTGTCGCTGATCCGCCGGCGGATCACCGGCAGGAAGAAACCGTTCACCCAGGCGATGACATTCGCGTACTTCGGCTCTTTCTTCTCCTGCGGTTCCGGAGTGGAGCCGACTGCTGCGGCCTGTTCCGGGGTCCACTCGTCGGCGGTGCCGTCTCCGGACTCGTTGCCGGTGTCCCAGCGATCGTCGGTCGTGCGGGGCAGATTCACCATGTTCATTCCTTCGACATGAACTCGGACGTAAACAGGGCAGTGGTGCGGGAGGACTCCACGACAGGCGCGTCCACGGTGCGTGGTTGCTGCGGACCCTCACTGCCTAGGCGATCGGACTCCCCCATCGGCAGCGCTTTTTGTTGGGCAGGGCCGAGCTGCTTGCTGTCCTTCGTCGACTGACGGATCGCCTCGGCGAACGGCGAGTTCCCCCAGAACGCCTTGCGGACCAGGATCGGGGTGGAGCCACCGATCGTCACCAGCGCCCGGGTTTTCGGCAGCGCCCGCAAGTCCCGCTTTTCGAAGATGGTTTCCTTCTGCCAGCTGCTCGACACACTCGCCTGACCGCTGGAGAAGAAGCCGGTAGGGCGGCTGCGGGACTCGGTATCGACGTAGTGGGTGCCGACGGCATCGACCAGACCCGACAGGAACGCATCGTCTTCGACATTGCCGCCGTACCAGACGACACTGCACGCATCGACCATGGACTTGAAGGCTTCGCGGCCCCAGACCTTTTCTCCCTGGGAGGGGGACTGGAAGAAGGTGATGAGGATGATGCCGCGGCCACCGAAGTGCGAGTACCAGCGGGGCAGGTCCTCGATCTTGCAGATATTGGCGGCCTCGTCGAGCACCGCAGTGAACGGGATCGGCATCCGTTCCGATTCCTGCTGCTCGGAGTATTCCTCGGCGCAGGTGAGGATCTGCCCGACCAGGGCACTGGAGATCGCCGAGGATGAACCAGGACCGTCTTTGGACAGCGCATACATCGTGTCGGTGCGGCGGGCGAACTCGGCGGAGATGAACTCCGGTAGGTCGTGGACGTGCTCCCCTTCTGTGACGGTGACCCTGCCGGACTGATCAGTGCCGATGACGACCCGGCGGTTCGGCAGAACTGCTTCGGCATAGCGAGGCTCGTCCAACGGGGACAAGAAGCGCCGGGCCATGTCGTAGAAGCCGTCACGCTGCTTGGCGTTGACGGCCTGCTTACCGCGCATCGTGCGGGCCAGCTCCGGGTAGCCGTACTGCTCGAGCACGGCCGGGGGAATCTGCGACTGGGTGTTGGTCAGCCACTCGACCACATGCCGGATGTCTCCGCCGGCCAGGGCGGCGGCGAGCAGGTAGGAGGCGAACAGATCGCGGGCGTTGCCGTCGAAGTAGGCATCGACACGGGCACCAGCGTCGGTGGCAGCGGAGATGAAGTAGCCGCATACCGCCGCGGCAGAAGGCAGGTCGGTGACGGTGCGCAGCGGGTTGAACCAGAAGCTCGCACGTTCTTGTCGGTTGCCGGTAGACACGCCTTGCAGGTCGAATACCCAGACCCGTCCTGATTCGCGGCGGATACCGACGGTGTGCGAGTACACATCCCCGCGGTTCGACGCCACCAGCGCCGCCCCCGGGGCGTGACAGATCGCCGGGATAGCGAACGAGGCGGATTTACCCATGCGGGCGCCGGCGAAGGCGATCGCCACGAATTCCCAGGTCATGCGCAGGGTACGATCCCCGACCACGGTGTGTCCGAGGGGGATGCCGAGGTAGCCGGGATGAGTCTGCGAGATGGCGGGGGCGAGCCGGTCGGTGGAGGCGGCGAGGTACTTCGGGTCGGCCTCGTCGACTTCTCGCGGATCGACCATCGTGCGGGCGAGGCGGTCGATGCGCTGTTCGAACTGCTTGCCCTTGACGGTCTCGAGCACCCCGAACCGGCGCAGCGCCCACCACCCGGCCCCGGCGAGAGCAGCGAGCAGGACCAGCTCGACGCCGAGGACGAGCGTCGCGCCCGCCGGCCAGCTCGTCGAGCCGAACCCCAGAGCGAAGAACAAGCCGATCGGATTCCAGGTGGGGTCTGCTCCCCCACCGGTGTTGTAGGCGATCGTCGGCAGATACGCCGCCACCAGCAGGGCCGGGAACGCCTTGAGGAACACCTCGTCGGCGGCCGAGGAGCTGCGCGGTCGCTCGCGTCTGGTGTGTGCCATCGTTTGTGTGTCCCCTTCTACTGCTGGAATCGGTAGTCGGTCAGTCGCCAGCCGCCGTCGGTGCGGACGATGGTGGTGCGCCACAGCTGCGGGGTCAGGCGGGTGCTGCGCCCGCTGGCGTGCAGCACCGACTGGGTGCAGATCACGTCGATGACCACGGTGCGCATCCCGGCCGGGGCTGTCGGGGTGGTATCCGAGTGAGCGCAGACCGCCGTCACGGCGTCTTTCGCCGCTGCCCACTGCTGCCAATCGGCGTCCGGACGTACCTCGGCACGGCTGCCGGATTCGGCGACGGCGAGCAGGTCCCCGCCGAGATACGGTGTGGCTCGGATCAGGGCGTCGGCCTTGCTCTCGTCGATCGCGGGCTGCCAGGACAAGATCATCTGCATCGCGGTGATCGCGGTGTCGTCGGCGTCGATCTGCTGGGGTGAGAGCGGCTCGATCACCTGATGGTCGTCGCTGCCCTCATGGACGTGCTGCTCACCTGCGGGGTCGCTGCTGCCGCAGCCCGCCACAGCGACGGCGGCCGCGGTGCATACCGCCGCGGCGGTGACTCGTGTGATCCTCACGGGTTTGCCTTCTTTCACTGGTTGCTCATCGCCCGGTACTGCGGCTGCGCGGCGATGATCTTGTCGGCATAGGGGCGGGTCTGGACCACGTAGTCGGTGTGCCCGGTAGGGAATCCCCCGGAGTTCAGGACGGCGCCTTCGCCGGCGTTGTAGCCGGCCAGATACAGCTCGGTGCGCCCATTGGGGGCGGAGACCACCCCGTCGCCGATCCAGCCGTCGATGGTGTCGGCGATAGTGCACATGTAGTGGCCCTGGGCCATGACGGCATCGCCGATGCTGTTGACATCGACCCGGCCGTCGCCGTCGTAGTCGCGGCCATAGGACGCCCAGGTGCCCGGCATGAACTGCGCCGGTCCCATCGCCCCGGTGACCGACACCGGAGCGGAGTCTCCGTGGCGGAAACCGTTCTCGGCGGCGAGCTGAGCGGCGAGCAACGAGGGTCTGATCTGCGGACAGATCGACCCGGCCCGCTCGATCCACGGAACGAACTCCGGTGGCACGGTGCCGTCGGCGAGCCGGTCGCCGATACCCTCACCGGAGATGAGGCAGTCGGCGGCCGCGGCGGTGGCGTTGCCGCTGCCACCGGGCAGCGACCCCCACGACACCAACCTCTCGTCGGTGCCCTGACCGTGGACGCTGATGTGCACGTGGTCGTAGTGGTTCTCGGTCTCGCTGCCGCGGTCTTCCATCAGACTCGGGGCACCGCCGACCGGGTAGTAGGTCTGCCGCCAGATCACGTACTCGACATTGAAGAACTCCGCATTGGCCAGCACGTAATCGGTGATCTCGTCCCCGAGAGCCACCCCGTCACCGGAGCGATAGTTCGCGATCATCAGATCCACAGCCCGACCTTCGGTGTGATCGCTGGCGTAGCCGCCGTCGGCGCGCCACCCCCCGATGCTCGCGATCCGGTCCCCGAACTTCAGGTGGGCAGCGCGAGCGAGTTTCTTCGCATCGACCTGCAGGCCCTGCTCGGAGCCGGCCGACGGCGGCAACGGCTGCGCCAAGTTCCCCTCCGGCGGGGCGGACGGCACCGCGGTGGGCGGCCCGGCCGGGGTCTGTCCCGGTGCGGGAGCGGAGTCGTAGTAGGGCAACGGGTCCACCGCTGCGGTGCCCCAGCCGCCGGGCCAGACTTCCCAGTGCAGATGCGGGCCGGTCGATTCCCCGCGATTGCCCACGGTGGCGATCTGCTGACCGGCGCGGACCTGCTCGCCGACGGCGACGGTGTAGGTGTCGATGTGCCCGTACACGGTGGACACGAGCTGCCCGTCGATCACGTGGTCGAGCACCACCCACTGCCCGAACCCGCTGGCGGGGCCGGCATTGCGCACCACCCCGTCGGCCGAGGCGTAGATCGGGGTGCCGATGGCTCCGGCCAGGTCGATGCCCTGATGCTCGGTGCCCCAACGCGGGCCGAATCCGGAGGTGAAGGTGACGGTGGAGGGATCGACCGGCTTGATGAACGAACCCGTCGGTGCGAGCTTGTCGCCGGATCCGAGACCGGTGCCGGGTCCGAGGCAGCTCGTGCCGTTCTCGCGATCTTCCTCGTCCGCAATTCCCATCACCAGGACGAGGAGCAGGAAGAACGGAATGAGTGTGAGCGCCAGGATCAGCGCGATCAGGCCGGTGCCCCCCTTGCCGTTCACCGCAGGCTCAGATCCTCGGCTGCGATGCCGTGCTTGCGTGCCAGCGCCCGGTTCAGCTCCTGTGCCAGTGCCAGTTCCGCTTCCAACGCGGCGACTTCCTGCGGGGTGCGGCGAGGGCGCCGGCCGGAGCGGTTGACCCAGCCCCGCACCGTCGTCTCCGCGACGTCGAGCTGCGTAGCGGCGGCTCGCGTAGCGGCGGTGAAGCTGACCCCGGCCTTCATGCGCCCCAGGACCGTCTCGATCGCGGCCTCACGGGTGAGGTCATCGACCAGGGTGTACCGGCGACGGCCGGACCGCTCCCGCCGGCTCACGCTGCACGCCCCGTGGCTCGGTCCTCGTCGGCCGCCCGCAGACGGGCATCGGTGTCGTGAATCCCGGAATCCTTTTCTGCCTGGGGCACCCACACCTTGAACGGGGTGCCCGGTGTTGCGCCTTCGCCGAGCTTGAGCAGGAAATGTCCGACACCGGCGGCGGTGCGCTTACTGCCCGCCGAGACGGTGCCATCGCCGTCTCCGGTGACCTTGCGGCGTGCTTGGCGCAGTGCCTTCTTCTCCTCCACCGAGGAGGTGGTGTCGTTGGCCCAGCCGGTCACCATCGCCCGCTCAGCGCGGGAAAACTTCATGAACCGGCCGAGCCGGTCGAGTTCGGCCTCGGGGACCGGGCCGACGATCCGGGCGCGGGAGCGTTCGATCATGCCCAGCGCCCCGACCTTTTCGAAGTCGGCGAGCGAGTGCGTGACCATCGTCATCGCCACGCCCATCGACCGCTGCAACCGCTGCACCGCATCCAACCGGGCCACCGCCGAGCTGCCGGTCTGGATCACCTGCCAGACCTCGTCCAAGATGATGTGGGCGGCAATCGACTTCGCTCCGGGCACCTTGTTGTCGGCCAGGATGTGCGCCGCCTCCACCGCCGCGAACGCTTCGTTCCACCCGGCGAGAAGCACCGCAGCGCGCATCAACTCATCGCCGGGCGGGACCGAGGACATGTCCAGGTCCACCATCGGCTTGGTGATATCGATCCGAACCGTGCTGTGCCGGTTGAAGGTCTCCCCGAACCGACCCTTGACCAGCGCGCGCAGCGAGCGCAGCAGCGGCTTGATCTGACCCCGGTATTCGTCCTCGGTGTCGGCCACCGCGTCGTCCATCAGCTCCTCGGGACCGGCCGCGATCAGCGTCAGCAGGTCCTCGAGGCGGGCTGCATGGTCGTTGTCGAACCGTGAGCCCGGGGCGTAGAGCAACCGGATCGCCGAGGCGAGCAGGGTTTCCTCGAAGTCCTTCAGGGGGCCGCGGCGGACGATCTCGAGCAGCGCGCAGATCATGTTGAGCTGGCGAGCGTGCAGCGCGAACTCGGCCTTTTCCCGTTCGAGCGAACCTGCGGGCAACTGCTCGATCGCATCGCCGATCGGGCCGCGATCGAGGGGGTTGATCGCGCCGGTGCCGTAGCCGACCTCGCTGACCTGCCCGCCGACCTGCTCGGTGAGCACCCGCAGGTCCGGCTTGACGTCACCGGGCACGAGCACCAATGTGCCTCGCGCAATGTCGCCGAGGGCGATCCGGCGCAGCAGCGTCGACTTGCCGAAGCCGTTGAGGGCGCAGATGAAGCAGGACGGGGCGGTGATCGCCTTCATCTTCCAGGCGTAGAGCGGATCGAAGCCGACGGCCGCGCCGGTGGTCAGATGCCGACCCAGCGGGGTGCCCAGCAGCGGGGCCTTCGCGCCGACGATCCACGGGTAGATCCCAGCGACCTGGACCGAGGTGCCCCGGTATTCGACCGGCGGCATCACCGTGGACATCCGGCCCCCACCGACCCCGTCGAATCCGCGATCGTCGAGCTCGGCGAGCGGGCGGTCGAAGCCGTCGGAATTGATCCGGGTCAACCGCTCCACCGTCGCCCGGCGACTGTACTGGCGGTTGACCAGGCTTTTCTTCCATGCCTTCGTGATGCCGGTGGCCGAGGCCGCTTGCTCCTCGAGAGCGGACAACTCGTCGTCCGACAGCAGGGTCTTGGCGATCTTCTCGGCTTGCGCGATCCGGGTCGAGGTCGTGGCTTTACCCATGACAGCGTCCTCCTCCTAGTTGCTCAGGAACGACGGGATAGTGGTGTGGTCGGGCGCGATGACTCCGACACCGAGGGAGGCCGCGAACGCGGCGGCCTGCCAGCACCACGAGCGGCGGATCGTCAGCCGGCTCTGCCGCGAGAGGTCCTCGACCAGGGCGTCGATCTTCGGCACATCGGAGCTGCCGGCCGGTTCGGTCACGGTCACCAGCACGCCGAAGCGCACCATCCCGGCACCGCGGGCCTGTTCCATGCGGGCCTGGGCCGTGGCCGCCAGCTCGATCTGCGACTTCGCCGAACCGATCGATCCGTTCTTGAGCGACCCACCGTGCGCTTCGGCCATCGCGTTGCGGTAGTCGCTATCAGCGATGTCGGTGGCTTCCCCGGCCGAATGCGGGCGGTAGATCACCGAGACCCGCTTGAGCGGCACCGCCTCGTTCGGGGCCAGCAGTCGTTGCAGTACCCGTTCGGTCACTGCTCCCTTGGGGGCTTCGCGCATCTCCCAGGTCACCGACACCGCACCGTCGTGGACGTATTTGCCGCCGTCGGCGCTCTCCAGCGCGGTCCGCGGACCGCAGTCCTCCCAGGTCAGCCCGGTGCCCTCGCCGGAGTACACGCCGGCTTCGACATCGACGAGCGAGGCCGGGTCGTAGGAGCGGCGCACGAACGCCATGATGTCGTCGGCATCCATCGGCGAGCAGGGCACACCGGAGCGGGCCGCGGCCGCTGTCAGGGCGGGCAGACGCCGGCCGAGTTCGACAGCCTGCTCGGAAGGGTCCTGTTTGCGTTCGGTGGTCTTGGCTTCGAAGGTGATCGCGATCCTTGCTGCGAGGCGGATACCGCCGGAGGTCAAGCCGGTGGCGAGCTGGTAGGCCGCATCGCGGGCCAGCTGCGGGGCGTCGGCGCGGGTGTTCTGGTGCACCGTTTCGTACAGTTCGATGCCGGTCTCGGGCAGCGTCTCGACGGTGGTGACCACCGCGAGGATGTCCGAGGTCTCACCGGCCCCGGACAAAAACTGTGCCCAGTTGCCGACATAGTGGTCGATCACGTCCTGGTCGACGGCTTCGGCGCCTTGGGGGTAGGCGTCGAAGACGACGGTGTAGGCGCCCCGGCTGGGCATGTGGATCATGCCGAAGGTGCGCCCGTCGGAGTCGATGCCTTCGTAGAGCTCGGTGTCGCCGAGCACGCCGGGAAGTCGGTAGGCCCGCCCGGGAACGCGGGAGAACGTGCCCGAGGCGTAGGCGTGTTCACCGCGGCGGCGGCCGCGCCAGAACTGGAATCGCATCAGTGCCCTTTCGTAGCCGGAGCGGCCGTCACGGGAGATGACCAAGGGGATAAAGCAGACGATCACCGGGATGGCCAGCAGTAATGCGACCCTCATGCCGAGGAACAGGCCCGCGATGATGACGACGGCTGCGGCGGCGATCCCTGCGATCGAGGTGCCGAAGGTGGCTCCGAGCAGGCCGGTGCTGCGGGGTCGGCGCCAGTTGCCGTAGGTGTTGAATGTCGGCTCGTTGCTCACTGTTCGAAGCCCCCTCGGTTGAACTGGTGGCCGGCTCCTGTGGCCACAGGCGCATCGGAGCCGGAGTGACCGGAACCGCCCGCGCCGGAGCTGCCGGATGCAGCGGCGCCGGGGGTGCCCGAGTCGTTGCCCTGCGGGCCACTACTGCCGACGGTGGCGCTGCCGCCGGCGGACGGAGTTCCGTTCTGATTGCCGTCTGCCTGTCCATCCCCGGCACCTCCTGCGGCACCGAAACCGGACGGGGTAGCCCCACTCGGAGAATTCGAGATGCTCGTCGAGGTGGTGCTGGTGGTCGCCGCGCCGGATGCTGCGCCGCTGGCACCGCCGGTGGCGATCATTCCGCCGACCTTCGCGCCGACTGCGGCCGCGCCGGCGGCTGCGGCCAGGCCGCTGCCGCCGCCTCCGAGTGCGCCGATGTTCGGGACGATCAGGCGCATCAGGGCGGGCAGCACCAGCGCCGCGGCGGACAAGGTGATGACCCCGGACAGGGCCATGAACCCGTCGCCGTTCTCGGGGTCGGTGATGGTCGGGGTGGCTTCGAGGAACAGGATCGCCGAGACCCCGATCACGAACGCTCCGACCGGTTTGACCAGCAGGAATGCGATCGTCCAGGCCAGCATCTTCTCGTATGCCTGGCTGCCGACCTTGGTGCCTCCGGCGGCGCCGGCGATCGGCAGCGCCGCTGCCATGAGCACGAGGATGCCGGTGCGCAGCAGCATCAAGAACGCCATCATCAACCCGCCGAGCATGCCGATGATGCCGATCAGGAACAGCAGGCCCACACCGGCCGGACCGGAGTACAGAGTGATCGAGACCATCGCTTCGGCCAGGCGGGACGGGTCGGAGCCGACCGCACTGTCCATGAACCACGCCGAAATCTGGTCCGACAGTTCGGTGCCGAGCACGATCAGCGTCGATGCTCCCCCGGCGAGCACCGCCGCACGGGCCATCTGTTTGAGGCCCTCTTCCGAGGTGTCGCGGATCGCGCCGGAGCGGGCCAGTGCCAGCCGGCCGCCGAGCAGGATCAGCGACAACGACAGAGCCGCGACCTGGATGTAGAAGGTGTAGTCGTTGACCGTCGCTACCGTGGCCTGGAAGGTGTCCCCGTCCATCTCGGTGCCGGTGATCCACCATCCGAGCGCGAACTCGAGCACCGCGACACCGGCGTTGCCGATCCACAGCGCCGTCTTCTCGACCGCACCCGTAGCAACTTCGCCGAGTTTCTCCTCTGCCATGTCCACGCCTGCATCGAGAGCGCCGCTCACGCCCTCTTTGCAGGTCGGGAGATTGACTCCCAGAGCGTCATTAGCCCATGAGGTCAGATCCGACATCGCGGCAGTAGTGGGTAGTGCGCACGCGACCAGATCGGTGACGACTTCCGTGCCGCTGGGGGCGGAATCGTCTACGTAGTCCTCGAAGGTCCCGCTCGTGGTGCCTTCGGTCGAGTCGGTTTCCTGCGCAGATGCCGTGGTGGCGACCGACAGAGCAACGAACAGAGCCAGGAGCGTGAGGACAGCACTGCGTAGGAAGTGCTTCACCACCACGACGACCACCCGGCCGCGTCGATGGGTTCGGTGCCCTCTCCCATTGCCACCGGATCGATCTTGAGAACCCATCCGGACCCATCACGCCAGACCAGAGGAAGCTTCGAGTAGGAGATCGCGGTCGAACCGTCGCTCTTCTGTACGGGGCGGCCGAATTGCACGAGCGTCAGGTCCGGGTTGAACAGAACTTTGACCATTGGCAACGCCGAGGCCGGCGAACTGTCTGGGATGCCCAGACTGGCCTTAGCCGCCTCACCATTCGGGTCCGACAGCAGAGCGGCTTCCACGAGCATGTTCGTTCGGTCTGTGCCCGAGGCGAAGTAACCGCCGTAATGAGCGGCGGCCAGCGCAGCTCCCTGCGCAGTACGCGAGAACCCGATGGCGACACCGTTGTCGGTGAACCCGGTAGGTCCATCGGACGTCGAGAACGGCAGGTCCATGTTGCCGTGGATGCGCTGGAGCATCACCCCGCTGGGGGCCTGGTTCGCCGGGCGGTTCCCGCTGGCGAGGGTCTCGGACAGGATCACGCCGTTCGGGTCGAGCGGCACGTAGATGACACGGTTTGCTTTGTCGAAGACCGGGTCCGGTTCGAACAGTCCGTCCGTGTCCTGGGCCGTGGCGCTACTGCCGGTGGTCGGATCGAGAGAGACCAACGGCTCTGCGTCCTCGCCCCGGAAGACCATCACCAGGCTGACCACGACACCGACGACGACGATGACGGCCACCGCCGCCAAGCCGATGGTGAGTTTGGTGGCCGACGATGCGCGTTCGTTCTCGGCGTCGAGCGAGCGAGTGTTCTTCTCGTGGGTCGAGTCGGTGGTGTTCTGCTCGGTCACTTGCGGGTCTCCTCGAGATCGACCAGCTTCGACGGCACTGCGTCGAGAGCGGTGATGGTGGTAGCGGTCTCGTTGGCCAGGTTCAGTCGCCAGTCGTCGTCGATCCACACCACCTCGGTGGTCGCAGAGGCGAGCGAGCCATCGGAGAAGCGCTGCACGACACCGACGGTGGCGGCGGTGTCGCTGTAGTCGGTGATGGTGTAGCCGACGATGGTCGGCACCATCTCGGGGTCGGTTCCCGAAATCTCCACCAGCCCCCGGTGGGCGGCGTACAGGTCGCGGCCGTCGCCGGGTGCGGCGACACCGGCCAGGATCTGGGGCCAGGTGCGATCGGAAGCGGTGGCCAGCTGCACCGACTGGGTGATCGCCGCCAGCGCCGCTCCCTGTGGGGTGTGGCTGAATCCGGCGAAGGGTTCCCATTCACCGTTGCTGGGGCCGTCGGTGGTGCCGATCGGAACCTCGATCCCGCCGACGGTGATCCACCGGTTGATCTGCGGTGGATCGGTGATCGACAGCTCGGACTCGGGGGTGTTCGATCCTCCGCAGCTGGTGGCAACCAGCGCCACCGCGACCATTGCTGCTCGCGCCCACCGACGCTTCATCGTTCGTTCTCCTCGTTGCCGGATTGCTGTTGTTGTTGCATCTGTTCGAGCTGGTCGATGACCGTCGGGGAATGGCCGCTTCCGATCTGCTGGGCTTGGGGCCCTTGGGCGGTGGCCAGCAGGATCGTGGCGATGGTCGCGGCCACGCCGCCGGCGAGGATCGCACCGATGTTCGCTGCGACGAACTCTGCGGCGGTGGGGGATTCGATGCCGGCACCGTGCTTGTGGTCCCAGGCCAGGCGTCCGCCGACGAAGATCACTTTGGCCACGCACAGGATGAACACGATCCCGGCCGCATAGCCCAGCAGCGTTTGGAAGCCGTCGACGACCTCGCCGGGAAGGGGAACGACCCCTTGAGCGGATACCTGCATCGCTTGACCCCCGCCCTTACGCCGCAGAGGTGACGGCGGAAAGGATCTGGTTCGCCGAGATCGCCACGATCGCACCGACAAGCGAGCCGACGAGCATCTTCGGTGAGTCCCCCGAGCCGTGCTGCCACTTCTCCCACGCGAATTTGCCGCCCGAGAAGATCAGGGCCGCCACGCAGGCGAGCGTGACGCCCCACAGCAGCCAGTTCAGCAGTTTGAGCAGGCCGTTCGCGCCGGGAGGCACTTCCGGGTTGATGTCGAAATTGACGGCACCCTGTGCGAGATACGCGGTATCTACAACCGTCTGGAGCATGAGTTGTCCTCCGTGTGATTACTGCACCGACCACAAGGTCGGCAGACTCGATTGGATTGCCGTGACGATGCCGACCCCGGCAGCGATCACGTCCTCGGGAACGTCGATGACCGCTCCCTTGGTCTGGATGGGCACGCCGTCGAGGGCGCGCCAGGTGGGAAGGCTCGATCGGGCAGCCGAGGCCAGGAAGCGGTGCCAGCCGATCGACCAGTGCGCCTGCACTGCGCCGGTAACGATCGAACGCAGTTGGCGCACATCCTTCGGCAGCGGACCGGCAGCGTTGGCCACGGTGACCAGCCCGAGCAACTCGCAGGGCAGATCGCGGGTGCGGTGTTCGAGGATCAGATCGTGGGCGCTGGACAGACCCTGGATGGTTTCGCGGCAGACCACCACGACATACGGTGATTCGACCTCACGGTCGGTGCCGCACGGCCACTGGTGCTTCGCGTCGTCGGCGAAGCTCCAGTATTGGGCCAAGGTGGAGACGCCGGATCCGCCGTGTGCGCCGAGCAGCCACACCGCCGGGCCGGGAGCCGGAACCGGGTACGGCTCGACCCGAGCGTCGAAACTGATGCGTTCTCTGCTGCTCATGCCAGCTCCTCCGTCCCGGTCCGGTGGTCGGTGTCGTGGTGGTCGGCCTCGATGCGGCCGAGGGCGTCGAGCACGTCGGTCCAGGCATCGATCGACTCGATCGACAGATGCCGGTGATCGACGGTGCCGGGGCGAGCCAGGCTCGCATCGAAGGGCACTTCGACGAACCCGGCGGTCAACGGGGTCAACGCCTCCCGGATCGGGGTCAGATCGACCAGGCGCTGTGGAAGCTGATGCGCAATCGACACCACCGTGCGGGAAAGCACGTGCGGTCCGTAGGTGCGCATCAGCCATTCGAGGCCGTCGCGCATCCGGCTCAGCGGTTCGGATCGAGCCGGGGCGACGACGACGATCGCGGCACCGGCCTCGATCAGCGGAGCCAGACGGCGCGAGCGCAACGCCGTTCCGACATCGTGGATACGGGCGAGATGACGATCGGCGAGCAGGCTGTCCACCAGCACCGAATCGGAGGATTCTCCGTGACCGACGACCACGGCACCGGCCGTGCTCAGAGCCATACGTGAACCGAGCTGACGGATCGCCCGGGATGGGTCGATCGGTTCGACCCCGACACGATCGAGCAGGTTCCCGCCGCCGAAGGTGCCGTCGATCGCCGCGACCTGAACATCGGTTCCCAGACGCAGGGCAGTGGCCAGGCCGAAACAGGTCGTGGTCGCGGCCGCTCCCCCGGATCCGGCCACCACCACGGCCGAGACCTGTTCGGGCTGCTCGATTTTCGGGCTACGCCGAAATGCAACAACGTTGTTCATCGGTTCTCCACGTTCGCGATCTTCACGCCGCCGTCGGCGGGCATGGTGGTGATCCACTGCTTGTGGATGCCTTCGTCTCCCACAGGCGGGAACTTCAGCAGCACATCGACCGACCAGCGGTTGGGGTCCTCGGTCGGCAGCACGGTCACGCAGTGCTCGGTCCCGGCCGGGACAGCGTCGATGAAGCTCTGAATATCGTTGCCGGGCAGGACCATCAGCTCTGCGACGGCCTCGCCGTCCCGCTGGACGTAGTAGGCGTGCTCGAACGCCTGGATCACCGCCGGACCGGAATCACGTCCACCGGGTCCGTTGCCGACGATCCGGCCGGGTTCGTCGACCGGGGCGCACCACGCCGGTGCCGCCGCGGTCGCGGTCGTCGAGGGGGTGGTCGAGGGCGAGGCCACCACCGAAGAGGACGGCAGCGGCGGCGCCTGTGGTTCGTCGGTGCTCCCGGCCATCGTGGTCACCACCGCAGCGGAGACCACTGCCAGCACAGCGACACCGCCGCCGACGAGCATCCAAGTGCGGGACCGATCGCCGCCCCGCTTCGCGGGAGCAGCGGCAGCGGTATCGGTGACCGGCACGGCGGGGGCGCTGGTGGGGGCCTCGGCCGACTCGGGGGCCGGAGTCGGCCGGGGAGGACGGGCTCGGCCGATCGCGGACTTGAGACCCCCACGGCTGCGCTGCGAGATCACCAGCGGACCTCGCGGAATGTGGACGCGCACCCAGTCCGGGGCGGTGGCATACGGGTCGTCGCCGGCGTCGGTGTCAGGGTGTGGGGCGGCGCCGTCCGGGTCCTGTGGGATCGGGGCCGGTGCAGTGTCGGCGACGGGGGTCTCAGCAGTGCCGATCGGCTCCAGGTCGGTCTGGATGACCGCATCGTCGTCGGATTCCCAGGTCGTCTCGGCAGCGACCGGTTCGAGGTCCGAGGAGGCGACCGCCGCGTCGGCGATCGTCTCGTCCGGGATCGGGAAGTGCACCGATCCGGTGTCGGAGTCTTCGATGGGAGTCGGTTGCGGCCCGTAGTGCTCGGTCACGTCCGGGAAGAGTGTGCCTCGATTGTCGGTCGACAATTGTGTTCCCCCTCGTCGAGTGGTGGGGGCGGGGCGTGCCCGCCCCCACCGGAAAACTGTTCAGGCAGCTCAGGCAGGCACGATGCCGTCGCCGATCGCGGTGGAGATCATCTCGGCGGCAGTGCCGGCCGAACCGCCGAAGAAGGTGTCCAGTGCGTTGTCCACACCGGCGATCACGCCTTCACCACCGGGCTGGACCTTGACCCACTCACGGACCTGGGAATCGACCTGCGGAGCGGTCTGCACGACGTTGCGGACTGCGTCGGCGGCCGCCTGTCCGACCGGGCCGGAGGACTGCCACTGCTCGACCGTGGAGTCGGCCTGCTCGGTGAGCACGTCCTCCCCTACGTCCGGCAGTTCCACCTCGATGGGCTGACCTTCGTCGTCACCGGCACCAAAGGCGGTTCCGGCAGCCAGGCCGGCCGCGCCACCGAGCACTGCGCCGGGAACCGCACCGACCGCAGCGCCGATCGCTGCTCCGGCTGCGGTCCCGGCGACCCCGGTGGTGACCTCGGGCAGCACCGGAATCGGCAGCGGCACCACACCACCGGCGGTGGCACCGGCGATACCGCCGATGGTGCCGCCGATCAGAGCACCAGGAACGGCACCGGCCGCAGCACCGGCTGCCGCACCGGCCACCGTCGCGCCGATCTGAGCAGCAGCGACACGATCGGCACGGCTGGCTTCGATACCGACCGACTTGTAGAACGTCGCCACATCCGAGCGGATCAGACCGGCGGTGTTGTTGGTGCGCTCCCGGTCGTCGTCGGTGACCCAGTTCGGCTGGTTGAAGTGAATGTCCCCGACCATGATCTTCTCGGGCGGAGCGATGTAGATCGGCTCCGGGGTGACCGGCTGCGGAGCACGCAGCTCCAGCGGGTCGATCGGCGGCGGAGAGGACTGCCGCTCGTAGCGGTTGGTGTCGTAGTTGTAGTCCGGCAGCGGCGCATACTCGCGCTGCTGCGCCGGCGGCGGGGTCCAGTAGATCTGCTTGGCCGGAGGCTTCGGCGCGCTGGTGGTACCGCCCTGAGTGGACGGTGCCGGGGTAGTGACCCCGCCCTGCGAGGGCAGGTCGACCGGATCGGCCGAGGCCAGGCCGGTGCCCGCTGCCACGATCGCGGCGGCTGTGGCGGGCACGACGCTCGCCTTGGCGATCCGTGACGGCCTGTGATGCTTGCTCATACTCGCTTCTCTTTCTTGTGTGTCAGGCGTGAATCAGTTGAGTTCGGCGGCCGAGATGCCGCCTTGATCGAGCACCGTCGGTCCCGCGTCGACCACAGTCGTGGTGGTCACGGCCGGTTCCGAGGTGGTGGTGGTGGTGGACGTCGCCGTCTGTGACGACGGGGTGGTCGAGGTGGTCGCCGACGGCCGGACCGTCGTGGTGGTCGGAGTCGTCGAGGTGGAGGTCACCGTCGTGGACGTGGTGGAGTCGGCCGCAGCGCTGAGATCGGAGGCCACCGCAGCGAGCCAGGACGCAGCGAACCGGGTCGGAGCCTGCCCGCTGGCCGTGGCCGGGACCGACCCGTAGGAGCCGTGTTCGGCGGCGACATTGCGCACCGTCGTCATCGCCACCAGGTCGAACGCGTCCCGGTTGGCCTTGACCTCGTTCTGCACGACCTGAAACGCCTGGCGCACCAATCGCTGCGAGGTCGCCGGCGGGACCAGCTCGGGCAGCACACTGACCGTCTTGGCCGCGAGCACACCGAAGGCCGCCGCCGGATTGGCCAGCCCAGCCGCCGCGACCGCCGCGATCGTCTCCGGGGTCAGCACCTTCTTGACGACCGTGACCGCCGCGTTGATGCCGATCAGCCCGACCTTCATCAACGCTGCGGTGACTTCCTGCCCCGTCGGCGGCGTCGCCCGAGGATCGGATGCCTCGGCCAGACGCTGCGAGATGGTCTTCTTCGGCTGGACCGAGATCGCCGACAACGCGCTCCTCGGCGCCTGAATGTCCTGGTTGACCACATCGACGGCGGTCTTGAGCGCCGTCGACGCCAGTGCCCGTCCGACCGTGGAGATCGCGACGAACGGATCCCCGCCGACCTCGACCTGACCGGCGACGTTGACCACCGCCCGCACGACCGGGGCGTTCGCCGGCGCATCACAGGCCAGATCCCCACCCTGGCACCAGGACGACACCCGCCCCGACAGGCTGCCGTAGCTGCTGGTCAGATCGGCCACCGGCCCGATGCCACCCCCCTCGGGGGCGGTGAACGACACCGACGACAGCGCCTTGACCGCCTCTCCCCTGGTACCGGGAACCGGTGAGGGGGCCGTCTGCGAGGTCCCGGGGAACAATCCCGATCCGGGGCTGCGGGTCGGCGCGCCGAACAAGGCACCGGCTGCGACCGAGCGGGCCGGAACGACCCCGGTGCCCTTGCCGACCGACCGCAGGAAGTTCGACGCGGCATGGGCGCCCTGGGAGAAGCCGACGACGGCGAGCTTGGCCGAGGGGCACTGCGAGAGCACCTTCTGCGCCGCCAGCGACAGGTTCTCCTCCCCCGCGGTCACCGACTCGACATACGACTCGGTGCCGCCGGGCGTCAGACCACCGAACGAACCGGGATACGGCACATACGCCCGGTCCACGCTCGCGCCCAGCTGGCGGGCCTGATCGAGCAGCGGACCCATGATGTTCGAGAGCATTCCGGTATCGACCTTCACCGGCGCATCGGGCGAGGTCTCGGTGGTGCCCTGCATCCCGAGCACGTACAGATCCGGGCAGTCCGAGACCAGCTCACCGAGCCAGTGCGGTTCATCGCCCGTGCTCGACTGGGCATAGGCCGGGGCGGTACCCAGGCCGGCAGTAGCCAGCACAGCCGCCGAAAATGATACGGCCGCAAAGCGTTTGGGCCACGCGCTCATATTCCCCTCCTTCACGGCTACGACCTTACTCCAGATCGAAGTTATTTCCCACAGTTATTTCCTACAGAATGTCGGCGGTGATTTCCACCTAGCTGCGCATATGCGGCAAAGTTGGTGCGAGAGCTACCGGAGTGGACCCGAGACGGAGGTGAGTGTGCCGCGCCGCGCCCTGTACGGGTTCGATCCCACCCGGCTCACCGAGGTGCGCCGCGAACGGGGCCTGTCCCGCTCCGACCTCGGACGCTTGTCCGGGGTCACGTACAACACCATCCGCAGCTGGGAGACCGGCGAGGGAGCACCGAGCCCGAGCGCGCTCGAACGCGTGGCCTCAGTCCTCGACGTCGCAGTGAGCGAACTCGCTGTCGTCCCCGACGATGTGCAGACCCTGGCGAGCTGGCGGACCCGACAGGGCCTGGCGCAGGCCGACATTGCTCACGAACTGGGGTTGTCGAAGTCCACCTACTCCCGCCTCGAACGGGGCGAGCGCCCGTTGACCGATGCCGAATGCCTGAAGTTGGCACGCATCTTCGACACGACCGAGGAACAGGTGAGAGCGCTGTGGATGCGCGCTCACCGACGGTCGGGCAGACCGACGCGGTGACCCCGCCAGCACATTCACCCACACTCCTGCGTTTCGCCGACCATCCGATCGGAAACCCCCCGAAGGCCAAAATCACGATCGTAATATTACCGTGGTGATAGACGATGTACGTGGTGGAGTCCCCCACGGCGGCGAGTCGGTTCACGCATTGGGGGTGGTTGTAGATTTGACAAGCCCGGTTCACCTGGCCGTTGTCGAGATTCACGAGGAGGTCCACCGTGGCGACGTTCGCCGAAAAGCTCCGCTATCTGATCGACAATGTCCATCCCAAGGACCGGGGGCCGTTCACCATGAACGAGATCGTCGATGGCATCCGCAGCAACGGCGGATCCATCACCCAGGGCTACATCTCGATGCTGCTCAACGGGCAACGCCCCAATCCGGGACTGAAAGTCGTCCAGGATCTCGCCGACTTCTTCCGCGTCCCGCTGCAGTACTTCGCAGACGACGACTCGTTCGAAAAAGCTGTGCGGTACATCTCGTGGGTGCAATCCCTGCGAACCGAGGACGTCGAAGCGGCTGCTCGCACCTACAACCCCTACGACGACGAACCCACCCGGCCCTAATAGGGGAAGTTCACGATCGCGAGATACGTCAACGGCGCAATGACCAGGCCGGTGACGGCACCGACCGCGATTTCTTTCCTCGTGTGATGCTTCAACCTCATCCGGGACCATGCGATCGCCGGCGCGAGGACCAATCCGGTCCACCACCAAGCAGACAGTGCGAGCGCGAGGACAGCGACAACGCCGCACCACACCCCCAAGTGCACCGACGCCTTGACGCCGACCCCACTGGTCCAGACTCCGATCCCCACCAGGGTCACCAAGCCCGCGCACGTCAGGGCGATCATCTCTTTCGGCCCCTGAGCTACGAGCTGCACGACGAGCGCCACAAGCACCAGGACGAGGATCGCCCCGATCAACCCATGACGTTCCGAATGCTCCGTCACGTGATGGTTCCCGATCCGATCACGCACCATCCCCCACACGATCAACGCCATCGGCAACACCCCGGCGAAGAGCGCAACGAAGGCGCCCCAGGCCGGATGACCGATCGCGAAACCGAGAATCAAGCACGACGCGATATTGACCGTCCACGGCGCAGCGATCTCGGTCAGCACCCTGGCCACCAGGTCTTTCACTTTCGCATCTCCGCCTTATCGCAGAGGTGAATATCCTGGAACGCCCTACCGACGGCGCGCACCCACTTCACCGCATCGAACCCAACCGGGGGCCGCAACCCATCGACCCCGATGCCTCCGGATTCCCCTGTATGCACCCATCGCGCGACCGACTCCGGAGTGGCCGGCAAGCCATGTTCGGGCAACTTGTCCACATCGGCCTGCATCGACAGCGCATCAAGCACCTCATTCGCCCGGTCCGCGGTACGCCGGGACGGATCGAACGAAGCCCACGACCCCCGGATCACCCCCGGCCAGCGTTCCTTCACTACCACCATGTACAGCTCCGCGAAGTCCCGACGCTGCTTCTGACTCCGGAAGACCCCCTCGATAGAAGACCACAGCAGCCCGAACGTGGTCAGAACCGCTCCGATCAGAGCCAGTTGGGTCGTCAGATCCAGCGCATACGTCGAGGTCTCGACCCACCCCAGGCGCGCCGCGACGATGTAGCCGCCCCGAATCCACGCATACGATGCCAGCACAGCAACCCCACAGGCCAGGATCGCCAGCCCCCGCCCTGAGGGCGTGCCCAAGTCCCAACCCAGCAACACGACCACAGTGATGACGGTGCACAGCACCGCTGCCACCCCCATCACGAAGGCCGCGGAGTCGGCATAGCCCGGCAGATGCACGTAGAGCTCGTCGAACTGGTAGCCATCGGTCGCCTGAGGAGCGTCCTCCGCCGAGAAGAACAACGCGACCGCCACCGCGGTTGCAGCCGTCGCTCCTGCCGACAGAGGTGCGATCCACCGCCGCTGGCGATCCACGTCGGGCACCCGAAGCGCCACGATGATGATCGACGCGCCGAGACAGATTCCGAAGAAGATCCCGTGCTTGACCGCCGACGTTGCGTTCGCAACCCCCACTGCCTCGCTGATGAGCCGATCGACCGCACCGACATTCACCGTCGTGTGCAGCGCCATAAAGATGAACACCACAGCGGTACCGAGCGTCAGAACCGAGCGCGAAGTGCGCCAACGCCACCACCGAGTGAGAGCCACCCACCACAACAAGACCGACACGACGATCGAAGCCAACACCGCTACAACGCCTCGTTCAGCAACGATCGAATCCGAGCCGACCGAGCCCCACCTGCCCCGGCAATCCGCCGACACAACTCCGATGCGAACGCCTCCGCCTCCACCTCGAGGCGCCGCCGAGGCTCGTCGAGACCGTCGAGCTGGCCACACTCGCGCAGCATCAAACTGGCCATGTCATGCCACTCCGGGGGAAGCGTCCGTTTTGCAGTCTCCAACGCGGGCACCCCCCTGTGCCCCAGCAGCATGTGCCCGAATTCATGAGCAACGGTCCGATCGGGAGTCGCGACCCACGGGGCGTAGTGAATCTCGTCCCGTTCCGGATAACTGCGCCAGAGCCCGAAGACGCCAGGGGCGAGATCGTCACTACGGACCACCTGCAAGGGACGGTCACGGAGCCGCTCGATCGTCGGAATCAGCCCGAAGACGGACGCTGCTTCATGCCCCCGCGCATGTGCAAGTAGTTCGCTCACTGCACCCACTACCGGGTCCATAGACGCCCTCCCACTCCTCGGCGCCTCACATCGCTCTATAAGAACTCGGCACACAACAAGTCGAGGGGTCGCAGCGATCGCGTCGACAGCCGACATCCCCCCGACGGAACATCGGCGAATCCGGAGATTCGACCGTGGGCATCGTACCGAGTTCTACGGGTTCAACATGTGATATGTGGCACCACGTATGCAGATGCGCGCACGACGATCGCCCCTCCCCCGCCACCCGTCGTAGTAAGCGGCCCTACCCATCCATCCCGGAGAAGGTCAGCAATGCTGGCCTACCTTTTCGTTTCTTCTGTTGGCCGGCCTTGTCGGCAATGCCATCGACCCTCTCCCCATGAAGGATCGGGAGGAGCGGGTGATCAGGCCCCTTTCAGATAAGCATTCCGCGTCTCGTGCATGCACTGCGTGCAATGCGTGTACGTCACGCAAGTGGGCTGCGCGTGCAGAGCGATCATTGCGTGCATTGCATGTCTCGCGCGCATTGCGTGCATTGCGTGCACGCGATGCATATGTTGCGTATGTTGCACGGCGTGTCTGCAACGCAAGCCACGCGAGATACGCAAGGATTGCACTGTCGGCACGCCACGCACGGCACGCCTGCAACGCAAGCCACGCGAGAAACGCAAGGATTGCACTGTCGGCACGCCACGCACGGCACGCCTGCAACGCAAGCCACGCGAGAAACGCAAGGATTGCACTGTCGGCACGCCACGCACGGCACGCCTGCAACGCAAGCCACGCGAGAAACGCAAGGATTGCACTGTCGGCACGCCACGCACGGCACGCCTGCAACGCAAGCCACGCGAGAAACGCAAGGATTGCACTGTCGGCACGCCACGCACGGCACGCCTGCAACGCAAGCCACGCGAGAAACGCAAGGATTGCACTGTCGGCACGCCACGCACGGCACGCCTGCAACGCAAGCCACGCGAGAAACGCAAGGATTGCACTGTCGGCACGCCACGCACGGCACGCCTGCAACGCAAGCCACGCGAGAAACGCAAGGATTGCACTGTCGGCACGCCACGCACGGCACGCCTGCAACGCAAGCCACGCGAGAAACGCAAGGATTGCACTGTCGGCACGCCACGCACGGCACGCCTGCAACGCAAGCCACGCGAGAAACGCAAGGATTGCACTGTCGGCACGCCACGCACGGCACGCCTGCAACGCAAGCCACGCGAGAAACGCGCCGTGATGCAACACGGACTCGGATCATCGACTGAAAGGTGCGCAATGCAACCACGCAAGATCGCCATTGCCAATCAGAAGGGCGGCGTGGGCAAGACTGCAACAGCACTCGGCCTGGCCAGTGCTGTGTCAGCGAATGGGGGCAAGGTCCTTGTCGTCGATGCCGACTCTCAGGGCAATGCCACCAACGGCCTCGGTGTGACCGTCGAAGGCGACATGCTCACCACCTACCACCTGATGAACCAGACCGTCGAAGGTGGCGCGGCAAATGCCGTCATAGCGACCGACTGGGGCGGAGTCGACCTGATTCCCGCAGACGAGGAGCTCGGCAAAATCGAGTCCGATGGCTCAAACGACCTGGTTTTCCGCCTCGATGTCGCCTTCGAAGGCCTGGATCTGAGTCCCTACGACGTCGTGCTGTTCGACTGTCCACCAAGCTTGGGCAAGGTCCTGTTCGCCGTCCTCATCGCTTGTGACGGGGTGGTAGCTGTCACCGAACCGACGATCGACAGTGTGCATGGCGTCGAACGCCTCGACGAAACCATCCGTACGGTGCGCAAACGTGCCAACCCTCGCCTCAACTTCGACAAGATCGTTCTCAGCCGCCGCCGCGGCACCGCCGAGCACAACTTCCGGGAGACCGAGCTGCGGGAGGTCTATGGCGATCTCGTAGCCCGCACGATCATTCCGGAACTGGCGACTCGTCAGGACGCGCACAGCGCACGGACACCGATCCATCAATTCCGAGGTGGTCGCGCGATTTCTCTTCAAACCGCCTACAGCGATCTTCTTGCCGAACTGTCTCTCACCACTGGAGGTGCATCGTGACCGCACAACGTCAGCCGGCGATCCGCAAGACCCACCCCGCCGAAGAACTGCCCGAACGCCCCACGCGCATCGAGCAATCAACGCCCGCGCCGACCCCAGTACCTGCACGTTCGGTCACGCCGTCAGTGACGGGAAGCGACACCGATCCGGCAGAGGGCCTGTCGGCGACGCACAACACGCGAATCCGTCCGAGCATCAAGGCGCGGCTGCGTAGGGGAGTGGACAAACTTCGCTACGAGACGGGAGACCGAACCATCAGCGAGGCGTCGATTACCGACAAGGCGCTGCAGGAGTATCTCGACAAGCACGGACTCTGACGTAGCACTACGAGACCCCCAGCACTGCGTGCGTTGCAGGCCCGCGACGCACGCAGTGCAGGTCCCTACGCGGCTGCAACCGCAAGGGGACCGTTGACCAGGACTACCCCCCGTCAGGAAGGACACCATCCGGTCATGCCCGACGATACAACCCCGCCCGCAACCGCGTTGCGAACCGAGCTGCCCGTGAGTCGACAGATGACACTGGCGTTGGTGACTGTGGCCGCCATGACCCTGTTCATCGCAGCGCTGTCCTTCATCCTGTCGTTTGATGCACTTCGAGCCTTGGCGATCGAGGTCGGTGTGCAACCGGGACGAGCATGGATGGCGCCGGTTGCCATCGACGTTGCCCAAGCTGCTGCAACCGCCGGCTATGTCATCTTCCGCATCTCCGGCCGCGGCCGATACACCCTTGCGTACTGCGCCACGTTGGCCGTGGTGACGGTGTTGTTGAGTGTGGTCGGCAACGCCTTCCATGCCTGGCAGACAGCTGAGCGCAACCTTGCCCGAGTTGCAGCAGGGGAGGACCTCGGGTTCGTTCCGCAGGCTCCCTGGATCGGAGCGCTGTTTGCCGCGATTTTCCCGCTGCTGTGGTTGGCGTTGTTCCACTTGTTCGTGATGATGATCCAGCGCAACCAACCCTCTCCCGGTACTCCGGCGCTTACCAACACCGTGGCGCCCGCTTCGACTGTCTCTGCCACCGCGCCTCGGACCGCGGTGCGTCCCGAGCCTCGTGCTCCCGGAGACGGCGCAACCGCTGACGGCGGTCTGGCAACCCCTCACAGCGCCGCGCACGCACCGTTGCAGGGCGGGCCCGTGACCGAACAGAGCGATGCAACTGCTTCGGGAACACCCGCCTTCGCCTGCAACTCGGTTGTCGAGCCGACAACAATGGGACAACCGGCGGTGTCCGTCACGCGCAACGGATATGCGCAGACCCAGGAGGGATTGCTTCGATTCCTCGCTGACTCCGGGTTCCACGAGACCGTGCAAGTCGTGGCATCGATGATGATCAAGTCCCCGCAACTGCGGCAGATCGATGTTGCTCACCGATTGCAGATCGACAAGTCCACCGTCAGCCGGCGGTGGCGGCAGTTCTGTCAGGCGGCCGAAACCGAAGGGTTTCTGGTCCCGCCATTGCCTGCAATCGAGACCGCTGATCCGGTGAAAGAGCCCTCCCTCGTCTAGACCTCCGTATCGGAACCTTGCCCCAAGCGGCGGCGGAGAACGCTGTCCGCCGCCGCCTATGTACTGCGACCGGCAGATTGTGCGGAAGGTCGGGGCGGTGACGATGAGGATGGAGCTGGAATGCCGAAGAGAGATGCCGTGTACTTCATTGACGGCCGTCGCATTCGGTCGCTTGAGGATTTTCTCCCTGTTGTGGGCGAAGCAGTATCGGGGCCCGGTGGGTATTTTGGTCGCGGCAGTCTCGGCGGCACAGGCCACTTCCTTCGAGAGTCCGCCGCGGTCTGCAAGCTGACGCTCCCAGAGCGCCATCGGTGGGACACGCAGTGGCTGTCCCCATGGCCACCGCGTATCCGTACGACAGCTCCTGAGGCACCTACTGACATTCCGTGCGGTCTGCCGCTGACATCGAGTGACGTATCGCCAGGTCGACCCGCTGACAAGTTCGTGCGGCCTCTCAGCATCGGTCAATCCGAAGGGGGTCCGGGGCGGATCGCCCCCCGGGAAACAGGACACTCCTTCGATCTCGGGCGCACCCACCGGGATAGAGCAGAGAGCGTGTCGGAGACTTCTCGTAATCTCTTTGAGCATGGCCGCCATACCGGAGACGTTGCATCACTACACGACGGCTGCGGGTTTGATGGGAATCTTTGAACCTCGCGATTTCCGCGGTTGGGAGGTTCCCACCACCTGCTCGCTCACCCTGTGGGCGACGGATGCGCGGTATTTGAATGATGCCCAAGAGTTGACGTTCGCGGCCAAGGACCTCGCGGAGTTGAGTCCCCGATGATGGTGTAACGCGGTTGCCGGCCTCGTCGTAGTAGACGTGGAGCGGCCACCGCGTGATCTTCGAGTGAACCCTTCACAGCACTCTCGAACGGAGCATCACGGTGACCGCACCTCACATTGTCGACCCTGCCGGCCTGCTTGGCGAGGCCCTGGCGGAAGCCTCCCCGGACCTCATGCGCAACCTGCTGCAGACGGTGATCAACGCGCTGCTGTCCGCCGACGCCGACGCGGTGGTCGGTGCCGAGTGGGGCCAACGCAGCCCGGACCGGACCGCGCAGCGCAACGGCTACCGGCACCGCGACCTGGACACCCGGGTCGGCACGATCGACGTCGCGATCCCCAAGCTGCGCACCGGGACGTACTTCCCCGAGTGGCTGCTCGAGCGGCGCAAGCGGGCCGAGTCGGCGCTGATCACGGTGGTGGCGGACTGTTATCTGGCCGGGGTGAGCACCCGCCGGATGGACAAGCTCGTCAAGCAGCTGGGCATCAACAGCCTGTCGAAGTCGCAGGTGTCCCGGATGGCCGCCGACCTCGACGCCCAGGTCGAGGCCTTCCGCCACCGGCCCCTCGACGAGGCCGGACCCTTCACGTTCGTCGCCGCCGACGCCCTGACCATGAAGGTGCGCGAGGGCGGGCGGGTCATCAACGCCGTGGTCCTGATCGCGACCGGTGTCAACGGTGACGGGCACCGCGAGGTCCTGGGCATGCGGGTGGCCACGGCCGAGACCGGGGCGGCGTGGAACGAGTTCTTCGCCGACCTCGTGGCCCGCGGCCTGGCTGGGGTCCGGCTCGTGACCTCAGACGCGCACGCCGGCCTCGTCGAGGCCATCGCGGCCAACCTTCCCGGCGCCACCTGGCAGCGCTGCCGCACCCACTACGCCGTGGCCGGTGGCGGAGTAGTAGATGATCGACAGCTTGGTCATGTCGGTCCTTTCCTGGTCGGTGATCGTGTCCTGGTGAACAGGGTCGGTGGCCGGGGCGCGTTTCCTGCGCATCAGGCGGCGAAAACTGAACTTCATGGCACTTTCCATCGGTTTCGTCCGGATCCCCGCAGACACACGAGGTGCGGGAGTCGCCCGGTGGTCACTGTAATGGAGGTGGTTGAACTGTCAACCTCTTTCCTTCGGTTACCGGCTTTTCGCGGGGCGACACTAAGGTTCGAGCCGGCAGACCCGGCCGCACCCCGGGCCCGGCGTCTGCGCCCCCAGGGGGATACCCCGGAGCGATCGACCAAAACTGATTGCGCGAGCAACTGCACGAAGTGGTGGAAAATATAGTTGCCCAGTCAGCTACATTGGGTAAACTGGACATATGACCGACACACGATGGCTCTCCGACACCGAACACGACCTGTGGCGCACCTACCTCGACGCCACCCGCCTGCTGCTCCAGCAGCTCGATCGCCAACTCGTCCGCGATACCGGAATCTCGTTCACCGACTACGAAATCCTGGTGGTGCTCTCCGAAGCACCGCAGCAACGGCTGCGGATGCGCGAGCTGGCCGAGGCGAGCACGGTCACCCGCAGCGGCATCACTCGGGCGGTCACCCGCCTCGAGAACGCCGGATGGGTGCGGCGCGTGCACTGCGAATCCGACAAGCGCGGCGCCTGGGCCGAGTTGACCGACTGCGGCGCGGCCACGCTCGCCGCCGCTGCTCCCGGACATGTCGCAGCCGTGCGCGCGAACATGCTCGACCTGCTCAGCCCCCGCGACATCACGACGATGACCTACCGATTCGATGAGATACGCCGGCACATTCTCGACGACCACGACCCTCGGGACGCACCCGACGCCACGGTCGCCTGACAGGCCGTCGTACCCAACAGTGCGGAATACCTGCCCGCCACACCGCACGTCAGATCAACATCGTGGCGAGCGCCACGCAGACGAACGCCACTAAGAGCGACCGGCAATTGATGCTCACTTGAGTCGGCGGGTAGTAGGCCGGGTCGGCCACCGGTAATGGGTACGTGCACGGTTGATCAGACGCCGGAGCACGGTCAGTGCCGCGGCCAACGCGAGATAGAAGTCGACGATCGCGGCGCGTTTGTCTGTGCACCGCCGGAGCTTGCCGAATCCGTTCATCCACGAATGCGTGCGCTCAACGACCCAGCGTTTGCCGGCCTGGATCGGAGCCGGGATGCCCTTACGGGCGATGTCGTAGTCGTAACCCAATTCGTCGAGCAGGTCCCTCGTCCTGGCCGAGTCGTAGCCGCGATCGAGGTGCACGCACGAGTGCTGCGGCAGCGGGCCGACCATGTCCGGTACCGCCCGGATCGTCGGTTCGAGCAGCGGCGAGTCGTGCCGGTTCGCGCCCGCCGACACCATCGCCAGCGGGATCCCTCCGCCGTCGCACACCACCGAGCGTTTCGTGCCCCGCTTACCGCGATCGACCGGGGAACGGCCCGAAACCTCGCCACCACACGGTGCTTTCGTGATCGACCCGTCGACCGACAAGTGATCGAGGTCGAGGCCGAGCATCCGGTCGTACGCGGTCAGGGCGGCGCGGAGCACCTCGACGCCGATTCCTTTCGCGGACCATTCGGTCAGTCGCCTGCGGATGGTGCGGTCCGAGCATCCGACGGTGGCGATGCGTTCGTAGCCGCTACCGTGCACCAGTGCGGCGAGGATGTGCTCGAACACGACCCGGTCCGACACACGGCGGCGGTGGCAGCCCCAGGGATGTTTCGGATCGAACTCGGGACGTTCGTCGGTAGCGAGCTGGGCGGAGAACTCGACCCATAGGGGTTCGATGAGACAGACTGGCAGCAGAGGCACGGGTACTCCGGGTGATCGTGGGACTTCAGCAATCACATGATCGACTCGGTACCCGTGCCTCTACCTGTATCGACACGCCGGAACGTTCCCTGCGTTGGGCGGGCTCATCATTTGCCGGACGCTCTAAGTGTCCAGAAAATCCCATTCACTGCCGAGGACCCACCTCAGGGCGGAGAGCTTGCCATTCAACATCCCAAGCTCAAAATCACTGTAGGGCCCGAGCATGTCCTTGCCTTCAAACTTCTCTTCAATCCGCGTGCGCGCTGGCCCTGCAATTTCCTGCTCACGTTTCAGTTTGGCGGCATTTCCGTCTCTTCGCCACCTGATATCCGCTTGAAGACTGCGATGGTACCAAATTCGATCAAAGAGATCATTTTCTGCCGATATAATCTCGTCCAATCGCCGGGGGTCTTCATGAAATTCATAGTGTTGGTTAATATCGGATAGATGGTCCTCACCGAAATAATCAGAAAGAGCTTCAAGCAAACCGTCTACCCCAAGTCGATAATCCGAGCCTTCGGTTGCAAACATTCCAGCCAGGTCTGGGTGGGGCAGTCTTCGGTCACCGTTGGAGACTGAAAAATCTTCATGATTGGTGGTCACGAATGCGTGCGGGTCTTGCAATAGGTCTACTTCTGCCACAGCAGTTGCGTAACCTTCAATGATAAGCGCGTCTGCGACACTATTCTTGCCTTTATGGAATGGCGCGCGTTTTTCAAGCCCTCGTTGGACGACATTCATTCGTTCGTTATCAGTGGAGTTCAAAGTAACTCCGGCCTTTAGAATCTCCTCGATATCGTCAAAATTGCGGGTCGTCATCGCGCCTATGAGCGGAGCGTGATGTGCAAGTTCACCAAGTGCGTCATGCGTCTCAGCGTGAGCGCCACCACCGTACTCCCTAACCTCCCTTCGTAACGAACGGAGTCTGTCGGCCAGGCTAGTTGTAATCGAAGACTCCACCCGAGGACGGTTTCTGGAGAACTCTTCAATAACCACAGGCGGGACCAGAAGCCGAAGCTCACCGTCACGGATTAGCTCCGTCATGGTGTAGATCATCTTTTGTCCGTCGCGGCGCTTGGCGAGGTCCAGCCAGGTTGAGGTGTCAACGAGGAGCTTAAGCACGTGGTGAGCCTACGAGACGTTGACGGCGACGAGAACACCGTCAAACCTAATCAGATGGTGCTCGGCTGGCTGGCCGCTGCGGTACCGATATCGATGCCGCCTTCGCCCACACCCTGCTCATCGAGCTCGCGACCAGGATCAGTGGTGTCAGATCGTCCACGAGCTGACTGGTGCAGAGAACAGAGACCTCTATCCCGGTGCGATGGGGTGGCACCGCCGCTCTGGGTCCTGCGCTCGAAACCATGCTGGTTGGGGATCGTCAAACAGCACACCCCTCCCGTCCCCGCCAGCTTCCGCTATCATGGGATTAGTTTGGATTGTTGTTTAATCATTAGGACTAAATCATGGACAGTTATAGCGAGTTGCGAGCGGCGGTGGTGGACGCCGGCGTCTACACCACGACGATGGAAACGCTGAAGCGGATCCAGGACGCGGGACGACTAGGGATCCACGTCCGGTCCGCCATCAGCCGAGCCCTGGCCTCCCACGGGATCGGGCACCTTCCTGCCGAGTTGCCGCCCAATCAGGACGACGAAGTCCGCCTCTACCTGCTCGGCACCCCCATCGCCGATGTGGTGAGCGCTGTCCTGACTCCCAGTGAACGTGGGGATGCGATGTTGCGTTCCGTGGGCTCGTCCGATGCTCAGGAAAAGCTCGCGGTCATCCGCGATATCGTGTGCGGTTCCTCCACTGAAGGAGCCTGACGTGATGGCACCTTCCGAGGATGTGGGGGCGGGCCGTGCATGTCTTTGTTGACGAGTCCAAGCGCGACGACTACATCCTCTGCGCTGTGACCGTCGTACCGTCCGGCGTCGACGAGATGCGCAAACGGATGAGAGAGCTGTGTCCCAAGGGGAGCAGTCGAATCCACATGAAGTCCGTGGACAGAAAGACAGCGCCCAAGATCGTGACCGAGGTCGCGAAGTTGAACGCCAACAGTCGCCTGTATGTGGTCAAGTCACGCAAGCTTTCCGAACGCGAGGCGCGGGACCTCACGCTCACTGCAGCGGCTCACGATTTGGTGGAGCTGTCGGCAAGTCGTGTGGTCATCGAGTCATGCGATCAAGATCGGGAAGACAATCGGGTGATCCGGCAGGCGGTAGGTCCGCAGGCCCCGTTCGAGTACCTTCACGATCGTCCGAACAATCCGTTGCTGTGGCTTCCCGACGTCCACGCGTGGGCATGGGGTCGGGGTGGGTCCATCCGCCGCAAGATCGAGCACCGCATCGAGGTCATTACCCTCTGAGATACGCGAAGGCCCTCTCCGGATGGAGAGGGCCTTCGCTACGTGTGATGGGCGCGCAAGGCTGGAAACCACCTGATGGAGCTGCCCCGAGGGGTACTTACGCTCCGGAGACCTCCTACACGAACCGCTTCCCTCGACTACTGTCTCGGGCACCACGAACTGTACCACTTCCGTACCGTTCCAGTACTACTCCTGTACTAGTGCAGCGCTACCTCGACAGCATCGCTGTAGGCGATTGATCAGTCCGTTTCGAATCCGGCCTGGTCGAATTTGAGGACGGTGGCGTTCTCGCTGACCGTGCGGATTTTGTTCTCGTCGAATCCGTTCGGGGTGGTGGCGGTGATTTCGACCCGCACTTCGAGGTGGACACCCTCGGCGGCGGCTAGGTGTTGAATGATCTCGTTGGTGATCTTGTTGAAGTCACGGGCGTAGAAGTCCGGATGCAGCTCGGTAGAACCGAAGAATCGTGTCTTCGGAACGGCAATGCCTTCACCCGCCCCCGACGATCCGCCGGTGCGTGTACCTGAGGTGGGCTGAACCCTGGCACCGCTTGTCGAGGACAAGGGATCGCCGCCGCCAGTATGGTCATTGCCACCATGCTGAGAGGTGATTTCGTCCTGATTCGCCTGGTACTCGGCCAGTTCGCGTTCGCGTTGAGCCTCAGCACGGGCAGGCTGCACCAGCAACAGCGCGTCCGTGACCTGAGGCGGGGTCACCTGGTCTGAGGGCAGCAACAGTCCGAGGTAATTCTGCCCGTCCCAATCTGCAGCCAGCGCGAATCCTGTTTGCTGCCAGTGCAGCTCGTCAACTACCGACAGCACACCGTTCTCAAGAACGGTGCGATCACGCAATCGTCCCAGATACGGGTAGGTAGTGTAGTAGTTCCACAACTGGCCGAAGCTGATGTGCCCGTCACGATCCCACGCCGCCTTTAATCTGCCAGCCAAGTCGTGGCGGATCAGGCTGGCGCTGCGCTGCAAGGCGAGCAGCGATTCGTTGCGTAGCTTCGCTGCTGCTCTAGCGGCCAGATCGGTGGTTGTTCCGTCGGCTTTGAACGCTTCGATTTCGAGCGGCCTGGTGGGATCGTCTTGAGTGGGGACGAGTACCCAGTGGTAGGTCTGCAGAAGTCGGTCGGCGACGGCCTGATTGTGGGTGGCGACTCGATCGACAGCCTGCTGACGCTGGGTGGCGGTCAGGTTCAGATCTTTGTCGGCATTGTCGCGGATGTAAGACCAGGCCAGAAAGTCACGAACGGCACTGTCGAGTTCGCCCCAGCGAGCGTCGTCGGCAGCGAGGAAGGCAACCATGTTGCGGTGCGTCCGAGCGGCGCTACCTCGGTACTCCACAACCTCTCGCGCCCAGATCGCCGCCGGCGAGTCTGCTTTTGCTTTGCGGTTATGCAGATACGCAGGTGGCACGATCACGAGCCGTGCTTCCTGTACATCCGGCACGTCCGCCGAGGACTCGGGGGCGACGTGCACGCCGACGAAGCCATCCGTGGCCGTCCTGCGATGATCCTGGAGCCTGCGCACTACTTCGGCCCATACCTCCTCTTTGTGGAGGCGTTCGGCATGATCCCGAGCGGTGCGGGTGGTGTTCGCCTGGGTGTCGTACCAGTACAACGACCCCGAATTGTAGAAGTAGGTGGCGGTATTGGCCAGGTGGTTGAGCGCCGAATGGAAGTTGCCCGGTACATCCCCCGGCAGGGCCGTACCGAGGAAAATCCGCTGCTTGTCCAGACCCTTGTGCGCTGAGGTCAACGTCGGCGTGGCACCCATGAAGACGGTGCGGGCCAGTCGTTGGGTGGTCAGACGCTGACCGAGTAGCTGGTTGGTGTTGTCGACCTGGGCAGGAGCGGAGTTCGGACCGTCGACGTCGGTATCGATCAGAGCCTTCCACTGGTCGTCGAGGTACTGGGTCAGTTCGGTGACGACTTTGTCGGCCCGCAACGGGACCGAACCGGGCATGATCAGCGGTGCGGTGTCGTTCTCGCGCCAGAGCTGACCGACTATGACGTTCATGAGCCGAAGCACACCGCGGGTGCGCTGGAAGCGTTCGAGTGTGGACCAGTCCTGGTAGAGCCGGTCGAACAACTCGGGGTGGATGGGGTAGCTGCGGCGGATCCGTTCTTCGTAGTCGAGTTCGCGGACTTCGCGGGGGAAGTCGTTGCTGTTCTTGACGTAGAACGCCACCATCGCCTTGGCGGTGGCGTTGATCTTCGCCAGAGCGATGCTGTCGGGGGTTTCGAACAACCGTCGGCGAACGATGTGGAAACTTTCCTCGGCATTGGCGGCGCGCCACTGGTCGGCAACGCGGCCGATGGCCTTGCGCAGCATCTTCAGTGCTTCACGGCCGTTCTGTCCGCCGACTTCTTCTTCGTCGCCGACGTACTCGCCGTCCTTCATCTCCGCCGAGGCTGGAATGGAGATGAGCACCAGGGTGCCGGGAACAGCCTTGGCTGCCTCGGTCAGAGCTTGGGCGAAGGTGAACTGGGCGTCGAAGGTGCCGTCGGGTAGTTCGTCGTGGCCGAACAGCAGGCGCGCGTAGGCGACCCACTCGTCGATGAGGATCACCGCGGGTCCGAATCGGGTGAACAGTTCACGCAGCGCTTCCCCGCCGGGGTTGAGACGGTTGGCGTCGGACTCGGCGACCATGGCATAGCCTTCGGCGCCGCCGAGGTGCCAGGCCAGCAGTCCGCCGATGGTGTTGATTCGGGTGCCGTCGGGCATCATCTTCACCGCGCCGGCCTTGATCTGGGTACCGACTAGGGCGACGCGGCGGGCGGTGGGGAGCTCGGTGCCTGCGAGCAGATCCTGTACTTCCTGCGGATAGTCGACCAAGGGTCGACCGGAAGCCAGATGCCACACGGCCAGCATGGAGTGGGTTTTTCCACCACCGAAGTTGGTCTGAAGGTTGATGATCGGGGCCTCGTTCGGATCGCCGGACAGGCGCCGCATCGCCGGGATCAGGAGGTCCTTCAGACCCTCGGTCAGATAGGTGCGGGCGAAGAACTCCACCGGATCGGTGTATTCGGGGTCGCCCTCCCCGCGGGAGACCATTGCCAGGTCGGCGGCGAACTCGGCGGCATGGAAGTTGCCGCTCTGCACATCCTCGTGAGGGCTCAGTACCAGCCGCCACGGTTCGAGACCGTCGGCGCCGATCTCAGCGGCCGCAGAGGTCTTGACGACCTTGCGGTCCTGCTTTTCTGAGCTCAGACGCATCAGCTCGATCCTTGAGCGGCGGGTTTCTTCAGCCTGATCCGGGGCGCCGATCGCCCGCAGAAAACGCTCGGCGGTGTCCAGAGCGCGGTAGGCGTCGTCGGCGGTGAAAGATCCGTTGTGCGCCCACGTATTGCGCACGTCCTTGAGTTCTGTCGCCCAGGATTGTTCGGTGCGTGAGAGATGGTCGGTGAACGGGTACCAGCCTTTGCGGACCTGGTTGGGGATCTGTTCGGTGATCATCCGCAGGCCGTTCTGCGGGTCGGTGCGTACATAGGTATAGGTCTTGGACACACCAGAACTCTTGGTCTTGTCCCGCAGCGCTAACAGGGCCGTCCAATCCCCGCCTTCCGGGAGTTGCTTTCCCAGCACGTAGGTGTGGAACTCATCGAGCGCGGGGCCCAGGAGCTCAAAGACCCGTCCGATCCGGTCGCGATTGCTCACAGCCATAACGATGTTCTCCTAGGCGTCCAGCATCAGCTGGGTCGAAGCGGTGCGGGACTCGGCAACGATGTCGTTCCACGCCGTACCGAGGGAGTTGAACTCGATCGCAACCTGGGTGCGCTTGATGTCTTCTGCGATGGTGAACAGCAAGAACGCTAACTCCTTGCACAGGTCTCGATCGATCGACTCCGGCACCCTGGATAACAGTGCCGCGGCAGCAGGCACGCCTTTTTCCGTGAGTGCACGAGACAAATGCATCACGACTTCCCATGCGCTTATATGCAGGTCGGTAGCAGGGTCGTACTCTTTGTCCGCATACATCTCGGCTAGCGCAACAGGAGACAGCAGCGCGACCTTTCCTGCACGACTGGTGAGGATTCCGGATCGCTCAAGATGCTCAAGGGAGGCATTGCGGGCTCGGGCCATGTTATCGGCATCACCGAACGCACCGGCGTCGAAACCGTACTGCCGAAACCATGCGATCGCGAAACGCGTGTCGGGATCGAAGTCGCCTTCCTGCTCGACAAGCACCTCGTCGAGAATTTCATTGATACGCGCCAATGCAGCGCGAACCGTCATCTTCGAACCGTCATCAGCCAGCACCCCCGAGAAGCGGGAAAAGACTGCCATCCCGGGACCGATGGCAGCTTGTGGAAGATCAACGGGGGCAATCGCGCCCTGCTGCAATTCACGCAAGGCGCCGGGTAGTTCGGCTTTCAAGGCATTGATGAATCCCCGACGATCGGTGGTCGAGGCATCCACTGGCCGAGGCTTCAACGCAAGGACAATCGACGAAGCAAGCGCGTTGGTCCCCACGCTGATCATTCGGCCACCTCGTTCGCTGCGCAATGGCCAGGTTGCGACGATGGACCAACCGGAACGGATCATTCCCTCCAACAGAGTTTCCCAGCCTGTCGATGCTTCACCATGGTCATCGCTGCTCTGCTGTTTGAACGCGTAGTAGACGGCGGTAGGATAATCCGGAAGAGCCGTTTCTCGAGCACGGCGAAATACTTCCCGGAATCCTTCCTCAAAGAATTTATGAGCACCAGATTTACCATTGTGCCGGTACGGGTTGGCGACCAACTCCTCCGACTTGGGAACCAACATCGTCGATAATACTTCAGGATGAATAGATTTAATAGATCGACGCAGCCATACGTAAAAGAAATCAGACAAATCTGAGTAACCAATGTTGTCGTAGTACGGCGGATCTGTGGAAATTAGAAAGTTATTGTATTCCCGGTCTGCTGCGTTGCGCTGTAGCGCAGATCCAGAGTGGGAACGCGTGACAGCAACATCCAGCGTGCGCCCGATCCCTCGGATCATAAACCAAAAATTTCCAGATGCACTGCTCAGTGGGTTCGCCTCAGCAAAGTCCCAAGTCATCGGAATTGCCTGCCGGGCAAAGGTATTCCGAATTCCTTCGTTCTTTGGATCCGGCATCCAGGTCGAGATAGAAGATCCGTAGTCTGCGAGACGACTGACCGAGAACCCTAAGTAGGTTGCTACCGCATCCGCATATGCTGCTGCTCCAATTCCTCCCTTTTCCAGAGTCTCACCCTCGGGCATCCCTGCAGCAAGTGCATCTTCTAGAACACGTTCGCGAGCTTCGCCGACAAGATCGCTGAAGGTAGCGAGCGCGGTGAGCTGACGGGACGTGAACAGGTCGACGAATGACGTAATCCCATAGTTAGGTGTCTTAAAATCTCGCGTGTTCTTGGCCAAGTCCCCGTCAGGCACATCGATAGGGCGGTCTACCTGGGCCGCCTCCTCATGCTCTGACGTTGGTTCCAGGTAGATTCGGGTGCGTTCTCCCTCTGCTACGGTCGCCATGAGCTTCGTGCCCATTCGTCCGGCGCGTCCTTCTGCACGGATATATTTCAGTTCGACTGCCGCACCACATCCGACGCATACGGCACCAGTGCGCCCAACTGTGCCGTCCGTGTCCTTGGTGGGTGCCTTCTTCGGATCATGACCGATGCTGAATTCGACCTTGCCGTTGAGGACAGAGGGAACAACGTAGGCTTCCTTATTCTTCTTCTTGCCGAGCCACCATGATCGGACGAGTGGCATCGCAATGCTGCATGCAGGGTTGGGACAGGTGACGGTGCGAGCCCAGATCCACGCGATGACTGTCGCTTCCGATCCGTCCGGCAACTGCGCCTTCGGATAGAGACGCCCGATACGTTTTTCGGCTTCGTCGCGCATCCACTGTCCGTAGCGGCGAACGTCCTCGGCAAGTCCCGTTGCCCGGGGCCAGGTGTTGATCTGAGCATCCGCAGCCCCGGGAAACACCGGGGGCCGTCCGGCAAACTTCGGCGGGATCTCGATCAGAGCTTTGTTAATCAACACTGCGACCGGATTGAGGTCCGAGGCGTGGGCTTCGAGACCGAGGCGCTGGGCCTCCAAGGGGATGGTGCCGCCACCCGCAAAAGGGTCGAGGATGGGCGGCGGGTTCCCGTCGGTGGAGGCGAGGATCTCCTCACGAGCACGTCGCAGCAGATTTTCGTCACCGGCGTTCTCCCACACCACCAACTGTTCGATGATCTCGTGGAGGCGTTTGCGTTCCTTGGCGACGGCCTCATCAGTAGGGAACCGGTCGGGAAATGAGGACGGGTCGTCGACGAGTTGGGCGAAGAGCACGGCTCGGGCGGCGGCCAAGGGGCGGCGCGCCCACCACAGGTGCAGGGTGGAGGGGTGGCCGTGGCGGATTGATTTCTCGCGGGCCGATTCGGCGTTGATCTTTTCGAGCGGGAGCGCGACCTCGATGAGCTTGCGACGAGGAACTGCGGTGGTGTCGGCGGTCACGAGGTGGGTCCTTCTCTATTTACGCGGTGCTGCTGGAGTGCGGTACGACAAACAGTAGTGGTCGATGCTGTTGGGATTCGGTGCTGGTGCCGACCCGATCTGGTGTGAGGTCTGCTAGGCGGGCGGTCCACCTTTTGCCCAGGTCTTCGCCCAGTCCAGACGTACCTCGGTGGCGGCGAGGTCACCGAGTTCGATGCGGCGGAACGGTTCGTGCACATACCGCAGCTGGTCGTGGTCGGGACCGCGGTCGCTGACCGAGACCATGGCCAGGCGGTGGCGGTCGGGGACGTTCTTTCCGTAGAGGACTTCGTTGAAGGTGACGGTGAAGTCCTCGGCGCCTTCGATGCGGCCTTTGACCTCGATGAACACGTAGTGTCCGTCCTGCGGGTCGATGGAGCGGATGTCGTAGCCCTTGTTGTTGTGCGGCATCTCCTCCGGGATACGTCCCAGGGCGTGTTCGGCGGCGAGGACCTTGTCGACAGCGCGGCGCTCGATCCGGGCGGTGTCCTTCGCATGCTGGGCGGGGGTACCGGGCAGCATCCCAGCAGGAATGACCAGCACCGCGCCGGCGATCTGCGGGGGTTTGGCTGCCAGGCGGGATTGCAGGTCGAGTTCGGTGGTGCGGGCGGTGAGGCGGGCTTCGAGGTCACGGGCACGGGCCTCGAGTCGCTCGGGACTGTGCCGGGGTTTGGCGTGCCGGCCCTGGGTGCGGGTGGCCAGGACATCGCGTAGGCGGGCCGCTTCGCTGTCGAGATAGTTGATCTGCTGGGTGAGGCGTTTGTGGACTGCGCTACGGGTTTTGTCCAGCAGCGGCAGGACGCGGTCTTTGACCTGGCCGAGATGTTCGGGTTGGGCGTGGGTGATCGCCCAGGTGGCGGCGAGTTGCTCGACC
The DNA here is from genome assembly GCF_053750035.1 of Rhodococcus sp. SJ-2. NCBI lineage: Bacteria > Bacillati > Actinomycetota > Actinomycetes > Mycobacteriales > Nocardiaceae > Rhodococcus > Rhodococcus sp. SJ-2. Next base: position 174,470 of record NZ_JBSMJG010000002.1, read on the forward strand.
CCGCCGGCGAGCCAGCTGTGGCCGAGGGCCTCGTCGGCGATGGTGCGTGCCTCGGCGGGAAGAGGCTGTAGGTCCAGATAGGGCGCCGGCCCGCACAGGGTGGCGGTGCCGTCGGGGGTGAGGGTGATGAAGTCGAAGCGTTTGGACACCACTACGCCGGTGCCGTTGCTGATCTCGCCGGTCACGGCCACGATCAGCCGGGGGTGTTCGGCCGGGTCGTGCGGGTCGAACAGCACGGTTCCGGTTTCCAGTGCCTGCTGGTGGGTTTCGATGGTGGCGTCGAGGACTGTGTCGAGCAGCGGGTGGCCGGGGGCGAGGAGTTCGGCGCGTGGTGCGGTGGGCTCGCCCAGGTCGATGCGGTCGGGATCGAAGGTGACCCGCTGATAGCGGGAGACGATCGGCACCGCCGCGCCGGGGCGTTGCCGGGCTCGCACCGTCGCGGGGACGTGGGTGATTTCGAACCGTCCGGCTTCCCGGCGAGGCAGGCGGCCTCCGAGCCGGGGGAACGCGTCGTGGAAGAACGCGGCGATGTAGTGCGGTTGCAGCCGGCGGGCGCGGGCTTCGTCCATTTCGCGGCGGAGCCGGTCGAGTTCGTGGGGAGCCAGGGCTTCGTGGGCAAGGGCGCGTTCTTCGAGCAGGGTGTCCAGGCCGCGGGAGACTTCGGTGTCGACGACCTGGTCGAGGGCGGCAAGGCGGGCCGGGTCGTCGCCGTAGCGGATCGCGTCGAGCAGCAAGGTGCGTAGCGGTCGGTCGGTGAAGGCGTCGCCGAGGACGTCGAACAGCCGGCCGCCGTAGGCGCGACGCTGGGTTTCCATCTTCTCGAGCAGCCGGGTGAACACGTGGCCTTCGCGGGTGCCGTCGGCGACGAGATTCCACAGTCGGCAGGTGTGGCGTTGGCCGATGCGGTGGATCCGGCCGAAGCGCTGCTCGAGCCGGTTGGGGTTCCACGGCAGGTCGTAGTTGATCATCAGGTGGGCGGCCTGCAGGTTCAGCCCTTCCCCGGCGGCATCGGTGGCGATGAGCACCTGGGTGTCGGGGTTGTGGGTGAACTGTTCGCGGATCGTACGGCGGTCTTCGCGGCGGGTGCCGCCATGAATGGTGACCACCGCGTCTTCGCGGCCGAGGATGTTGCGGATCTGGGCGGTGAGATAGTCCAGGGTGTCGCGGTGTTCGGTGAACACGATCAGTTTGCGCGGGGCACCTCGGGCGTCGCGCAGCAGATTCCGGTCCAGCAGCAGCGAGCGTAGTTCGGCCCATTTGCGGTCCTCACCGGAGTCGCGGACCTGCTCGGCAAGGGCGACGAGCACCCCGAGGCGGGCGATTTCGATGTCGAGTTCGGCGACGGTTTGCGCTGCGGTGGCGGCGTCGACGACCTGCTCTTCCATCTCTTCGCGTTCGCCGGCGTCGTACTCGTCCGGATCGTCGAAGTCGATCCCGGTCAGGGCGAGGTCATCGACCCGACTCGTCGGGGTGGGGGTGAGCAGGTCGCGGCGTTTGGTGCCGAGGCGTTCGCGGCGGCGTTGCAGCGACCGGACGATCGCGTGCGGGGAGGACGCCAGGCGCCGTTGCAGCACGGTCAGGGCGAATCCGACGGTGCGAGCGCGGGGGTTGTCGGCGCCGAGACGGTCGGCGCGGTTCATCTCCTCGCGGACGTAGCGGGTGACCTCGTCGTAGAGCTGGCGTTCGCCGGCGGAGAGGGTGTACGGCACGGTCTCGGCGATGCGTTCGGGGAACAGTGGGGTGCCGTCGAAGGTGAGCAGTTCTTCTTTGACCATGCGGCGCATCAGCCCGGAGGTGTCGGTGGTGTGCGCTCCGGAGCGGTATTCGCCTTCGAACCGGTCGGGATCGAGCAGCGCCATGAACGCCTGGAAGCTGGTTTCGTTGCCGTTGTGGGGGGTGGCGGTCATCAGCAGCAGGTGCCGGGTGATCTGCCCGAGGCGCTGGCCGAGCTGGTAGCGGCGGGTGACGTCGAGTTCGCCGCCGTACCAGGTCGCCGACATCCGGTGTGCCTCGTCGACGACCACCAGATCCCACTCGCTGGTGTCGAGCAAGGCGAGCAGGTCGTCGTTGCGGGCGAGCTGGTCCATCCGAGCGATCAGCAGCGGATACCGTTCGAAGGGGTTCGCGTCCGGGCTCGAGGCGATCATCTCGCGCGAGAGCAGCTGCGCGTCGATACCGAACTTGGTGGCCAGCTCGTCCTGCCACTGCTCGACCAGCGAACCGGGAGCGACGATCAACATGCGGGTCAGGTCCCCGCGCAGCATCAGTTCTTTCGCGTAGAGCCCGGCCATGATCGTCTTGCCGGCGCCGGGGTCGTCGGCAAGGACGAACCGCAGTGGGGTGCGGGGCAGCAGTTCGCCGTAGACGGCACGGATCTGGTGCGGCAACGGATCGACCGCGCTGGAGGAGACCGCCACCATCGGATCGTGCAGGCCGGCCATGCGGATGCGAAGTGCTTCGGCGGCGAGGCGGAACTCGGCCGGATCGGCATCGAACGACCACCGGGCCTGCGGTGTCTCGATCCGCAGCCGTTCCTCATCGGTCCGATAGAGCAATTGTTGACCCAGACCGCCAGCGGTGTCCTTGAAGGTCACCGTCACCGCGTCCGGGCCGTGCCGGTCGACATCGACCAAGGTGACGGGACCGGGTTGCACACCACGAAGCACCTGGCCACGGTCGAGATCCTCGAGCCGCACCGGCATCCCTACCGGTGATGAAGCTGCCACCGTCCTGTCACTCTCCCCTGCGTTGTCGCCTTACAGATGTGATCGTTTGCGGGGCGAAGAATGTCACACATCACTTTTATCGTTCTGGGCTCGGGAACCTTTGGGTAGCGGGCACGGCGTGCATGGAATGACGAGGTTCGTGACGTGGGCCGAGCGGATTCATCCGCCAGACGTGCAGGAGTCTGCATCCTGGAGGGCATATGTCGGAAGTGTCTGAGATGCTCCAGTTGCCGAGATGGTTCTGAAGGGATGAGCATGGCCATTTTCTATTTCGATATCGGTGGTTCACCGATTGCGTTCCGGCGGATGGAAGGGGACAAGTTCCTCTTTGACAAGCGCGGAAAGTGGATCGGATGGTTCCCCTGGGGGATGCCGATGCCGTCGACAAGAAGGGGAAGTACTTGGGGACGGTGGTAGGTAATCGGCTTCTGCACCGCACGTTTCAACCCTATCGCGGATACCCGGGATACCCCGGATACCCTGGGTACGCTGGTTATCCGGGGTATCCCGGTCACGCCGGTCATGCCGGGTACCAGAGCGGATTCAAAGATGTCGACCCCAGTCGACTGCAGGGATAGGGGTAAGTCCCGGAGAGTGGCGGGAATCGGGGACTGCCCCCGCCCCGGGATCTCGTGCGCACACGGGGCGCGCTCCCTCTGATTGGCACAATACGGGGTGTGACGATCACACGCGCCAAACTTGTCGAGACGTATGGACAGGCGATCCTGTCCGGGAATGCCGCCGTCTTTGTGGGCGCGGGCCTCTCGCGGGCTGCTGGGTATCCGGACTGGGGTTCACTACTGAAGCCGATGCAAGATCGCTGTGATATTCCGGGCCACGCCGATCTGCCGTTGGTCGCCGAGTACATCGCACTGGACCGTGGAAACGGCGGCCGCGACGCGCTGGAGACCCACATCCTCACTACCATGATCGAGATTCCACCCGAACCGACATCGAGCCACCGGGATCTGCGACGTCTCGACATCAAGGAGATTTGGACTACCAACTACGACCGATTGCTGGAAACTGCCATTCCCGAGGCCGTCGTCGTGGCTGGAGAGAACCACGTTCATAACATTGCCTCGCGCCGGCGAGCGATCATCAAGATGCACGGCAGCATCGACGACCGTAATAAGTGGGAACTCCAGCCTGTCATCACACGTACCGATTACGAACGCTACGAACTGGCGCATCCTCGCACTTGGACCGTGCTCCGATCGTCGTACATGAGCCGCACCATGCTCTTCCTGGGATTCAGTTTCACCGACCCCAACATCGAGATACTCCTCCGCCTTGCCCGCACCCTGGGGACCGCATCCGCCGACCGCCACATCGCCGTGATGAAACCCCCTAATGGTGCCGATGACACACCGGAAGACCTACGCCGGTATCGACTCCAGGCCGCCGACCTCGAGAACAGCGGCGTCACCGTCTGCGAGATCAACGATCACGACGAGATCCCTGATCTGCTCGCCGAGCTGGTGCTGCGTACCCGCCCGCCACACCTGTTCGTCTCGGGCAGCAGCAGAATCGAAAACGCAACGCCGGAGCAAGACGAAGAGATCTTGGGCCCCTGGTGCGCAGCGCTCGCTGCCACCCTCGTCGATGAATCGACATGGACAATCGCCAGCCTCGGTGGCCCGGCCGGCTGGTACACCTCGCGGGACGTCGCGCGGATGCGGCGGAAGGAAGGGACCTACGACCCCAGCAAACTTATGATCCATTTTCGTGGGAAGGACGAACCCCCTGTGGTGCCGCCAGAGAGAGTCGGGACCTCCATTTACTCCGATCTCCCGCGCAAGGAACTCGTCACAAGTGTCCTGGACGACTGTCGGGCGCTCGTTGCCATCCGTGGGGGCGCACGAACCGCCGAGGAGATCGGTTGGGCGGCAGATCGACGGGTCGCGGTGATTCCTATCGCCGCCGCCGGTGGCGCCGCACGTGAGTACTGGGAAGCTCACAGGGGCAACCCTCCAACTATCGGCAGCCGTGCCACCGAGCGCGCGACGTGGGAGAGGCTCAACGATGCCGACCCGACCATCACCGCCCGCGCCGCAAAATCCCTGATCAAGCAGGCCATGTACGAGTCACAATCCACTTCGTGATGCGTGTCGTACAGCCCTCGTACCATGACTGTCATGGAGGATGACAACCTGCGGCAGGCCGCGATCGTGGTGGCTTCTCTCGAGCTGCTCCCGGCACAGCCCAGCGATCTCACCTACATTTTGCGCGACCCCGCCCAGTTCCGCGCTCTGCTGGATCCGAGTCTCCTGGATCCGAGCAATAGATCGTCGGATTCTGAGCTGGTCCGATACCTCCATGACAGCCTAGATCACGCGCGAATCGAATACTGGCACAAGCAGATCGACATTTTGGCCAGGGATGGCGTCGCCCGGCCCCTCCTGTCCTCGGACACCTGCGATGCCCCGGGCTACCCGGCACGGCTTGCCGAGTGCTGGGACGCACCTCCGATATTGTTCGCCACCGCAGCCCTGGACCGTGAATCCTCCTCCGTAGCAATCATCGGTAGCAGATCCGCCGGTACAGAAGTCATCCGTGACACCCACGAGCTGGCCGCAGATCTCGCGGCCACCGGAACGACGATCGTGTCCGGTTTGGCCCTCGGCGTTGACGCCGCCGCACATGAAGGAGCACTGGCAGCGGACGGAGCCACCGTCGCTGTGATGGGGACCGGTATCACCCGCATCTACCCCGAGCAGAACATCGATCTGGCTCACCGGATACGCAAGAACGGGGTGTTGGTATCGCAGTTCGCGCCGTATGCCCCGAGAACTCGCACCTCGTTCCTGCGCCGCAATCACGTGATCGCCGGCCTCAGCGATATCAGCATCATCATGTCCGGTGAGTCCCGTAGCGGCAGCCGACACGAGATCGAGCAAGCCATCGGATACGGCCGACCAGTCCTGATGTGGTCACCCGCCCTCGAACACCAAGATTGGGCGCAGAAGCTCGCCGACGGCGGCAAAGCTTCCTTTATCACCAGCGCTGAGGAGGTTCGGCGCACGCTCGACGGGATCGACCAGTGATCGAGCACATCGATCCGCATCTTTGGGAATTGTCCGAGAAGGCAATCCCCGAATTGGTACCGCCTCCCACCGATGGTCAGCCTGAAACCTGCTGGCGCTGTCGCACGTGGACGGAATGGACGACTGGGGAATGCTGGAACTGCGCGAAGAATAGGAAGACCCTAGGCGTGCCAGCACCACCGCTGGACATGATCTCGTTGTACAACAAGCCATCACAGCTACGCGAATGGCTGACCTGCTACAAGGGCCGTATCGACGAAAGTGAACCCTTTATCCCCGAGTACGTCGACGTCGTCAAAGCACTGATCGCCAGGTTCCTGTACGAACACGGTGCGCGCATACAAGCACGAAGTTCGGTTGACGTGATCACGGTCGTCCCCTCGTCTAGTCGGACGGGCCCACACCCACTCGAGACCATCCTTCGAGACCTGCCACTGCAGGTTCCCGTAGTAACCCTGCTACGCCGTGGATCAGGAACGTTGTCGTTCAACAAGCCGTCCACTGACGGATTCGTCTCCGTGGACGGCCCCACCCGGCGGGTCCTACTCGTAGACGACGTGTGCACCACCGGTGCCCGTATCAACAGCGCCGCGTATGCACTCGACGCTGCCGGGCATCACCTTGCCGGTCACTTTGTGGTCGCCCGCCGTGTCAACGTCGGCTACAAGAACACCCCGGCATTCTGGGCAGGACAGAAGGCAAAACAGTTCTCCTGGGAACAGAGCCCGTTGGTCAACAGCCAGCATCCGGGTACACAGATCGAGGCATGACCGCTGACGCCACGATCGGACTGCGTCCGGCCAGGCATGTCAGAACATCAGATAGTCTCCTGCGCTATGCCCCGAGATAGTGAGTCGCGGTGAAACCTGCTCTCAGTCGCCGCGAGATGTATGAGCCGGTCAGTGCCCACATGCAGGACATGGGATTCGATCGGGTCAGCACCCGCCGAGGCAACACCGACGATCTGTTCCACATCGACGGCCACGATGTCGTCGGGCGCGGAACGACCACCCCGACACCGATCGACGAGCATCATCTCCGGCAGCTCCACGAGACGGTGTACCTGAAGAAGGGCAACGCTCAGTGGGTGCACTTCTCCTACGGCGGATACACCCGGGCTGCACGAGCATTCGCCGACAGCACAGGAATCGCGTTGTTCGAATTCAAACTCGGTGGGCGGATCGCACCTCGATCCGAGACAGCGACACAGTGGTACCGGCGCAGACCGCTCGACCGATGGAAGCGCCAGTTCATCTGGGCATTGATCGTCATGGCGGCCGCATCGTTGGTCGTCATCGCCGTCATCAAAGTTCCGACGGTGGGTTGGGTTCTTGCTGTTCTCGTCCTCGTCGCCATCGTCGGACCCGTCGTTCGCCTGGTGACCAGAACCGGGTAGCCGAGCAGGACATCACCTCGCGGGTGATGCGGCGCGGACGACTGCACCCAGCAGCAGCACCCGCTCAAGGACCACATGTATAGATGACCTGAAGATCATCGGTACTGCTCGTACATCGATCTCCATGGAAGAAAGGCACGCGCCCGATGAACGACTCGACTCCCGGGTGGCGGCCCGACCCTCACGACCCGACGGTATTGCGGTACTGGGACGGACAGCAATGGACGTCCAACACCCGCATCCGGACCGAACCGGTGCCGGAACCAGAGTCACCGACATTGCAGAACTCGACTTCGTCGTGGGGACGTGGGCACTCTCTTCTGCTAGGAGCGGTACTAGCGACCATTCTGGTCATCATGATCGGCGGCATCTTCGTCGAAGGCAGCGACGACACCGAAGCCTCTGTCCGCGCCGAGGACACCAGCAGTGAGCCTGCAGCCCCGCCCGAGACCACGGCGCCCCCCGTGCCGCCCGAGACCGTGGACACCTCGACCCTCGCGCCCCCGCCTGAGACCACGGCCGTCGAACCTGCCACCGATCTGGGTGTGCCGCTGCGCGACGGTAGTTTCGAGATCGTCGTGCACTCGTGGAACAACTCGACTGCCGAGATCACGGTGACCAATATCGGTACGGGTCCCCGGGTGTTCCGGTTCGGTGACCTCGATGCGTTCGACTCGCAGGAGCGTCGCTTCAGCCCGACTGTCAACACGCTCTCACCTCTTGCCTACCCGACCCTGAACCCTGGGGAAGCGGCCTCCGGGGAGCTCTACTTTGAGATGAGTGGAGCGGAACCGGACTATCTGTTGTTCGAGGATTCGTTGACGTTGTTCTCCGAAGGGGTCCGGATTCGGTTGCGGTGATCGGGCGGGCAGCATGAATCTCGTTCGTTTGTCCTCGTGTCCGGCAAGCCGAATCAGCGGATACACGAGTCCGGTCTTGTTCTCACGCTCTTCGAACCTGCGGATGTTCACTGTCGCTGCGGTCGGGTTGTTCGCTCACTGTCATTCCGGAGCGGAACGCGGAAGCGATCCGGGCCGGTAGGTGAGATGCCCGATCGCGGACATGACCCGCGTGCTGGCCTCATGCCCATCGCGCTCACTGGCACCTCCCACTGGATGCGCAGGAGGACGGGTAACGGGTAGCCGAAAGGGACTCTACGATCGCAGATGTGTCGACCCCTGAATCCCCATCTGCCGAAACGGTTCCGGATCCTGCTCTCGTCGAGGGCGACAAGGCCGATATTCTCGCTCGCACCGTGGCCGCGATCGATGCCGATGATCTCGAGCAGGGCCGGCAGATTCTGCGCAGCGAGTATCCCTTCACCCCGGTAGCGAAGAACTCACGGCAGTACACCGACCGTCAATGCCTGCGCGTGTTCTACCGGGACGGCTTCCTCGATCGCTACAGCGGCACCAAGCTCGTGCACCCAGCTGCCCTGCGCACGCTGTCACTGATCCTGCCGGACGAGTTCCCGGCGCATCCGAACTGGCAGATGTCGCAGTCGCACTTCGCGTTCTGGGAGCTGTTCCCGACCATCGACCATCTGGTGCCGGTCGCCCGCGGCGGCGTCGATGCGGAACCGAACTGGGTGAGCACCTCGATGTTGCGCAACTCCGCCAAAGCGCACTGGACCCTCGACGAGCTCGGCTGGAGCCTGACCGCTCCCGGGGACCACAGAATCTGGGACGGCCTGTCCGGCTGGTTCGTCGGCTACGTCGAAGCTCATTCGGAGTTGATGGCCGATAAGTACTTGGCCCGTTGGTTCCGCGCGACGGTAGATGTGCGCTCTACCCTGAGCTAACCCGTATGCGGTGATCACGACCTGCGGATAGTCCTGCGGGTGCTCGCGAGGCTCGGTTGATCGCGTGGTCCGACAGGTCCACCGGTCGTGGCCCCCTTATCCGGTGCGAGTCTGCGCCTGCTGCGCAGCGGTCGCTGCCAGTTCGACCGCCTGAGTTTTGAGCGAGTTCCGGTCGGGTTCGCTGCCGGTGATCGCGACGCCGGTGCAGGGTCGAAGGGCCGATGCACGCCTTGTATGTCGCCCAGATCGATTACGGTGCACTCATGTCCGCCGCTGCTGATCTGCCGCCGTTGATCGAGGCCGTGTGTGGTCTCGACCTGCGTCCGCGTCGGTGGCAGTGGCTGAGTCTGAGTCTGTGCATCGTCGATGCGGTCTACAGCATCGGTGCCCACTACGACCGTCACGTGCTGCCGGTGGTGCGCCGGGTCGCCGCCGATGCCGGCATCGAGACGCCGTCCGTGCCACCACCGGTCACCGATCTGGTCGACCCTTTGCCGCTCGAGGCGTTCCTGGATCGCTACGACAGCGTCGATGCGCTGCTGGCGGTGACGAACAATCGGCAGCGCACCTCATCGCGCGGGGGCATTCTCAAGGCCGAAGCGGTGCTGCAGTACGCGACAATCCTGCACGAGCACGGGATCCGGACACTCGACGATGCTCGTGTCCTGCTCGACGAACCGCAGCGGCTCGACACGGTGGAGACCGCGTTGCGGGCCGTTCCCGGTGAAGGTGGCTTCGGGGTGCGCCGCGGCTATCTGTGGATGCTCGTCGGCGACGAAGACACCATCAAACCCGACCGTATGGTGCTGCGATGGCTGGCCCGCCACGGCGCCGACGTCGAGGCTGTTACCGCCCGCACCCTGCTCTCCGAGCTCGCCACCAAGGTCACCAGCGTACTTGGCCGACGGGTCACCGCATGGGAGATCGACCATGCCATCTGGACGTCGGCGCGGTCGGTGCGCACCGAACTGCACACCGACCAGACCGACCAGGCAGAATCCCGATCGGAGGGTTCGTCGATAGGTCCGAATACTTGAGGGAATACGATGCTCGCCGATATCCGCGCCCGTTTGGACTCGGTCCGGTGGACACCGGAGTTGACCCGGCAACACCGAAAGTCCACCTTCGTGATCGTGGTCGGTAGGTTTCCGTCGGGTGCACTACAGTCCCCGTCCATCGGGTCCGGGGGCCGCTACTGCCCAACTCCGCGGTACGGATGAACCAGTCGCGTTGGGCGTGGCTGATGCGGGAACGCACCTTGTGGGTGCGGGCGATCTCGTCGGCGGTGATCACCGCGGCGGGTCCGGGTCCGGGCAGGTCGTAGCGGGCCACGGTCACTGCCGGATAGGCATGGGCCTTCGCGATCGCGGTGTCGATGTCGATGCTGCGGCCAGCAATCACCAACACCGTGGTCTCGACCTTACTGCCGGTGTGGTTCATGGCTTCTGCTGCCCCCGCCGCGCCCGGGTCGGCGTCGTGGTGGCTGCTTCCCGGATCGGTGCGTGGAGTCGAAGCGGACGTGCCTGCGGTTCGTCGCAGCCGGCGATTTCGGTCGAGACGCTGCCGCGGGCGGGTGGCTGTCCGCTGGAAGCAACGCAGCTCGACTTTGATAGCGCAGCGCCGATGCGACGCGATCACTCGGCGTGTCCTTCGAGAGAACGCGCGTGTCACTGGAGTGAACAGATTTTAGCGAACACTCCGCTGAATGCATGTACCGGAGCGTGGGCAGGATCGATCAGGCAGTGAGACGGAGCCGGCACGAAACCTGAGGTCTGGAGCGGCATTGCGTTAGGTTCATCCGATTGGCGTATATCGCCTCCTCCGATCGTCTGGGACTGCTGCACGATCCGGTGACAGATTCGGTCACGCAGCCTGTGTGGCTGGTGTGGTCATGATGGTCTCGAACTCGACAGGCGTCAATCTGCCGAGCCGGAGCTGACGTCGCCGGCGGTGATAGGTCCGCTCGATCCAAGTCACGATCGCGATGCGCAACTGCTCGCGTGTGGCCCATCTCTGCCGGTCGAGGACGTTCTTCTGGAGCAGCGCAAAGAACGATTCCATCGCGGCATTGTCGCCGGCCGCACCCACCCGACCCATCGATCCGACCAGGTCGTGGCGGGCGAGGGCGCGGACAAATTTCCGGCTGCGAAATTGCGATCCACGGTCGGAATGAACCACACATCCGGCAACCGAGTCCCGCCGTGCCACTGCCGATTCGAGGGCCGTGACAGCCAGACGGGATTTCATCCGATCGCTGATCGAGTAGCCGACGATCCGGTTCGAGTACACGTCCTTGACCGCACACAGGTAGAGCTTGCCTTCCTCGGTTCTGTGTTCGGTGATATCGGTGAGCCACAAAGTGTTTGGAGCATCCGCGGTGAAGACGCGGCCGACGAGATCATCGTGCACCGGCGGCCCGGAGCGGCCCTTCTTCGAGCCACGTTTCTTGCCGAACACACTCCACCACCTGTTGGTCGAACAGATCCGCCACGCCGTGCGGTCCGACATCGACTCGCCCGCATCGCGGGCTTCGTCGGCGAGGAACCGGTAGCCGAACTCCGGGTCCTCGCGGTGGGCGTCGAACAGGGCGTTCGCCCGGTACGCCTCCTCGAGTTCGGCGTCGGTGACCGGGTCGGCGAGCCACCGGTAGTACGGCTGGCGCGCGATCCCCAGAACCCGGCACGTCACCGCGACGGGAATCCCGCCGGCGGCCAGCTCGCGGACGAGCGGGTACATCATTTTCCCGGAAGATTCGCCTGTGATAGATACGCCGCGGCCCGCCGCAGCACTTCGTTCTCCTGCTCAAGCAACCGGATCCGCTTTCTCAGCTCGCGGTTCTCTCTGGACTCCTCGTTCGTCGTCCCTGGCTTGGTGCCGTCCTCGACGTCGGCATTCCTGAGCCAGTTGGTCAGGCAGGATTCGCTGATGCCGAAGTCGGCGGCGATCTGCCGCAGGTGCTGACCTGGTTCGCGGTTGCGGGCCACGCGGACGACGTCGTCGCGGAACTCTTTCGGATAGGGCTTGGGCACGGGGTCCATCCTTCCAGCAGTGCCTCACGGCACCACAGTTCAGATGTCACCTATCCGTGCAGCAGTCCCGCCCGTCCGCTGCTGTGGCAGCCAGCAGTACGGGGAGCCGGCTGGGGGGTTTACGGGCCTGCCGGGGGTGTGCGCAGGTCCTGGAGTTCGGCGCGCAGTTCGGCAACTCGTTCGCGGGCGGCTTCGGCTTGCGCGTGTGCGGCGGCGGCGTCGGCGCGGGCGGTGGAGGCGCGGTCGCGTTCGGCTGCCGCCGCGGTGCGGGCGGCGGTGAGTTCGGCGTCGAGCCGGCGGGTGTGGTCGGCTGCGGTGGCCGCCGCGGCGTCTTTTTCGGCGATCGCTCGGGTCAGCTGCTCGCGGTGTTCGTCGAGCTGCCCGGTGAGCAGCTCGATCCGGTGCTCGAGGCCGGCGATCTGCTCGCGGTGGGTCGCGGCGGCCTGATCGAGCTGCTGCTGCCAGCGGTCCTGTGCCGCGGCGTGGTCGGCCCGGGCTGCGGTGAGCTGGGCGAGGGCCTCGGTGGCGTCGGCGTCGGCGGCCGTGGCGGCGGCATCGGCGTCGGCGCGTTCGGTGCGCGCGGTGTCGAGTTCGTCCCGCAGTGCCGCGATCTCGGCTGCGGCGTCGGCCCGGACCTTGTCGGCCTCGGCGCGTACGCGCCGCAGCTGTGCATCGATCGCCGCCGGATCTGCGAGCAGATCGGTCGCGGTGGTGATCGACGACGCGATCGTCGTCAGCGTCTCGAGCGCCGCCTGGGTTTCGCGGCGCAGCAGTGGTACCGCCTCGGCGAGGGTGCCGATCGCCGAGGTCGGATCGGTCGGCAGCGCATCCTGGTGTTGCTGGGCGCGGGCCTTGTCTTTCTGGCGCTGCCGCCAGGCCCGTACCCGGTCGGCGTCGGTGGCGTATTCGCGGCGCCGTCCCCCTCTGGCTTCCTCGGCCATGACCTCGCCCTCCCGACCCGATGACGTTCCGTATCCAGCATCGTAACATCATTCGTAACGTACGTATCATGATACGTACGTTACGAATGGTAGGGATCGGCGCTATGCCATCGAGGGGCGCGGTAGCGGGGCGTGGTCCACCCCGGATCGTTCGAGGTGGCATGAGGGTGCCCGGCGGAACCCACATCCCCCCGGTTCGCGCCGGCTCGGGGAGGGAGTGACCGGGTACCGAGGCGGGCATACGGGCCGGTGCGTGGGTGCCCGGCATCGGGGGTACTTCCGCTCTCGATGTCTGTTTCCTGCGGAAACGATGTGGCAGGCCGATGCTTCCCGAAGTCCGCCTCTCGCGTCCCTCCATCGACCTGCCGCCCTGACTATAAACGCCCTAATCGAACACATGTGCGAAAATGTGTGGTGTGGTGTCCTACGAGCGCCCGCCGAAGTTCTGCCCGAACGGGCACCGGCTGGGACCGCACCGGGTGGTCGTGGGCTGGACACCGTGCACCTGCGCAACGGCCCTGCGCTCCTCGGGAGCCACCGGACATCGCACCTATCTGTGCATCGTCTGCGATGCGCAGATCCTCATTCCCCCGCACACCGGGCCACCGTTCTCCGGGGTGCAGTGGCCGCCGAGACAGACACAGGAGCAACCAAGGCCCGACTCGGAAGGTGAGCGAGCCGGCCGGATCGCAGACGGGGCGACCCGCCGGGATCCAGAAAATTAGCTTCGCTGAATTTGTGGTGTGAACTGGGAAAACGACACGCCCCTCTTCTGTCGTGTCGATCGGAGACAGCACCCTGAAGCCCGGCGATCAGGTGACGGTCAGCGCACGCGGCACGTTCGTGTTCACCGTCAACGACATCGATGAGGACACCGGCACGGCGATGATCGAGGTCAACGCCGACAGCCCGCTCACGTATCCGTGGCCGGCGCGCGTAAGCGATCTGTACCCCGTCGAGGACTGACTGGCGAGAGTCCTTCCTCCTGCCGGTCGCTCTCGCTCCACCTGTTTGGTACCGATCCGTGCTTCCGCTACGGTGACCGCTGCAATCACCCGAGTTCCCCGACAGGTGAGTGATTCCCTGACGGGTCGAAGGATGGTCCCCGGCGCCCCCGCCGGGGACCATCGCCTTTTCCGCTGATGGGCTGCGCGTGCAGCGAACGGCACCATGGCTACCCTCGGCGCGTGGAAGAAGGGACGCGAGCCATCGGCGATGCCGCCGATGCGATGACCGACGATGAGCTCGAGACCGCGATTGCGGCGCTACACGCCCGCGAGCGGGAACTCCTCGTCGCCGGCGACAGCGAAGCGGCGTTCGATCTGATGGGCACGAAGTTCGTGTTGTTGTCCACGCTGGAAGGTCGGCGAGGGTAGCCGACTGGCGCACAAGTTCTGTTTTTCCATTATTTCCGTACGGTTCGGTATTCGCACACCGGTCTGGGGAGGCAGATTCGTACAGCACTCATTGAGAGAGGTCGGGTCCGGCTTCTCGGGTCGGTCCGGTGTCAGGAGAAGCAGCGGACGTCGAGGGGTTCTCACCTCGGTTCTTGCTGTTGAGCATCTGCTCGACCGAGCGGGGATGGCCGAGGAGAGCGGTGGCGATGTCGGTGGCCACCGACGCCGGAGCATTAGAGGCAGGATCTTCCTTGGCCGAGGTCGCGGTGGGGTCGGCAAGACTGCTCAGCCAGTTCCGCGCTCGATCGAGGGAGAGGTCCTTGTTCTCGGTGTAGGTCGGTGACCACTCGATTCCGCTGTCGATGCGGGCGCGGATGTCGGCGGCTCGCACGAGTTGTTCTGCGACCAGGGCGGCGACGAATTCGTAGTCTTTCTCGCGTCCGGCGATCGTTTTCGACACGCACAGATCCACTGGGTCCAGGCACAATCCGGTTCGGCCGTAGAGGGTGGAGGTGTCGTCGTCGACGATGAAGTGGACGAGGCGGTGTTCCCAGTGTCGGGGCAGGACTACGACGTCTTTGTGGATGCCTTCGACGTAGAAGCCGAAGGACATGTGGAAAGGGGAGCCCTCGCCGAGTCGGGCATCGAGGAGCAGCAGCTTGTCTTCGACGGCAGGTGGATCGGTGATCCCACTCAGGGGCAGGATGTCGACTTCTCGAGAGAGGAAGGCGGCCGGGGGCAGGGCGGTGGTGTCGAAGCTGCCGAGGATCGATTGGGAACCGAGCACGATCACGCGGGGTTCGTCGAGGTTGGCGCACGCGGCCTTGATCGCCCGTCCGAGTTCGTCCCGGTTCACCGCTGCGCAGTAGCTTTGAGTCTGGTGCTGAATTCGGTGAGGACGCGGCGACGTTCGTCATCGCTGAGCAGAACCGACAGGGGGGACAGGTTGCGCATTTCCCGGCTGGTGTCGTCGTCCGTCTCGACGATCCGGCGGATGTCGTCGATGTCGTTGGTGCGGACGATCATGTCCCATCGGTCCAGGTAGCGCTCCATCAGTGGGCTCCGGTTCACCTGACGGCGGATCGTTTGCAGGCTGCGGCGCACCGGTTCGGTGTCGACCGACAGACCGGTGGTGATGATCTTGTCGAGCACGGCGGACTGCACGAGCTGCTGACGCACAGTCTTCGGTGTGACCACGCTCATCTGTCCACCTCCTCGGCTCGAACCATCTGCGCCCTCTGCACGGATCGCTCTCATGATAGTGCGTGTATGCAGCAGTTTCACCCTGTTGTTGCTCGCTGCAACACTTTCGGGTGGTGCTCGGTGATGCACGTTGGCCAGGGACGGTCCGCTTTCCTCTGCAGGACCCTGACCGGCAGGTGCGGGGTGTGGATGCGCCATGTCGTAGGTGCGAGTGTCGGTGGCGATGCTGCGGCACCACCATCGCCAGTTACGTATCCGTCTAAAAGTCGAGGTCGAGGGTGGGTCGGCTGCGGGGCGGGTCCACGGGTGGAGTCACGGGGTCCGGGGTGGAGGTGTTGGCGGTGAAGTCGTGAACAGAGCGTGGGTGCGCGGACATGGCGGCGGTGATAGCGCGCAGATCGACACCGTGGTCGATGGCCGGACCGGCGGGAACAGGATCGGCCACCTCGGTGATCGCCATGTCCAGCACGTCGCGCATCAGGCCGGTGTCGCCGTTCTGCATGTACTCGAAACGTCCCCAGACGAACTGCTCACGCAGGTCCCCGACCAGGGGGTTCTGCTTCAGCTCGGTCTTGCTGACGACGTGGAAGCGATCGGTGTCGAGCCTGTAACCGGCCTCGACGGACAGTTGTCGGAAAAAGGCGAATTGAGTACGGGTGTTGCCCTCACGAAATGGATGGACGAA
>NZ_JBSMJG010000003.1:0-120824 GCF_053750035.1 Rhodococcus sp. SJ-2
TTCATCCAGGTAGCGAACCAGGTGTCTCTGGGACGCATCACCGCCGAAGATGCGAAGAGCAATCTGGTGGGCAGCGAGGCGACCGATGCCTTGACCGCTGTTCTCGACGACAGCGCATCGCAGGCCGAGGAGACGGTGATGAACGTCCTCCCGGCCTTGGTGAACGTCACCGACTATTCAGACGACCGCGCGGTGGTGTCGGTATGGGCGGTCTCTGCAAGTCAAAACGACCTGAGCGGCACCGGCAACGTCAGCGTCATCACGATCTGGGCAACGACGACCGTGACCGTGCAGTGGGAGAACGAGGACTGGAAGGCGGTCGACTGGTCATTCCGCACTGGCCCCGAACCGTCCGAGGTGTCGTTCCCCGAAGGGGATTCCACGCTGGCCGAGTTCGGTGCAAACGGCCTCTACACCTTCTTCGTGGAGTAGCTGATGCGAACCCTTGTCCGTACATTTCTTGCGGCGTTGCTGGCGACGCTGGCGACGCTGGCGCTGGCATCGAGTGCTACACCGGCGTTGGCGCAGCCGCTCGATGCCGCCGCTGAGGGGTGGCCCGCCGGGATGCCCGAAGAGCTGAAGCAGTTCTTCCCTGGTCACCCGGAGTTCGACGCGGCCGGGTGGTCGACCGATCCGGAGTGCGCGGACAAGGGTGGCGACTACGGTCTGTATCTCGGCCAGTACCTCCGCTATGACCAGCGGATCATGTACTGGGCCGCGCCGGTAACGCAGCGCGCCGCTCAATACTCGGAGCTGATGGGTGTCTCGGAGGACGAAGCCCGCCAAGCCGTGCTCGACGGTAAGGAGCCGACCAACTGGCCCGACTCCTACCCCTCTGGCGACGACAGGTACTCGCCGCCGAAGGGCATGTGCGCCGGTGATCTGGCGAAGTGGTCCGCACCGGCCGGAAACCACTGGAGTTTCACCTGGGCTACCCAGCCTGATGCCGCGTCCATAGACTTGATGAAGCAGCAGGAGTATGTGGACAACCTGCCTGACGACATCTTCGAAAATCCATGCAGCGATCACGAGATGCTCTGCAACCGTGCATATTTCCTGGACTGCGACAAGGCAAACGCACTTAACAATGTGAACCAGTGCCGTGGTTGGAATATCCAAATAGGCAAGATGTTCGGCGGGATCTGGAACTGGAAGGAACAGAACAAGGACATCGCTGACAGGTTCGTGGACCTGGCAAACCTCGGTGGGGTCGTCCTCGAGGCGGTCACGCCGTTGCACATCAAGCTCGGCGTCAGCGCAGGACTCGCGGGTATTGACAACGCGGCCGCGACGATCGCGTTCATCAGTGATCCCGGCAGTGTGATCGACGACTGGGCGAACAGCACCAAGGAAAGCGCGGTGTCACTGACCACCTCGGTCCTCGAGGGGTTGTCGAACATCAGCGAGTTCAATCCTCGTGATGAGAATTTCCTGAAGTGGTACGCGATCAGTTGCGGCATAGGCGTATTGGTTATGTCGATCACCGCGTTCTTCACGATCTACCGCACGTCCACGCAGAAGTCGACCCGAATGGAACTGGCCTACAGCCTCATCGGATACGCGCCCATGGGGCTGGTGTGCATGATGTTCGCGCCGGCCGCCGCAGAGCTGCTGGTCCAGCTCTCGCACGGTCTCACCACAGTGCTGTCCGGTCTGCTGAAGCAGGACATGGAGCAGGCCGTGGTGTCGGTGTCGACAATGCTCGGAGGTATCACCGAGGACACCCTGGTCGGCGGCCCTATCGCCGCGATCGTGTTCTTCGGTTTGCTGTTCCTCGGCGCGCTGAGCTTGTTCTTCGGCATGTTGATGCATGCCGCGGCATTGCCGATCCTGGCGGGTCTGGCTGGAGTTGCTTTCGGGCTGTGGATTCATCCCGTCCAGCGGAAGAAGGCTATGCGGCCGATCTTCGTGTTCGTCTCGATCGTGTTCTCCAAGCCGGTCATCTTTCTCGGCCTCGGGTTTTTGACCGCTGTGTTGATCGACAGCAGCTCGGGTGCCTACGTCGGTGGCGACCTCGCCTCGCTCGGAGCATTGGCGATGACAGCAGTGTGCATCGGCCTGGTCGGATTGGCCCCGTGGTCGCTGCTCAAGTACGCCCCGTTCATGCCGTCGAGCGAGGATTCGGAAGGGTTCGGCGACACGGGATCTGCGACCGGTGAGGGGTTGGGCAACACGTTGCAGACCGCTCAGATGGCGATGATGGGGCGGCATGGCGGTGGTGGAGGTGGCGGTGAGATCGCCTCGGCACGATCGGCAAGTGCCGCACCGTCGCCGTCCGGCGGTGGTGGCGGTGGGGGGAGCTCGCATTCGTCGTCGAGCGGGTCGACGCACCACTCCGGAGGGTCCGCGTCCCACCACTCGGGTGCTGCCGCAGGTCATAGCGGCAGCGGTCACGGCGGCGCACACTCACGCAAGCTCATGTCCGCGGCCAAGGGTGCGTCGGGCACGCTCGCGACGGCCGGGGTCGGTGCGGTCATGGTGGCTGGCACCGTTGGCGGCGCAGCGCTGAACAAGGCGGCGCAGGCAGCGCAGAACGCCCCTGAACAGGCCGACAACACAGGAGGTCAGTGATGAGTGACAGTGAGCAGCGCACGTCGATCCTCGGCTCGGAGATTGCTCGTCGGGGATTGATCCCCGTTCCCGAGCCGGTGCTCGCTGCGTACGCAGCGGCGTTGGTGCTCTCCATTTTGCTCTTCCTCAATTTCGGATCGACGATCTGGACCTTGGGCGGTGTCCTTGCGGTGGTGGCCGCCACGTTGGGTGCGACCACCGACATCAACGGTCGCCGATCGTGGGCCGCAGAGAAGCTGCGCCGACTGCGTGACCGGCTGCGACGCAAGGCCGGTGAGCACATCTTCCGTACCCAGGGTGACGAGTTGTACGGGGTGGCTGGGGCGGATCCGGGCTGGGAGCTTCCGGTGCCGCTGGGTGACGTCGTACCGCTGGATCTGACCGACACCGGCCTCGATGACATGTTCATCCTCGAGCACAAGACCCCTGGCGACAACAACTACTACTCGGTGGTTCTGTCGATCCAAGGGCTGGCTGAGGGGCTCCGCGGTGCGGCGGAGTGGGCGGTGACCTCGCAGGCGTTTTCGCGGGCGGCGGCGTCCTTCGCTCGCCGGTCCTCGCTGATCCGGGGCCTGGAAATGGTGCATCGGTCGGTGCCGGCGGATCTGACTCCGCATGTGGCGTGGATGGAAGGTGTCGTCAAAGCGAACCCGCACGTGGACCGGGTGCTGCCTGCGATCGAGTCCTACGGCCAGCTCATCGACAACTTGGCTCCCGAGTCGGAGGAGCATCGTTGCTACGCGACGTTGATCTTCCCGAAGTCGATCGAGCTGTTGTCAGCGGCCGGGGCGGTGTCCAAGCGTAAGGACGTGAGCGTCAAGGCTGCTATTGGCCAGGTCATCGTTGACGAGACGATGCGGGCGGTCGGTGCCCTACAGGCTGCTCGGCTCGGGCAGGTGCAGGTGCTCGGCCAGCAACGGGCCTGTGCGGTGTTCCGGGCGATGCTCGATCCGTCTTACGCGCTCGATGCCCATCGTGGTGCCAGCTGGGAGAACTGCTGGCCGTCCTATGTCGGTGGGGATCTGTCGGTGCGGGTGTCGGACCGTTGGGACACCCGTGTCGGGTTGATCCGGCCCGGGTCAATCGAGCCGATCCCGTTGCACGCAGAATGGCTCTCGCCGCTGTTGACCGGCGTCGATCCGGACCCCGGTGATCCGGTGGACGGGGTACCGGCGCAGCCGACGATTCGCACGGTCAAGGTGCGGATGGATTTCGTCGATGCGGTCAAGGCTCGGCAGGCAGCGCGCAAGGATGCGACCGAGGATGCGGCGCGCCAGTACAAAGAACGCAAGAAGGGGCAGGTCACCGACGGGGCCTCGGAGGTCATGGCGTCGGCGTCGATGCGGCGCCGGGAAGATCTCAAGCCGGGATCGGGCCACCACGGGGTGATTTGGTCGATGGCTGTAGCGGTCACCGCGCCGGATGAGGATGCGGTGATGCGGGCGTGTGCGCGGCTCGAGCAGGCCGCTGACCAGGCCGCGATCAAGGAATTCACCTGGTACGACGACAGCCACGATGTTGCGCAATTTCTCACGGTGCCACTCGGCCGCGGGTTGGCGGCCACGAAGTTCACACGGATCAAGGGGATCTGATGCCGTCACTACGCAGTCGCAGGAAGCCCGCTACGTCGACATTTCCGGAGAGCGCGGAGACTGCCTCGGCCGTTGTTCCGCGGAGGCGGGCACCGAAGCGCAATAAATGGCTCGATCGGTGGGGTTGGTATGAGCCTCGCCCTGAGGGGGTGTGGTCGACGACCCGGCAGTCTGAGGCGCTGAATTTGGCGACCACCCGCAAGAACGTGCGCCATGAAGGGCTGGTCTCCGGCCGGAACCTGATGTCGAATGCGCTGGTCATTACCGATCCTTTCGCCCTGTACGGCAGCGAGATCGAGAACATCAACGTCGCGGTGGTCGGCGATATCGGTAAGGCGAAGTCCTCGCTGATCAAGACCGCTCTCGGGCTGCGGCAGATCGCGGCGGGCCGGCAGGTCGTGGTGATCGACAAGAAGCGTCAAGGCGATCGAGGTGGCGAGTACACCGAGCTGGCGAAAGCGCTCGGGGTGCCGTCGATCAAATTCAAGACCGGCGGCGATGGGGCACGTCTGAATCTGATGGACCCGGCGATTTCGTCGTCGGTGACCACGTCGGGCGGCATCGTGCCCGCAGGTCAGGAGGTGTTGATCGCCGCTGTCCTCGAAGACACGATGCAGCGCACGCTGGTGCAAACGGAGATCGCGGCGCTGAACCTGGCGTTGCGGCTGGTCAACGAACGGGCGCGTCAGACCGGCACCGAGCCGATTCTCCGCGACGTCGCCGACCTGTTGTTGTCCACTCCCGACGAGGCGACCGAGGCGTTCGGTGAGGTGTGGGCAGAAGAGTCGCGCCGGTGGGGGCGTGATCCGGGTTTGGCGCTGCGGCAGCTCTGCGACGGTGATCTACGCGGGCTGGTCGATCAGCCGACCTCGGCCGATGTTCGCAATGCGCTCGATCATCCGCTTGTGCACTTCGACGTTTCCGAGCTGCCGAACAAAGGCCCCGCGCTGCGGGTGGTGATGACGGTCATCAATACGTGGCTGTCGAATGTGCTGGCCGCGAGGTCGTCCGAGCGTAAGCAGACGGTGTTGATTGTCGAAGAGGGCTGGCACATCGCCGAAGGATCGACCGGCAAGGTCTTCCGCGACAATATGAAGCTCTCGCGCGGTCTCGGACTCTCGACAGTCTCGGCGTTCCACCACATCGCGGACCTGCCTCCGGATTCTCCGGCTCGGGCGTTGATGCAGGAAGCGGGCATCGTGTTCTTGTACGGGCAGGATCGCGTCGATGATGCCGAGCAGACGGTGCGGATGTATCACCTGCCCGAATACTGCGTTGATCTGCTGATGTCGATGCACAAGGGCCAGTGCCTCGTGGTGATGGGCAAGTCCGATCCGGTGCTGATGAAGCACGAACGGTCTCCGTTGGAGATTGCGCTGACCGACACCGATGAGGTCATTCGCGGCGAGTCGACCATGCTGGTTGAGCAGATCCGCCTGCCCGACACGCTCGAGTCGGAAGCGATCGCTGATCTGGTGGGGGCGGCGCAGTGACCGAACGTCCAGAGATGAGGCCGGCGCGGCCGGTGATCCCGGTCGGGACCGGCCCGGTCGTGGCGCTGGTAGGTGGTGTTTTGTGGACGGTGTACGTCGGCGGCGCAGCCGCCGGGGTGGTCACCGGCGCGGGTCTGGTGTGGCCGGAGGGGCTCTACGGGTCGCTGTCGGTGATGCGGGCGTTGATCCTCACCCCGGGGGATCCGACCGTGGGCTGGCCGGAAGGCGATCGGCCGGGCTCGGCGACCGCGACATGGGTATGTCTGGTCGTGGCGATGTTGCTCTACATGACCGCGGTGGTGATGATCGTCGGCGAGATCTCCGCACGTCAACGCGCCACACGTCGCCGACAGCAAGGTTTCGCGGACCCGACAGAGCTGCGGCGGCGGGGTTTGGATCGCAAGAGCGCGGTCAAGGCGGCCAAGGCGAATCGGCCGAGCCTGAGTGATACACCGGCCCGCAAGCTCGACGCGCACGTGGTGGCGACACGGGTCGGCGCACTCTACGGCGAGCACGGCACCGATGCCGAGGTGTTCACCCAGTACCGGGACGGCGCGCTGGTGGAGGGGCCGACCGGGTCGGGTAAGAGCTGGCGTTTGGCTTGGCAGCGGATCGTCGAGTCGGTCGGGTTCGTGCTGGCCACGACGACGAAGCCGGATCTGTTGTGGTCCTCGGTTGGGCAGCGGTTGGCGGTCGGGCCGGTCGAGGTGTTCGACCCGGAGGGCATCACGCGGTGGCCGACGCCGATGCGGTGGTCGCTGTTGGCTGGCTGCGGTGACCCGGACACTGCGATTCGGCGTGCGGATGCGTTGGTGCAAGCTGTTCCGCTCGGAGATACCAAGAACGGCGGCTATTTCTCGGCGAACGCGGCGAAGTATCTGCGGTGTTGTCTGTATGCGGCGGCGGTGTCCGGTGGTGATGTGACGGTGTTCTACCGGTGGGCGATGCAGCGGCAGGTGCCGAAGGTCAAGGAGATTTTGGACCGGGATCTGCCGACGTGGAGCGTGGAGTACTCCCAGCTCGGCGGGTCCGGCTCCGATTCGGTCGATGATGTGATGTCGACGGTCTCGACGCTGCTCGACCCGCTGGCCTCGCCGAAGCTGATGGCGGCGGTCAATGTCACGGCGGTCGAGTCGGTCGATATCGAGAAGTTGATCCGTGCCGGTGGGACGCTGTATCTGCTTTCGGAGGGCTCGTCCGGTTCGAGCGCGCCGATCGTCTCGGCATTGGCAGCTGAGGTGTATTACCTGGCCAAAGAGATTTCGCGGGAATTCCCTGATGAGCGGTTCGATCCTCCGGTGCGGCTGGTGCTCGATGAGGTCAACAACGTCGCTCCGATCCCGGATCTGCCGGACAAGATCACCGACTCTGGGGGTCGGGGTATCTCGATCTGGGCGTTCTCTCACGGTCAGGAACAGAACATCCGGCGGTGGGGTATGAGCGCGGGGAAGATGTTCACGACGAACTCGCCGGTGCGGATCGTTCTGCCCGGCCTCGGTGACGTGAACGAACTCGAGCAGATTTCCCGGCTGACGGGCGAGCGCGAGGAGTGGTGGTCACCGAAGCAGGCTCCCCGCCAGAGGAAGGTGATGGCCGACTCCGAGATTCGGGGGATGCCCGCCGATCAGGCGTTGATGATCTATCGCGGATCGGCTCCGATCCTGCTCCACCTGCCGCTGGTGTGGAACATCGAGCACTGGAAGAAGCGCGTGCTCGAGTCGCGGGAGGTCTACGAGTGGATCTGCGAGACGGGCGAGCTGCCTGATTGGGCGTGGTCGTGCGCAAGGGGTGAGGTGGTGATCGGGTGAGCTACAAGCCGGGACGGTTGTCGTGGCGGCATCTTGACCAGGAGCAAGCGCAGGCGTTGTGGGTCGAGCTGATCGACTGGGTGGAGTGGTTTCGCGGCTGCTATCGGCTGACCGATCGGATCAAAAGTTGCTGGTACCGGCATCCGAAGATGGTCGAGGAGCTCACTGCGGCGATGTCGGCGCACAAGGTGGCCTACGAGCAGCTTGCCGAGGATGCGACGCATTCGTGGTCGCCGGGAAGCTGGCACTACCAGGTGTATATGCCGTTGTTGCAGCGTTTGGCGACGAACTCGGACGAGTTCGCGGACTGCATCGACGGGAGCTGCGAACCACCGACAGTGCAGGTCACGCTGTTCGACGGGGTGCAGGAGTGGATCGCGGCGGACGTCGCGGCGCGGCCGACACCGATTGCGGCAGCGGTCGCTGCCACCGGTTCGGTGGGGGGCTCGACGGCTACGACGATCGATGCAGCGCAGATGGTCGATCTGATCGATTCCGGTGACGCGGATCCGGTCGATGCCGATGATGAGTTCGGACCAGTGTCATACGACGGTCACGTGTGGCAGTGGTCGGACGATAGGGAGGCATACGTGAGGAAATAAGACTGCCGAGGGATACAGGCCTGGCTCACCACCTGGTCTTTTTCTCGGGGATGGTGGCGGCAGCGGAAGTGCCCGCCCAGGTGCCGCGACCGGCCACCACAACACCGATACGGCTTCGATCTGGCATCCCCCCGTCCAGATCGAAGCCGTGTCTTTGTCTCTACGGTCACACTCGTCGTGTGCGCTGCGCGGTGTGCGCCATGTCGGGCTGGTGCTGCGGTATGGGGTGGGCGCTGTGCTGCTGACGCTTCTGCTGTTCAAGCAGTTGGCTGCGGTGGCGTTCGATATGAGTCCAGTCCAGTCCAGTGCGGCGGTCGTTCGGCCGGCCACCGGCGAGGGTGGCGTCGTCGGTGACGTGGTGGGCGCTGCGGTAGGCGGCGGCATCGGCGATGGTCGCCCGCCACAGGTCAGCGTTTTCTGGATCGTTCGGGCAGGGGCCGAGGCTCGACTGTGCCCAGGTCGGGGCGGTGTCGTCGGTGAGCTGGTCGCGGTAGTCGCGGTGCAGGTCGGTGATGGTCTGGTAGTCCTGGCGGATCTGCTGGGCGAGGTCGGCGTCGATGGTGTCGGCGCCGGAGACGGGCGCGACGATCCACTCGGGTGCGTCGGGGTGGGTGAAGTCGCGGCCGTCGGCGGCGATGCGGTCGAGTTCGGCGAGCAATGTGGTCGCCGGGGCGGTGGCCCCGGCCCGTTGTGCGAGGTCGGTGACGATCTCGTCGACGGTGGCACCGCTGATGTGGTGGATGTGTTCGATACGTCCGGCGATGGTGTGTGCCCGCTCGTCGTCGGTCTGCAAGGCGAGGGTGGGCAGGTGCTCCGCGATGGTGTCGTGGTGCGCCTCGAGCCACTCACCGTTTCGGCGGGCAATCAGCTCGGTCAACGGGCGGGCCATGTCGGAGCGCAGTGCAGCGGCGGTGATGTCGATGCCCTGTTCGGTCAGTCGCTCGCGGTGCCAGGTGAGCAGGTTGATCGGGTCAATACCGGCTTGGACGGCGCGGTGGAACTGGCGGGCAAGCAGGCGTGCGGAGGCTTCCGCAGCGATCCGGTTGCCGGTCTCTTCTCCGAATGCGGCAGTGGCGAGGGTGCGGACTCGCTGCGTTTCGAGTAGCGCGGAGGTGTCGCGGTAGCGGCGGATCACCTCGCCGATTCCGGTGTCGTCGGCGGCGGCGTGGTCGGTGGCCTCGGTGTAGCGGCGGGCGCATTCGACCGCGAACTCGTACATCTCGGTATCGGTGTCGAGGAGACTGCGGATCGGCAGCGGCGGCAACGCCGGATGGTCGTGGAACTGTCCAACGATGGTGCGGGCACGGTGGGCCAGGACCGCGCCGACGTCCTTCGCACCCCGCAGCGGGCCGATGGCGACGGTTTCGCCGAGCACGGCGCGGGCACTGTATCCGTGGTCGTGGGCGTCGGCGAGCACCTGTCGTAGTCGCGCCCATCCTTCCGTTCCGTCGACCATGCGCACGATCGGCTCGGGCAGAGTGCGGCGCATTTCTGTGTCGAGTGCGTCGTCGCGCAGGCGTCGCTGTGCGGCGAGGTATGCCTCGCGCAGGCGTTCCGGGTCGGCCGCGTGGGCGGCTTGTTCGGCGAGTTCTTCGGTGGCGGTGCGGTGGCTGTTGTCGGTGGCCACGATGGTCTCGAGGATCATTCGGCCGGTCGAGATGTTCTTGTCTGCCAGGTGTGGACGCTCGGTGTCCTGGTCGACGTCGACGTCGACGGGGACGTAGAGATGGTTGTCGGTGCGGGCTCGGGTGACGGCGACGTAGAGGCCGGAGCAGTCCATGCCGGGGGTGGTGACTGTGTGTGCGGTGTCGACGGTGACGCCCTGGGCGCGGTGCACGGTGGAGGCGTAGCCGAGCTCGACCCGGCTGGTGATGTAGTCGGCCGGCAGGGTGATCACGCCGCCGTGTTCGAGGTGGCGCACGGTCAACGCGCCGCGGTCGGGTAGTACGTCGACGACCTCCCACAAGTCGCCGTTGCGGACGAAGGCCCCGGCTTTCTTGCCGCCGGAGGGGACCAGATCGTGGCGGTTCTCGCGGGTGAGCACGATGTCTCCGCGACCGGCTCGAAGCTCGTCGGACAGCTCGATCACCACGGTGGTGTCGGCGGTTCGGTCGTGCTGGCGGGCGGTTTGGACTTGTAGGTTCGCTGCTCGCACGTCTTCGCGGGTGGGCAGCATGACGAGGGAGTCTTTTCCGTCGGCGAGGTCGTGCAGGTAGTTCTGCACTGCGTGGCCGATCATTTCTTCGCGTGTTCCCTCGCGCACGAGCTCGCGTTCGTAGAGCAGATCCAGGCCGGTGCTGTCGCCGGAGCGCAGCAGCAGTGAGTTCTCGGCCTGGGCGATGTCGTCGCCGAACCGGACGACGGTGGTCAGCTGGGGTGCGTCGGTGTGCTCGGCCAGGTAGCGCAGCAGGCCGCCGGTTTCCACGGCGTCGAGCTGCGCGGGATCGCCGACAAGACGCACGACGGCACCACGTTCTTTGGCGATGTCGACGACGGCAGCGAGGTCGAGGGTGGAGGCGAGGGAGGCTTCGTCGACGAGCAGCATGGTGCCCGGTGCAATGTCGACTCGGCTGGTGATGGTGCCGGGACGATTGCCGATGAGTCCGCGCCAGGGGAAGGTCAGCGAGGCCAGGGTCAGGCCAGGAACACCAACTTCTTCGCCGAGAGTGTCCGCTGCAACAGCCGAGGGGGCAAGGGCGATGACGTTGTGTCCTTCGGCCTTCCACGCGTCGACAACAGCCTTCATGCTGGTGGTTTTTCCGGTGCCTGCGGGGCCGATTCCGGTGGCAAGTAGCGCCCCGGATTGTAGGAAGTGTTCGGTCAGGGTGCGTTGTCCAGCGTTGAGGTCGCGTCCAGTGTCGGTGCGCATCTGCTCGTAGACGGACGTGATTGTGGTGGTTCGGGCGGTGAAGACGGTGGGCTCGCTGGTCGCCGAGATCATCATGGATTCGGCGTCGAGCAAGGTCTGGGAGCTGTGCTTGTGGCTGCCGTGGTGGGACAGGACGAAGTCGCCGTCGCGGCGGCATAGTCGTCTCGGTGTGGCGGGAAGTTCCGTCCGGGGAGTGGTGACCGAGAGCTCCAATACTCGCGCGGTGAGCTGGTCGATGGCCGTGCGGTACGTGTCGATGCTGGGGAACTTCTGTCCGGCCAGGTGCGCTTGGGCGGCGGAAAGTACGTGCGGGAGCTGCCAGCGGGACCGCTTGGACTCGAGTTTGGTCAGTACCGCACGGGCATCGTTGTCGAGGCTGCGGCCTTCCGGCTGTGCGGCGTGATCGGTGGAGAGTGCGTCGTGAACAAGTTGATCGAGAGCTGCATGTCCGCCGAGCAGGTCGGCGGCTCGGGTGCGCCATTCGGCGCGCATTTCGGCCAGGGATTTCGGCTCGGCCTTGCCTTCTCGGGTGTCCAGAGTGGCCTGTTGGTAGAGCTGGTACATCACCTTGGCGGTGGGCATTCGCTGATATTTGGCGCGGTAGTCGGCGACTAGTTCGTCGCGGCGAGCCTCGATTGCGGTGCGGCGGGAGCTGAACATGTTCAGTACTTCCGCCGGGATGGCGGCCAGTTCCACGATGGGTTGCTTGCCTTGTTCGACCTGTCGAGTGGCGAGGTCGAGGCCGAGTTCGGTGTTCATTCGCTGCATGACTTCGGCGTTGAAACGTTGTGAGGCGGAGACGGCGAAGCGAAAGAGCGTGGACCCGTCGACTGCGCGCCACTTTCCATCCTCGGTGGCCTGCGTCTTGATGGAGACGACCGCGTGGGTGTGCAGGTTCGGGTCGCCGGCGCGGGAGTCGAAGTGCTTGTACAGCGTGGCCACGAAACCGTTGGCGTCGATCTGCTCCTCACTACGGAGCCCCACTCTGGTGAAGCATGCGTTCTGTTCGAGCCAGAGCAGCGTGTCTTTTACGGTCTGGTCAACGATGCGTTCGATCTCGACGCGCAGATCGTTCGGGGCGATGGCCCACAGGCTCGATACGCTCTTCGGTGGGGTAAATACAAGATCTTGTCCGGCCACGGGGTGTCGAACTTTTCCCTTCTCGTGGGCGATCCAGTTGCGAAGTTCGGCTTCGTTGGCGACCGGGCGGCCGTGCTTGTCCTGGAACATTCCTCCGGCGATCCGGTCGAGGATCGCGGACGATTCTTCTGCGGTTGCGGCGCGATTGTGTGCCTCGACGAACTCCGCAAGTTCGGCAGCGTGCCGGGTGATGAGCTCGACATTGTTCTTGAAGGTGGGGAACTTGCGACCCAGGCGGGCGAGGCGGATCGCATCCTCTGATGGCACTCCGCGACGCTGCAATTCCTCGATGATGGTGTCGGCATCGGGGTGCAGTCCTTCACCGAAGAGCGCCTTCATTTGGGCTTCGGTGACCTCATCACCGGCGCTAATTCGTCCGAGACTGTCGGCGTGCAGATCGTCGAGAGTGTCGTTCAATCCGTCGAGTCCGGAGCCGAACCATTCTCCGGGCGGGGTGCCGTGGGCGGTGTAGTAGTCGGTCAGCTCTCCGCCACGTTCACGCTCGCGGTCGGCTGTCGCTACCTGACGTGTCAGGTACTCGTAGCCGTCCGCTGCATGCAGGACGTGGAGGGTCATCACGATCAAGATCGTAGCGTCAGAATCACGCTGGTCGGCGGCAACTCTCCCGAATATCTGTAAAACAGCAAGAGGTGTGTCCCCTTTCTGTGCTGCATGAGTGCATACGGGGGTGAGATTCCGATACGGCGAATCCGGCGAGCTGCGCTCGCTGCATGTCACTACCGGATGATGTCGGCCTGCCCGGTTACGATCTTGAGAGATTGTTGTCTTCGGAAGGTAGGTCGCGTGAGTGGGTCGGGGGATTCAATGAGCACCGAATCGAAGGTTGTTTCGGCTCGGAGTCGGGCGCGATCGAAGCTGTCGGAGCGTCGAGCCGAAATGCTCAAACGCATCAGCGACAATCAGACTGACCTCGAGCGCGCGCTGGCGGCGCTCGCGAAGATCGACAAGGCGGAGGAGCGGCGGGATGCCGCGATCGCCAAAGTCACTGAGGATTTCGAGAAGCGCAAGCACACCGCGGAGCTGGCGGCAGGAAGGTCGCTCGCGAAGGTTGCCGAACGGGGTGAGACGTCGACCTCGATCTCGGATCTGGCGGGTCTCGATGCGGCGACTGTTCGGCGTTTGGTGAAGCTGGGCGAAGGCGCGGGAGCGTCGACGGCGCAGACTGTCAGCCGGGGCAAGACGACTGACCCCGATCAGAGTATCGACCGGGAGTCGTCCACTCAGGCGAGCTCGAGTGCGGCGCCTGCGTCGTCGGACCCAGTCCCTGACTCGACGGCTGCGAGCGAATAGAGGTCAGCAGCGGCGTGCGGCGGGAGCCGGGTGATGTGATCGAGCGGACCCGATTTTTCCGTCGCGTCGTGTACGGACCGGCTCCGGATTCTTGCCATCTATGGGTAGGCGCTCTGGGCGATGACGGGTACGGGCGCTTCTGGATTTCTCGCGGCGGGCAACAGATCGTCGTTCGCCCGCACCGGTACGCGCTCGCCCTCGAACTGGACCGGGCGTTGGAAGAGAATGAGGTGGCGATGCACCGGCGTTGCGACAATCCGCTGTGCGTCAACACAGGAACCGGCGATCCATTCCTCGCGCACGTGGTGCTGGCGACCTCCTCGGAGAACATGTCGGACATGGGCCGCAAAGGTCGCGGCGGTGGACGTCGATGGTGGTTCGGTGCCGACCGCGCCGAACGTGCTCGACGTTCCAGGGCGGTGCGGAGGCCGTTCTCAAGCACGGTTGGAGCCAACAAGCGATCGAAGCGGCGTTGTACGAAGGAACTCAAGGCACCCTGTGGTAGTCGGCGATGCTGTCGGCAGGCGGGTGCCGAGCCCGATGCTCGTCGTCCGGATCGACGAACGCAGATGATGAAAGTCGACCGCGCCTGTTTCGGCGGTTGCGGTCGCAGACGTTAGGAGTTCGAATGCAGCGAAGTGCGGTGGAGTCGGCATTGCTCGATGCGGTGCTCGATGCGATGCCGGTGTCGGACGTAGCACTCGAGGCTGCGGTGGCGGGCATCCCGATTCTCGACGTCCGGCGGTCTTCGGGTGTCGATGTGGCGCAGTCCAAGGAGGGTTGGGACATCTGATCGGCTTTCCTGATCCTTGTGACGCGGAGACAGTGACCGGCGCGCATTGTTGCGACGGCCTGGCACCGGGTGGACTGTTCTGCGCAGGTGTCACGGGAGGGGCCGGCCGAGGGGCTCGATGCCCCGAGGTCGGCGATGCGCATGCGTGCGGGTGGCCGGGCGTGGTGGTGTGTTGATGGGGCGAGGCCCCGCACCGGATCGGTGCGGGGCCTCGTGTGTTCTGTGGGGGTTTAGTTCTCGTCGGTGAATCCGAATTCGGGTAGTACGGTGCGGCCTGCTTCGAGGACTGTTTGCACTTTGTCGGGGTGCACGACGTTGTCGACTGCGGCGCGCATGAGTAGGGCGAGTTTGGGGATTTGGGTTTCGTGGGCGACTTCGGCCTCGATCGCTTCGAGTGCGACGGCGGCGCGTGCGCCGTTTCCGTTCGCGTAGGCGACGGTGGCGAGGATGGATAGCACGGCGAATCGTGCGTATCCGGCGGTGTGGCGGGCGGCGGCGGTGAGGATCGCGTCGGCGCCGGTGGGCTGGGAGAAGTAGAGAGCGACGTCGCGGGCGCGGGGGTTGTCGGCGAGGGTGACGGCGAGGGCGATGGCCTCGGTGGGGGTGAGTGCGCGGTGGTCAGTGACGGCGGCGCGGTAGGTGTCGAGGTTTTCGGTGTCGGTGGCTTGGGGGGACTCGGCGCGGGTGTGGCGGGCGTCGAATTGGCGGGCGAGCAATTCAGCGGTGTCGTCTGCGGGGGTGAGTTCGTCGGCGAGAGCGTCGCGGCTCTCTGCAATGGGTGCGCTTCCGGCGACGATGCGGGCGGTGGCTACTGCGCTCGTGTGGGGGTCGGCGAGGTGGGCGGCGGTGCCGCTGGGGAAGTCGAAGAAGAATTCTCCGGCGGTGTACTCGCTGAGGACGGTCGCGATGGGGACCTCGAGACCGAGTGCGTGGGCGCGCTTGGTGGCGGCGAGGAGTGTGTCCTCGGCGGTGTCGCCGTTGGGGTGGGCGCTGATCAGTGCGACGCTCACGGCGTCGGCCTGGGCTGTTTGCTTGAGCGTGTCGACGGCGCGGATGGCGGCGGCGGTGTCGTGGTCGACGCGGGCGATGGCGCCGACTCGTCCGGTGAGGGTCAGTGTGGCGATGAC
The DNA here is from genome assembly GCF_053750035.1 of Rhodococcus sp. SJ-2. Taxonomy (NCBI): domain Bacteria; kingdom Bacillati; phylum Actinomycetota; class Actinomycetes; order Mycobacteriales; family Nocardiaceae; genus Rhodococcus; species Rhodococcus sp. SJ-2. Next base: position 15,307 of record NZ_JBSMJG010000003.1, read on the forward strand.
CAGTGAGTTGTTGGGGATCATGCCGAGCATGGCGGGCACGCTGGCGATGAACTGGGCGAGGTTGACGGTGGTGGGGTTGTTCTCTGCGTTGTTCATGCCTCAAGTTTACATCTGTTTTGGTGCTTTTTCGATGTTAAATAGGTGCTTTTTTGGTGTTTTTTGGTGATGGTGGTCACAGCGTTTTAGGGCTTTGACCTGGGATTTTGTGGTGTCGGGGGTGGTGTGGGGTTGAGGTGGGAGCGGGTTCCTCGGTCGGTCGGCGTGGCCTGGTGGACCGGGCGCGGTGGCCGCCGGGCAAGGGCGGGTTTTCCCTTGCGTGGTGGTCGGCGGGTCCGGTAGGGCCGTGTGCGGCGTCCGGGCGAGGGGCACGCGGGAACCGGGGACCTTGGGAGTGAGGTCGGGGGTCCGGGGGCGGAGCCCCTGGGATCAGTGGACCGCCGCTGTCGGCAGACGGGCCGGGGCACGCTACCGGCCAAGGGCGAGGGGGCACCGTCCGCCGGCCGCGGGAGCATACGTTTGCCGGCCCCGAGGCCAGGGAGGCCCACATCCGAATGTGCAGCAGACCCCGGACCGGGGTCTGCGTTGATGCCGCCCTCGACCGGAAGGGGGTCCGGGGGGCGGATCGCCCCCGGTTATTTCCTTGCCGACATGACTCGGTGTCCAGCTTCTGAAATGCTCGCGCTGAGGATGGGTGGAGAACCTGCGGTCCATGCTTCGGCGCATGTTGATCTATGTGGTGCAGTACGTGGTCGGGTTTCTCGGGGCTTGGGAGGGCGGTCAAGACAACGGTTCGGATCCTCAGTGCCCCGGCGAGAGAAGATCCGACGGTCGACGGAGATCGGTGACATCGGCTCGCGAGCCGGACTCCCCCGCACCGCAGCCGGTGCCGCGCCTGCTGGCCGCGGATGTGAACGCGTCAGGTGCGGGCGAGGACGGCTTCTTCTCGCGCACGGCGGCAGGGCCGCGTACATCGCCGACCTCGAGAGCCCGCTGACCTCGCAGAGCTGCGCGGCGCTGTACTGACCGGATTCGTAGTCGTCGAGCAGTCGCTTGTGTTGCAGAGCCGAGAGTTTCGGCTGCTTACCTTTGAGTCGGCCGGCCTTCTTGACCTCGGCCATTCCTTCCTTCTCGCCCTTGGGTGAAGGCATCGGGCGTACCCGATGAGGATTTCGGCCCCAGACGACGAGAAGGTTTCGGAGGAGCGTAGCGCCTGCAATCGGGAGGTTATCTGCAGTGCTCCATCCACACCTCTTGCGACGCCGTCTCACAGTCGATCGGGCCGTAGATCACGTCCGGTGCAGCAGGTCCCCCGTACCTCAGCTCGAACCGGTCCTCGGTGGTGTAGTCCGAGGGTTCCAGGATGACCGTGCCGCTGTCCCCCTGGCGGGGCAGGACGATCGAGGCCGTGTAGATCGAGTTGGTCTCCCATGTGTAGAAGTCGGCTCCCTTCTCGTCGCTGTCGATGCAGTAGCCGGCATCCTCATCCATTCCGGCCTCGTCGATCACGATGCCGTCGTCACCGCGCACCTTCCACAGGAACGAGCCGAAGATACTGGTGTAGTCGTCCGGCACGGTGTCGCCGGAGCGGACCGTGTAGTCGACCCTCAGGAACTGTTTGTCGGGCCCACCGTCGTACACGATCCCGGTGCACTGGGATCCGGGCATGGGGGTGAGTGCGTCGAAGGTGACACCGATCTCGATGCCGTTGCCCAGCGTCAGGGTGTTCGCCTGGCCGATTACGACGTCGGTGGCGCGGGGTGGGAGCGGCGCGGTGGTCAAGGTAGTGGTCCCGACTGGCGGTGGGAACGGCTCCACCTGAGGTTCAGTGCTGTCGGTACCACAGGCGACGAGGGCGACGAGGGTTGCGGGTGCGAGGATGAGGGCGAGCTTCGTCATTGCATTGCCTTTTTGACGGCCTTGCTTGCCTTACAGACAGTTTTACGGTAGTCCCGGTCCCACTCCAGCGGGAAGACCCGCTGGAGTGGTACCCGGAGCCGGACCTGATCACCGAGCTGACTGATCTCGACCCTTGCCCGCTAGATGATCACTCTGGGGGCCGAAAATTGAGACGTTCCGAAGCGAAGGTTGTCGACACAGCTAGAGGGGGTGGTTACCGTCTCGGCTGCATCCCTCGCCACCTCCCGGCCGCCGGCCACTCCCGCGCAGTTCCATAGACCCGAGGCGTGCACTCAACCATCGGTTTCAGTGACGCAGCGTGTCTCCCATCGACTCGGAATGCGTGCCGAGTCTGGTTGGGCTCGATCTCAGGATGTCGGAAGCAGCTCTTAGGATTCGATTCATGGTCGACATGCCGGAGACGTTGCATCACTACACCACGGCCACGGGCCTGATGGGGATCTTTGCGCCCCGTAGATTCGAGGGATGGGAGATTCCGGAGACCCGTTCGTTGACGTTGTGGGCCACTGACGCCCGCTACCTCAACGATGCAAAGGAGTTGACCTTCGCCGCCGAAATTCTTGCGACGGCGATGTCTGAGTTGGTCGATCACGCCGAAGCAGCCCACGCAACGCGCATTCATGAACTGGCGAATCGTGTCCGCAAGGGAGACTTCGTCGATCCGAATGTCGATAACTCACCCCATACGGCCTACGTAACCAGTTTCTGCGAGGAGCCAGATCTTCTCAGTCAGTGGCGCGGGTACGGCGGCAACGGGTACTCCATCGAGTTTCCCGCGGAGATCCTCAAGTCGTTTAAGGTTCCGACAATGGGTGTTGGCTTTCTTGATGGCTCACAACTCTTCAAAGTTCGGTACAAGATCGACCACAGCTTCATCGAAACAGCAGCCAAGGAGATCGTCAATCCGGCTCATCCCAATCGGGGGTGTAGGAGTTGGGGTCTGAAGCCGCCGGTCTCGAGCAGGCTTCGGGCGATGTAGTTGGTCAGGTTGCGGAACCCGAGTGCGGAGCCGCGCAGGTGTTCGAGCCGTCCGTTGAGCGCCTCGGTCGGCCCGTTGCTGGTGCCGGGTCGTTCGAAGTAGGCGAGCACGTCAGCGGCTCGCTTCTTCAGGGTCCGGCTCAGGGTGGTGAGCTCGGTGAGCACCTTGGGGACGCCGGCGCTGAGGTCGGTGATCAGCTTCTTCATGAGCTCGCGGCCACGTTGCCGGTCCTCGTGGCGATAGGCGGCGATCATGCGCTGGTAGACACCCCAGGTCGCCTCGACCTCGACGTGAGCGTCATCAACGAACAGCGCGCGTAGCCTGTCGCTCTGCTTGTCGGTGAGCAGGTCCGCGCCGGTGTGCAGCGTGCGCCGCGACTTGTAGAGCGGGTCGTCCCTGAACCCACGGTGCCCGTGGATCGCGAGTTGGACCCGGCGCCGGCACCTGTCGAGGGCGTCACCGGCCAGGCGCACGACGTGGAAGGGATCCATCACCGTGACCGCGTCCGGGATCTCCTCTGCAGCGGCGGTCTTGAACCCGGTGAAGCCGTCCATCGCGACCACCTCGACCGCGTCACGGAAGGCGTCGTCGCGGTCGGCGAGCCAGGTCTTGAACGCCGCCTTCGACCGGCCCTCGACCATGTCCAGCAGCCTTGCTGGGCCGGCGCCATCGCGGACCGGGGTGAGGTCGATGATCACGGTGACGTACTTGTCGCCACGCCTGGTGTGGCGCCAGACGTGCTCATCGACGCCAATGACCTTCACGCCCTCGAACCGCGTGGGGTCGTTGATCAGCAGCCGCTTGCCTTCGGCCAGGACCGCGTTGTTGGCGGTGTCCCACGCGACCCCGAGTCCCTCGGCGACACGGGCGACGGTGAGGTGTGCGACCACGATCCCTTCCAGCGCCCACCGCAGCCCGGTGCGCGAGAGCTTCGCGCGTGGCTCCGCAGCGGCGCTGGTGTCTTGGCGCCACACGTGTCCGCAGTCGGCACAGCGGTAGCGGCGCACTACAACTTCCAGCACGGTCGGTCGCCAGCCCAGCGGCTCGTGGGCCAACCGCCGGATCACGGTGTCACGAGCAGCGCCTTCGCTGCCGCACCGTCGGCACCACTGATCTGGTTCCACCACGCGGCACGCTAGGACCGCACGATCCGGTTCAAGTCGTTGTCCGGTCACGCTCAGACCGAGGCCGTCGAGTCGAGCGAAGGCGGTCAGGTCAGGGCGGCCGAAGCCGGCCGGCGGGGTTGTGTCGGTCACGTCGAGGTCTTTCGGATGGATGGCGTAGGAACCTCCGTCGTCGGGAGACCTCGACGTCTATCTGCGGACCGACGCGCCCGGCCGACCTACACCGGCATCTGAGAAGACCCCTGAAACGTCTTCGACGAAGACGGGACCGGCGAGGAGGAGGGCGCGGTGAGCTAAAGGAATGGAGCTTGCTCGGCTTCGACGCCGCCGCAAGCTCCGGTGAAACGGTCGGTACTGGTCGGTCGTCGTCGGTCACCACCGGATGGCGGCGTCCCCCACGCTCGGCGTTTGCGCAGGTCAGCGGCTCGTTCGCCCAGTGGGCGCATCAGGCGATAGACGCAAAGCCGACGTGATTAGGTCGTCGGTTCGATTCCGACAGGCGGCTCCGGCGAACAGCCCCTGACCTGCGGAAACGCAGGGCAGGGGCGGTTCGGTTCTGGTGGTCGCGCGATGCGCTGGCCTCACGGCTCTGCCCGACACCGACGTCGCTCTCCTCTGCGACGGACCCCTCGCCGGCTGAGCGCTCGCGGCCGGCATCCTGTCCGTGTGCCGATAGGCCTCGCACCGCTCGGCAACGCAGCGTGGCGTTGCGTCGCGACCTGGCGACGGCTCGGCGGGGCGCGATCGTCTCGTGCGTTGGCGGACTACGGGAGCTTGGACGCGAGGACGTCGGCCGCCAGGATCTCGGGTGCTGCGCCGAGGAGGTGCTGGTTGGCCATCAGGGCTGCGACGATGGCGCCGTTGGCGTGGGCGTCGCGAGCGGCCTCGTCGGGGAATGCATCGAAGATCCAGAAGGTGTCGGCGTGGGTCCTGACCGCGAACCAGACAATCGTTCCTACTTCTTCGTTGGCGAGCGCGACAGCGCCGGCGAGCAGATCGGCGAGCGCGTCGTGCTGTCCATCGGCCGCGACGATCTTGGCGACGAAGGCATACGGAAGTGATGCGGGTGTGGACATGAGGGACTCTCCTTGAAATCGGGGTTCTTCGTGGGACGAGTTCAGCGTATGACGAGCGAGGGCCGGTGGGGAGTGGCGTATACGGCAGTATTGCTATTGTTTACGTCATGCGTATCGGACTGATCGCGATCGACGGCTGCTTCGGTTCGGCTATCGCGTCGATCATCGACATCGTGCGGGTGGCCGACGGAGCCCGCAGCGATATCGACCCGCGGATCGACCCGATCGAACTCGCCATCCTCGGACCGAAACGGCGAGTGACCACGACGGCATCGATGACCCTGTCGGTGGACCACCCGCTGTCGGAGTCCGCAGAGTTCGACGTGGTCGTCGTCCCTGCGCTTGGAACCCTCACGGCCGCCGCTACCCACGACGCCCTCCACAGCCGAGATGCTCGTTCGGTCATCGCCTCGCTCGGGCGCCTCGACGAGGCGACCACCCGGATCGCCGCGGCGTGCACCGGCGTGTTCGCCGTCGCCGAGACCGGACGGATGCATCATCGGCGGGCGACGACCAGCTGGTTCCTGGGGCCGGAGTTCCTGAAGCGCTATCCGACCGTCGCCCTCGATCTCGACACCATGGTCGTGGTCGACGGGAACCTCGTCACCGCCGGCGCCGCGTTCGCCCACATCGACCTCGCGCTCTCACTCGTGCGATCGATCAGCCCCGACCTGGCCCAACATGTCGCCAAGCTCCTCATCATCGACGAGCGCCCGTCGCAGGCGGCCTTCGTCGCCTACGAACATCTCCGGCACGAGGACCCGATCGTCGTCGAGTTCGAACGCTTCGTGCGCGCCCGCCTGGACGAACCGTTCAACGTCGCCTTCGTCGCGCAGTCGCTCGGCACCAGCCGGCGCACCCTCGAACGACGAGTCCGTGCGGCGCTCAACCTCACTCCGCTCGGCTTCGTCCAACGGCTTCGCATCGAACGAGCTCGGCACCTCTCAGCAACCACGGACCTCACCTCCGCCGAGATCGCGCTACGGGTCGGCTACGCGAACGCCGAGACTCTGCGCTCCCTCCTGCGCAGGGAGCGACGCCGTTCCTGACCTATCGCCATGCCTGTAGCCAGTGTCCTAGCGCTCGGTTGGAACCACCTGGGGTTCCGGTAGTAATCGCGCGGAAAACAACACATATGGCTGGACCAGCGGCGATGGTGTTGTGATCGGTTCGGGCTGCGGGCGGGTGCGGTAGGTGCTTGGCTTGGCTGCCGATGAGGTTGGTCGGTGTGCTGGAGGTCGGGTTTCATGGCGACGCAGGTATTCGCGGCTGAGGAGTTGGCGCGTCTGCGGGAGTTTCCAGAAGTCAGCCGCGAGGAGCTGTTCCGGTTCTTCACGCTGACGTCGGCCGATATCGCGTTCGTCGCGCCGGGGCGGGGGCGTGGTCCGGAGGATCAGCTCGGTCTGGCGGTGGCGTTGTGCACGCTGCCGTGGCTGGGGTTCGTGCCGGACAAGGTCGCCGCCGCGCCGCCGGTGGTGGTGGCACGGTTGGCGGATCAGCTGAAAGTCGATGCGTCGCAGATCCGTTCGTACGGCCGCCGGGCGCAGACCCGCACCGCGCATCTGCACCTGGTGGCCCAGTATCTGAGCTGGCAGAGCGCGGGTGCGATGGAGTTGAAAGAACTCGACGAGTTCCTGTTGGCGCGGGCGATGGAGCACGATTCCCCGACCCTGCTGTTTCGGTTGGGGTGTGAGTATCTGATCTCGGCGCGGGTGATCCGGCCCAGCCCCGACACCGTGGTCCGCCGCGTCGTGCACGCGCGTGAGCAGGCCCAACGAGAGACCTACGACCGGTTGGCGCATGAGCTGACGCCGCAACGCTGCGCGGAGTTGGACGGCTTGCTGGTCACCGATGTCTCGATCCGGATGTCTCGGTTGCGGTGGCTGTCGACGCCTCCGGTGGAGGCGTCGACAGCCGCTGTGCGCAACGAGGTCGAGAAGCTGGAGTTCGTGCGCGGTTTGGGCGCGGACACTCTTGATCTGTCGGTGTTGCCGACTGAGCGTCGCCGGTTCCTGGCCATGCTGGGCCGCCGTCTGACCGGGCAGGCGTTGGAGCGTCGCGATCCGCAGCGCCGGTATCCGATCTTGTTGACGGTGCTGGCGCAGTCGGCCGCTGATGTGCTCGATGAGGTGGTGGCGTTGTTCGATCAGGCGCTGTCGGGGAAGTTCAGTGCCGCGGAGAACCGGATGCGCGAGCAACTGGCCGACCGGGCGAAGACCGGGGAGGACCGGCAAGCGCTGCTGGATGACCTCCTATCCATCCTCATCGACCCGCAGATCCCTGATGAGGATGTGGGCGGGTTGATCCGGGGCGGAAGCATCGGGTTGGAGCGGTTGCGTGCGGCGATTGCGCAGGCCCAGCCGCGGTTGCCGCGTGATCACGGGCATCTGGCCGCTCTCGATAGTTCGTATTCGTATCTGAGGAAGTTCACTCCGGCGGTGTTGTCGGCGGTCCGGTTCTCCGGTGGTACGGCGGGCGACGGAGTTGCTGATCGCGGTGGACATGCTGCGCGAACTCAACGCGACCGGTCGCCGCAAGGTGTTCGACGACGCACCGGCGGGGTTCGTGCCGACCAAGTGGCGCGGTTATCTCGAGGAGGCCCGCAAGACCGGCAATACCGTTGCCTATCGTCACTTTTGGGAGCTGTGCGTGCTGCTCGGGTTGCGGGACGGGCTGCGTACCGGGGACGTGTTCGTGCCCGGATCACGCCGCTACGCCGACCCGGCCGCCTACCTGCTCACCCCGACCCAATGGGAGCCGCAGCGAGCCGAATTCTGCCGCCTGGTCGACAAACCCGCCGACCCGGCCGCCGCGTTGGCCGCGCTCACCGACGAGTGGTTGACGGCGGTCGGTGAGCTGGAGCAGATGCTCGCCGCCGGTGACGGGCCGGTGCGCTTGGACGAGACCGGTGATCTGGTGATCTCCCCGCTGAGCGCCGAGGACATTCCGACCGAGGCCATCGAGTTGAAGGCCGAGCTGACCGAGATGCTGCCGTTCGCGCCGATCGTGTCGGTGCTGATCGAGATGGACAAGCGCACCGGCTACCTGGATTGTTTCACCCACGCGGGCGGCAAGCAGACGCGGAGCCCGGAGTTGAAACGCAATCTGATCGCGGTGCTGCTGGCGTACTCGACGAACCTCGGTCTCACCAATATGGCTGCGGCGTCGGGGATCTCCTACGACATTCTGTCCTGGACCGCGGAGTGGTATGTGCGGGAGGAGACGCTGCGCGCGGCGAACCTGGCGATCATCGGCTACCACCAGAGACTGCCACTGACCACGGTGTTCGGCACCGGCACACTCTCGTCATCGGACGGGCAGAGGTTCCCGACGCGCGGCAAATCGGTCACCGCCCGTGCGGTGAATCACTTCTTCGCCGAGGAGGGCCTGTCGACCTATACCCACGTCACCGATCAGCACACCACCTACGGCACCAAGGTCATCGTTACCACCCGCCGCGAAGCCCACTACGTCCTGGACGAAATCCTCGGCAACGCAACGGATCTGCCAGTCACCGAGCATGCGACCGATACTCACGGGGTCACCCTGGTGAACTTCGCGCTGTTCGATCTGCTGGGGATGCAGCTGTCCCCGCGTATCCGGGATCTGGGCAAGATCACCCTGTACCGGCCGGTGCCGCGCGCCGAGGCCGACACCCTGTTCCCGCACGCCGGCGCTCTGCTGACACGGAAGTTGAACCTGGACCTGATCGCCGAGCATTACGACGACCTGCTGCGGCTGGCCGGATCGCTGAAGTTCGGGCACGCCACCGCCTCGCTGCTGGTCGGCAAGCTCTCGGCGTCGGGAAGACAGAACGCCCTCGCCGCAGCATTGAAAGAGTACGGGGCGATGCGCCGCACCATCTATGCCTGCCGGTATCTGACCGACCCTGACTACCGGCGCAAGATCTCGCGCCAGCTCAACAAGGGCGAATCCATCCACGCCCTCAAACGTGGCCTCCTCTATGCCCACGAAGGAGCCTTCCGCGCCCGTCACTTGGAAGCCCAGACCGAGCAGGCATGGTGTCTGACCCTGGTCACCAACGCCCTCATCACCTGGACCACCGAGTATTACGGGCTGGCGGTCGAGCAGATGCGCCGGGCTGGGCGGCGCATCGACGAGGAGGTCTTGGCCCACATCTCGCCCGCGCACAGCGCCAACATCAACTTCTTCGGCGCGATCGAGGTCGACATCGACGCCGAGTTGGCTCAGCTCGGACCCACCGGCTACCGGCCGTTGCGGGTCCGCGACACCCTGTTCTGAATCCGACCCGACCGCGCGCCGGGGTGCGCAGACGAGGCGATCGGGCAGCGTGGCAGGGCTTTTGCCGACTACCCGCGGTGGGCGGTGAGGAAGTCGTCGACCAGGCGCGCGCAGTCGTCGTGATCGATGCTGTGCAGCCCGGTCAGGCGGGCGAAGACGATCGGGCCCAGCAGCTGGATGATGGCGAAGGTCGTGTCGAGGTCACCGAGGACGGCGCGGGCCTCAGGGCTGGTGAGGATGTGGTCGAACGGTTCGCGGTAGCGGCGGATGACCTGGGCGCGCAGGGAGGTCACCGCGGCCCAGTCAGGGGGTGTGTCGGCGGGATCGGGGGCGATGGATCCCATGGCCAGCCAGGACAGGGTGGTCAGCTGGAGGGGGGCATTGTCGATCAGGTCGGCTTGGGCGGTGAGCAACGCGATCAACCGCTCGCGCACGGGCCCGTCGGCCGGTGGGGTGTCCACGCGTGGGAGTAGGCGTTCGAAGGTGGCCGCGAGCAGGCGGGTGCTGCTGCCGAAGTGCCGGTAGAGGGTGGTGCGCGCGACTTTCGAGGTGCGGGTGACCGCGTCGATGGTGACCGCGTCGATACCGCCGGTGGCCAGCAGATGGGTGGCCGCATCGAGCAACCGGGCCCGCGAGCGCGCCAGCCGCGGATCAGCCTGATCGAGACCCTCGCCCTCCTCACCGGTGCCGGAGTGGGGCGCGGCGGGTCCGGTGTCGGCTTGGTCGCGGGCGGTCATGGTCGGGAAGACCTCCAAGGAAACGGGCGGCGGTGAATGTGTCCGATTTCGACTCTATCGTAACCACTCTCGCCTATGATACTGATGGTAGCGAAGCGATACCGATGGTTTCGTCGTATGGGAGGTGCCGGTGAACGCACCGGAAACGACCGGCGGGCACAGTGTGCTGGCGCGGGCCGAGTGGTGGATGCTGACGGTGTCGTGCCTGGCCGTGGCCCTGGTCGTCGCGGCGATGGCGGCACTGTACTCGGCGTTGCCGCTGATCGCGGTCGCGACCGGCGCGACCCAATCGCAGCTGACCTGGATCGTCGACGGCTACACCCTGATCCTGGCGTGCCTGGTCCTGCCCGCCGGCGCGGTGGGTGACCGCTACGGGCGCCGCGTCGTGCTGATCGCGGGCCTGGCGGTGTTCTCCGTGGCCTCGGCGCTGCCGCTGCTCATGTCGGGGCCGGTGTGGCTGATCGCGGCCCGCGCGGCGGCGGGCGCGGGCGCGGCACTGGTGATGCCCTCGACCCTGTCGATCCTGACCGCGGGGCTGCCCGAAGCGCATCGCGGGCGCGCGGTCGGGGTGTGGGCTGGGGTCGCCGGGTCCGGTGCGGTGCTCGGGATCCTCGGCTCGGGACTGCTGCTGGCGCGGTGGTCGTGGGAATCGGTGTTCGTGGGACTGACCGTGGCCGGGGTGGTGCTGGCCGCGCTGGCGTGCACCATCGCCGAATCCCGCGAGCGGGAACACCCGCCGGTGGACTGGGCGGGCGCGGTCGCGGTGGCGGTCGCGATCGCGGCGATCGTGTTCGCCTGCGTCGAGATCCCCGCGCGCGGCTGGCTCGACCCGCTCGTGACCCCCACCCTCGCGCTCGGTGTCGCCGCGGCGGTGGTGTTCGTGATCATGGAGTTGCGGGTCGCCGCGCCGCTGCTGGATGTGCGGTTGTTCGCCCGGCGGGGGTTCGGGGCCGGGTCACTGTCGGTGACCATCCAGTTCCTGGTCACCTTCGGGGTGTTCCTGCTGCTGGTGCAATACCTGCAATTGATCCTCGGGTACGGGCCGCTCGGTTCGGCGCTGGGCCTGGTGCCGATGGCGGTGCCGCTGGTGGCGATCTCGGTGATCGCGCCGTGGCTGTCGAGCCGGGTCGGGCTGCGGGCGATGACCGTCACCGGGCTGCTCGCCATCGCGACCGGACTCTTCCTGGTGAGCCGGTTGACCCTGGCCGCCGACTACCCAGACCTGTTGTGGCCGTTGCTGATCCTGAGCGCCGGGCTGGGATTGTGCACCGCCCCGGCCACCTACGCCATCGTCGCCGACACCCCCGTGGCCAAACACGGTGTCGCCGCCGCCGTCAACGACGCCGCCCGCGAGATCGGCGCGGCCATCGGAATCGCCGTATCCGGCAGCGTGCTCGCCGCCGGATACACCCACCACATCCAACCCGCCCTGCCCCAGCTGCCCGAACCCGCTCGCGGCCCGGTCGCCGACTCCCTCGCCGCCGCCCTGCAGGTCGCCGACCGCGCCGGACCCGCCGCCCAGCCACTGGCCGAATTCGCCAAGACCGCGTTCGTACACGGCAGCACCCAGGCCGCGCTCGCGCTGGCGGCCATCACCGCGGCCGGAGCACTCGCGCTGGCCATCCTCGCCCCCGGACGCACACCCCGGCCCACCCCCACCACGACCACGACCACGGTGCGCGAACCGGCATCCACACTGCAGGACCCCCACAGCTGATACTCACCGTGAAAGGGAGGTCGTCATGACGGCCTACCACACCATCCTCGTCGACACCGACGGCTCCGACCGCTCCTACCGGGTGATCGACCACGCCGCCGAACTCGCCCGCGCCAGCCACGCCCGCCTGCTCATCCTGTGCGCCCGCCACGACATCGACGCCCACACCCTCGGCCCCGACCTCGACCGGCTCGGACCCGACGCCTACCAACTCCGCGGCACCACCCCCACCGACACGATCCTGCGCACCGCCCGCCACCACGCCACCGCCCACGGCGCCACCGACATCACCACCCACATCCTGGCCCCACCCACCCTGCACGCCCTGCTGCACCTGGCCGCCACCACCGGCACCGACCTCATCGTCACCGGCCACCCCCACCGCCACCCGCTGCTGGCCCGCTGGCTACCCACCCTGCCCATCGAACTCGCCCGCCACGCCCACTGCGACATCCTCATCGTCCACGCCCCGCCCGACAATCCACCCCACCTGCCACCGAACCCCGCAGACCGGCACTCGACGACTGTCCCGTAAGCCGATCGGCCACCGGAACACCACGATCCGCGGACTGCCGCCCAGCTCGCAGGTGTTCCGTAGAGGTGTTCCGCGTACCGTCCCGCTCAACCCCCGCTATCCGGAACAATTCCGGGTATGGGTGAACCGTTCCGCGTCGGATACTGCCGTTGCTCCACCGATGAACAAGACGTCGAGATCCAAACCGACCAACTCCTCACTCTCGGCGTTCCACGCGACCGGATCTTCATCGACACCGGGTTCTCCGGCACCACCCGCCGCAACCGCACGGGCCTCGACAACGCGCTCGCCGCAGTGACCTCGGCAGCGGCGGCCGTCAGCGGGCGGCAGGTCGTGCTGACCACAACGAAATTCGACCGATTCGCCCGCAACATGGCCGAAGCCGGAGAAATCCTCACCGACCTGCGCAAGCGCGATGTCCTGTTCGGGCTCGGCAGCTCCGTCTACGACTGGAACGACCCGTTCGGCAAACTCTTCCTGCAAACCCTGGCCATGGTCGCCGAATTCGAGGCCAACCTGGGCCACCTGCGCACCCGTGAAGGCATGGCCAAGGCCCGCGCCAAGGGCCGCCTCAAGGGCAAACAGCCGAAACTGCCTCTCGCAGCACGCAAAACGATCCACCGCCGCTACCACGACCCCGGCGACGACGCCAGCCTGGCCGACCTCGCCGAGGAATACAGCGTCGGTCGCTCCACCATCCACCGCATCATCAGCAGCCCCGCCCCACCCCGCATCTGACGCAAACCAGCGCACCGCCCGAGCCGATCACGACGGCATCGTCGCTGGTCCAGCCATATGTGTTGTTTTCCGCGCGATTACTACCGGAACCCCCACCTCTCAGCACGTCGCGTCGACGCTCCTGCGTCGCCCCTGGACGACCCACTCGACACGCCCGCAGCACAGGCCGTGTGACGTGCCCCAGCTTCCCGGACGGTCGGGGTTGGGTGGCTGTGATGTCGCTGCGTTCTCGTCGAGGGGGTCAGCAGACCCGATCAGGGTCGATTGGGATGAGCCGCGAAGGCGGTCAGGTCAGGGCGGCCGAAGCCGGCCGGCGGGGTTGCGTCGGTCACGTCGAGGTCTTTCGGATGGATGGCGTAGGAACCTCCATCGTCGGGAGACCTCGACGTCTATCTGCGGACCGACGCGCCCGACCGACCTACACCCTCATCTGGGAAGAGCCGTCAATCCGAGCAATTACGCCGGGGCTGTCCGCCGAATCGTAGAGTGCCTTGCCCAGTTCAAGCACCCCGCGTTCGAAGCGGAGACCGAGTGGCGCCTGATCTACTCGGCCGGCCACGACTACACAAAGAGTGATTTCCGCATCTCGGCGGACGGGATGCTGATTCCTTACCTGCAACTGCGATGCACTCCGTACACCAACCTCTATGATCCCACTGACGATTTCCTGTACTCGGGAAAGCTAGTGGAGTCGGTTTGGGTAGGCCCCAGCCCTGACCAGAAGCTTCGCGCAGAGTCGTTGGCGAGGATGCTTCGCCAATGGTCATTTTCTGATGTTCGAGTCGAGACGAGTGAGACTCCGTTCCGCGGTTGACTGGTCTGCGGTCCCTATTTGTTCACCAATTTCACCCAGCCCTTCGGTGGAACTATTTCGCATGCCGGGAATACCGTCTTGTCATCATAAGTATGCTCTCCCACGGGGAGGTTTTGGGCCAACGAAAAATCGCACCCACAAAAGTCGACAATTACATCCTTAAACCTTACTCCGGTAAAACGTACTTGGTCAGCTGTGAACAGAGCTTCCCTAAAAGTAACTAAAGCCGCATCTCGGAACTGTGGGCTGAGCTGAGCGAGCTTTCCGATGAACCTCGCTTTGGTGAAATCTATATTCACGCAGTCGAGGAACCGTGCTGATCCGAAAATGACACCATCGCCTGCAAACAAGGCATTTCGGAACTCAACCGTATCCCCGTTGAACCCGGTACGAACGAACCTCACGATCCCGCCGGTGGACTCTAGATCGTTGAAGCAAGCTCCTGAATTGTTAAATACAGTGTTCGAGAACCATACATCCCCGCCCGCGAATCGCACCCCTTCAAATGAGGTATTTGAGCAGTCGAAGACAGCGTCTGCGAATGTTACCGTTCGGCCAGAGAACTCGGCGAGCCGGAATGAGGCCCAGTCTCCGGTAAAGCGTGCGCCTGTAAATGTGACATGCCCACCGAACACGCATCCTGCGAATTCGGCGTTATGAAGGTAGGCACCAGCGAGGTCGAGGTCCATGTAGCTCCACGGACCGGGATATCGTCGCACCGAAGGCACCACCGGGAGATTCCGGAGGTGGGAGGCGAGTATCCGCACGATGGTCTCGCGCACTTCACGGTCGTTCATCAGGTACTCGTGGTGTTCCTCCGACCCGGTCTTGCTGTCCTTCTCCACCTTTTTCTTAAGGCTCGCTGGCCGGTCGATCCCGACAGCAGAGTCGAAGGGAGAACGTACGTAGCTACACAGCACGTTCACGCATGCATGCGCTTCACGCCGTCGCTGATCTTCGTCGATATCGAAGTCGTTAAGCCACTCGTCGGCAAGAGCCTCCATCGCCGAGACCCCTGTCAATCGTATGATCAAGGCCGGTGCAGCGAGTTGTTCTGCAATGGAATCGAAGCGCGCCCGGCGATCACGGATGATGCCGTCGCGCCGGTCGTCGTAGTCTTTACCGGCAGCGCGGTAGTCCGCTTCGGCTTTGAGATTGTTCGAGTCGTCAAGAGACTTCTGTCGACGGTAAGCAAGCAGCACACCAGGGACAGCGACCGCCGCGGCGCAGATCAATCCGACGGTTCGGCCGATGCCGGCAAGGTCCGCACTGAGCACTGCAACTCCATCCGGAGTTGACCACTCGGCTACCAGCAGAACCAGCAAAACAGCGACGATGAAGGCTCCGGCAGCAAGTCCGAAAATTGCCGACGGCGACGTGTGTTGGACTGTTGTCCAGGTGCGTTGAGGTCGTCGGTGCCGATCCAGCTGATTCAAACGCAAGCCTCCTAATCGATCGCGGACCCCGAATCCGCACAGTGAAGATAGAGAGTAATGGCGACTAGGGCTCGCTTCTGACTCGTACGCAGGGTTACGTACATCGCAGGCATGGATCTGATCGTGCTGGTTCGATCAGCTCTTCTATCGGGTGGTATTTGTCCATGCCCTGGCGTTAATCGTCAGACGGTGGCTTCCACTCTTGCGCGTCGTAGCGCCGCGTACATCGCCGACCTCGAGAGCCCACTGATCTCACAAAGCTGCGCGGCGCTGTACTGACCGGATTCGTAGTCGTCGAGCAGTCGCTTGTGTTGCAGAGCCGAGAGTTTCGGCTGCTTGCCTTTGAGTCGGCCGGCCTTCTTGGCCTCGGCCATTCCTTCCTTCGTCCTGGCCCTGATCAAGTCGGACTCGAACTCGGCCATCAATGCGAGCATGCCGAAGAAGAGCTTGCCGGTCGGGTCCGTGGGGTCATGGATGGACCCACCGATGCTCAACCGGGTGCCTTTCGCCTCGAGTTCGTCGGCGATGGCGCGCAGATCGACGGCGGAACGACCCAACCGGTCGAGTTTCGCCACGACCAACGTGTCACCGGTGCGACACGCGGCCAGTGCTTCGCGCAGACCGGGTCGTAGGCGGTTGCGGCCGGTGTAGCCCTTGTCGGTGTAGATCCGGTCCGGATCGACGCCGAGGCGTTTGAGCGCTGTGCGCTGCGCTCGCAGATCTTGGCCTTGAGTGGAGCATCGGGCGTACCCGATGAGGATTTCGGTCACCAGGCGACGATAGTCCGTCATAGGCCGCCTATCCGGGACCGACATGCAGGACGGTTAACCAGCACACCCTTCGAGGCCGTGATCTGTGATGGCGTTCGGGGGCGGGGCCGTTTCGGGTGTGCTGGTGGAGGATCGTCTTACAGGACACCTTCTCGCCGCAGGAATCGTTGTCATGAACGCGATCAGAAAATGCAAACAGAAGGCGGAAGAGAGCTGGGCCCGATGCGAGTCTGTCCAGAATCGAGCGTCCGATGCTCTGGTCGGCGACCTGGCCGACTTAGAAGCCCTACCGGATTCGTTCCGTGGACATCCCGTCGACGGCGGCCGTCGTGCGTCCGAACAGACGGCGCCGATACACGAAGTCGCGCCCCAATCGACTAACCGTTGAAACCTCAAACCTACGGTCCCGCAACTTTTGAAAATGCGATGAAAAAATTCATCACGACTTCAAGAGGTCGTTCAACAACGTAGTTGGTGCACCTCGTTTGGTACACTCAACTCAAGGTAGGAGGAGTAATGGGATTCGAAGTGTTCGACAAGAGGATGGCCCCACTGGCGAAAGCTCCCAGTGTGACCATCCAGAAGCGTGGAATCTTCTCCATCAACAAGGCCGCACACAAGCTCATTGGAGAGCCCTCGTCGGTGGAGCTCCTGTTCGACAAGGACAACCAGGTCATTGCGTTGCGTGAATCCGATCAACCGCACGCATACACGGTTCGGCCTCAGTCTGCGCGGAAAGACACAGGACAGGTCATCATGTCGGCGACTGCGTTTACGCAGTTCTATGACATTGACACGACCATCAGCCGCCGATACAAGCCATACGAGCAAGACGGAATGCTTTGCATAGACCTCAAGGGTCCGAGCATAGAAATCGTGGGGAACCGCTCGAAACGCACTACGGATAACCATTCGGAGGGCGACGACTCTTAAAAGACTTCTGGCCTGGTCCCGTTGGCGCGGGGCCAGACCAGTAACCGGTCCGAGGACGCGGTTGATGACTGTGCAAGTCTTCTCCAGCGTAGCGGAGTCCCTAGGGACGCGTGTCTCTACTCCTCATCCTCGGGCCAACTACCTGATGAGGAGGGCCTCATGGCTCCTATCACCAGCGCGTACGGGATCACTGGTCCCGTACCGTTCCTGGATGTCGATGTCACTGTCGACAACAAGTGGTTCCTTGATCCACGGGCCATTCGACTCCACCAGCGAGCGGATCCCTTCGCGGTCAAGGCGAACGAGTGCACCGAGACGTTCTTCGAGGAAGTCCTCGATTGCGTCACCCGAGGAGACGTCCGGCGCGGACTGTGGCTTCTTGAGCAGTTTCCCGAGCCATGGGAAACCCGGTTGGGTCTTGCAAAGAGTGGGTTCAGCGGCCATGGCGGCGCTAGCGAAGTCGGATCCTGGATCTGGAGGTCACTCAATGAAGACCTCAAGGCCTTCATCGTGCTTGGTCTTTTCAAAGAGATCGAGGAGTTGCCGCTCTTCATAGAGGGCATCGACAAGGACATCACATCGGACATCACGACACGTATCATTTTCGACGCGCTGGCCGAGTTCACGTCCTACATGGTGGATCAATACCCGGAGTTCACGGCCGGTGAGCATCGAGTAGAGACGTTCGGGTGCCAAGCGTGGGATTCTTCAACTCGCGGCTGGGTTGTCAAAGCGTTCGAGCTTCCCGTTGCAGCTGGCAAACCTCTTCTTCTCGTTCCCCAGGGATGGGCACGTCAGAATCTGCTGATGTCTGCCTCTCGCTATTACGAGACGAAGGTGCTGGGTTACGCCCAGCTCGAGCGGGCGGTACCACTGAGCACAGGCAAGCTGCTCAAGACGCCGAAAGATCAGTTGAAGACCGTGCCGGGGCTGGGACGCGGCCGAGTCACCAACCTCGATGTCACTCGTCGAGCTCATGAGAACAACAACGATCTCATCGCTGAGTTCAAGCAGTTCGTCGACATGAAGTGGACGCCGCCCGACGGCGACCAGCGTATCGCGTAGGACTGTTGTCGCGGCGGGCCTTGGCCCGCCGCGACGTTTTTCGCCAACCTATGTCGACGGGGCTCGAGCAGCCTTCAGTCGTGAATGAGTCGACAATGTCCATGGTTTTTTGCGCTCACCGTGGTCACCCACTGGACAGCTCCACGATGCGATACGGGTTGTTGTTCTCATCGCACCAATCGTGTGATCCATTGACGCTTCTAAAGTTTCAATCGGTGTTCACATGGTGCGGTGCGCCTCGCACGCAGATCATCGGGTCGAACGGTCCACGCTCTGCTGGGCGGCACCCAGAAAGAGAACACCCCGAATGGGTGACGGACCGACGCACTCTCGATGACGGCGCCGAACCCTACACTGTCCACGCAGCGCAAGACGACCGGGAACGTGCGGCCCTGGCCGCGGCGGCCGGACGACATGAAGGGTGGCATTCCGATCGACCCCGAACTCGGTGAGTGCTGGAGACCTGGAACGCGCACCCACGAACTCCACCGCCCTGTCGTACCAGTGAGGCCGACGCGTGGGTGAGGCGTGGAACGAGGTCAGCCTCAAGGACGCACGAGGTTCACTCGACAAGGAGGTCTACGCCGTGGTCGAGGACCTCGTGAAGAACAAAGGGTGGCGCCTGCGGGCACAGGGTCACAAGTACGCGGTGTACTGCCCGTGTATCGACGGTCGGGCCAACTTCATCACGCTGCCAGGAACGTCGAGGAACCCGGGAAACGCCGCCAAGCGGGTGAAGCGCTCCGCATCACGCTGCCCGGATCGGCACGAACTGATGAAGTGAGATCAACCCTGTTGCCAATTGACAACAGATGCGGAAATGCGCATGCTGGAAGCATGTCCCCGACCGAATTCGAGCTTATTTTCGTGACCCCGGACCTCACCGGCCCGGGTGACGACCGTGTCGCGATGGTCGAGGAGCATCTGGACGTTGTGGTCGAGTCCCACAGCGGTCTCACCCTCGCGACCGTCACGGCGGAGGGCGCCGACGCGGTCACCGCGGCCCTGTCCGCGGCAGCTGTACTGTCCGCGTGTGGGCTCTCGCCAGTGCGGTCCTACCCGGACATGGTCACCCGCCAGGACATCGCTGACCGTGCCGATGTCTCACGCCAGGCGGTCGGCAACTGGGTGCGCGGGGAACGTATGCAGTCCGACCCTTTCCCCACCCCGGTCAACCTGGTCGGTGGCGGGGTCTGGTTGTGGGGCGATGTCGTCGCTTGGCTCCGGCGACACGGACATGACATCGAGGACCTGAAGTTTCCTTCGATCGCCGAGCATGCCCGCATCGACACTGCCCTGCTGCAGACTCCGACGCGCTCGGCGACGTTCGCTGGGCATGTGACCCTGTCCGGCGAACGGGCCACTGCCTTGTACGCCCCCTCCGTCAGCGCACCCCACCAGCACTGGGCTGGGGAGAGCTTCCAGTCGAGCTACGCCCTCGCCATATGAGCGCGACCCCGCAACCTCGCACGGTCACCGACGCCCGCGAGCTGCTCGAGCTCGCCGAACTCACCGACATCGTCTTCTACGAAACCTATGCGCGACGCACCCCGGACGGCGAGGACAACCCCCTGGACATCCAGATCGCGCTACGCCGTGAGGAATTCGTCTTCGAGATCCGCTGCCGGGCTACTGTCGCCGGCGCCGGGGGCGAATACCTGACCGACGCGTCGGCCGTGTTCACTTTGCACGAGCCGATCGAAGCTCCCGACACCGTCGTCGCCGAATTCGTCGAACGCGTCGGGGTGATGTCCGTCTATCCCTACCTCCGTGAGTCCATCACGCAGTCCGCGGCCAAACTGGGCCTCGACCGTCCCATCCTGAAACTGCTTCGCCCCGGCGATGTCCACGTCACCCCCGACGATCAGGGAGCGAACGCCGCTGGTTGACGTGCCGTGGTGGTAGCCGGATTCGCGTTCGCCTCAACTCGGCGGTGAGAGGGAGGATCGAGCCCTGCGACTCTGATATGCCGCGTCATTTCCTTTCGCCGAGCGGTTATCCATGGCGCCCAGCACATGTGCACAGCCGCTCTGCACCGGCGCTGTCGAGCCGAGGCAAAGCGGACGGTGCAGGAACAAGCGCTGGAGGCGGTCAACTAGCCGGAGATGTCGTCGTTTCGATGTGGCACAGCCGCTGCGAGCGGGTCGGTTTCAGGCGGGCCGAGTGAGCAGTGAGGCCAGATCGTCGGGGATCGGCATCGGGGTCATCAACCCCGCTGCAGTACGTCCGGTGTTTCCTTCGGGGTAGCGACCTATCGCTGAGCCGGGGGCGGCGACCAGGATCCTGATGACCTGGCCCATGGCCTCGCGGCGATCGCGCTGGCGCAGTGCGAGGCCGAGCATGGCGAGGTGGTTACGCGTGTGCGGCCAGGGGTAGGGCTGGGACAGGATGTGGGCGCGTTCGAGGTGGTGCCAGCGTGCGGTGTTGTCGTCGGTGTGGCGGGCGGCGGTCATTTCCGCGATGTAGACCGTGCGTAGAGAGTCGGGCATTCGGCTCATGGCGTGGAGTCCTTCCTGGTGGAGTCGAGGAGCAGTGCGCCGAAAACGAGGACGACACCGCAGGTGATGTAGGTGTCGGCGAGGTTGAAGGTGGCAAACCATCCAGTGTGGAAATAGTCGGTGACTTTGCCGTCGAGGAAGCGGTCGATGACGTTGGCGGTGGCGCCGGCGACGATCGCGGCGAGACCGAGGGTCTGGAGCGGATGACTGTGGGGTGCGGTGCGCCAGGCGTACACAGCGATCGCCGCGGTGATGGCCGCGGTGACGGTGAGAACGACGGCGGTGGGGAGCTGATCGCCGAGGCTGAATGCGACCCCGGTGTTGTAGGTCAGGCGCAGTTGCAGCAGACCGAGATCGAGTGCCCGCCCACCGGCTAGCGCGTCGCGTGCCACCGGATCGAGGATCAGCGCAAGAGCAGCCAGCGCGCCGGCGAGTATTACGAGACTGCCGCGTCTGCGACGCTGCCCGGCCGGGGCACCCGAGGGTGTGGCAGAGCTGTCATCCAACGTCATGACCTGACTCCGGTGGCCGGTTCCGGCATCTTTGTCGATTGTGTGGCGGCGGTGAGGGTTCGGGCACGTCCGGCGCGGACCCCGTTGGCGATCACGACGATCTCGGCGACCTCGTGAACCAGGACGACCGCCGCCAGGCCGAGTACCCCGAACAGGGCCAGGGGCATCAGGACGGTGATGATCGCGAGCGAGAGGCCGACGTTCTGCAACATGATCGTTCGTGATCGTCGGGCATGCTGCAGGGCTTGGGGTAGATGCCGCAGGTCCTCACCCATCAGCGCGACGTCGGCGGTCTCGATCGCCACGTCGGTGCCCATCGCGCCCATCGCGATCCCCAGATCGGCGGTGGCCAGGGCCGGGGCGTCGTTGACGCCGTCGCCGACCATCGCCGTCGGCCGTGTACCGCGGAGGCTGTCGATGATGCGGGCCTTGTCCTCCGGACGCAGATCGGCGTGCACCTCGTCGATACCGACATCGGCGGCCAACGCTCGTGCGGTGCGCTCGTTGTCGCCGGTGAGCATCGCCACGGTGTAACCGTCGCGGCGCAGCCCCGCAACGACGTCGCGGGCTTCGGGACGCAGTTCGTCGCGCACCGCGATCGCCCCGATCAGGGCACCGTCGCGTTCGATGAGCACCGCAGTGGCTCCGGCGTGCTGCATCCGCTCGATATCGGCAGCCAGAGGGCCCGGGTCGATCCACCCGGGCCGGCCCAGACGGGCAGGAATGCCGCCGAGGTGACCGGTCAGTCCGGCACCGGGGACCGCGTCGACGTCCTCGGCGGGGGTGTAGTCGTCGACGGCGGCGAGGATCGCTGCAGCGAGGGGATGTTCACTGCGGGCCTCGAGCGCAGCGGCGACATTGAGGACGTCGGCGCGGGTGGCGCCGCCGGTGGTGGCGACGTCGATGACCTCGGGGCGGTTGCGGGTCAGGGTGCCCGTCTTGTCCAGTGCGACGGTGCGGATCCGGCCCAACGCTTCGAGGGCGGCACCGCCCTTGACCAGGACACCGAGCTTGGAGGCGGCGCCGATCGCGGCAACCACGGTCACCGGGATCGCAATCGCCAGCGCACACGGGGACGCAGCGACCAGCACTACCAGTGCGCGTTCGATCCACACCAGCGGATCACCGAATACGCTGCCGATCGCGGCGATCAACGCCGCGGCGACCATCACCCCCGGCACCAGGGGCTTGGCAATCTTGTCGGCCAGGCGCTGGGCCTCGCCCTTGCGGGACTGCTCGGCCTCGACGATCTTCACGATCTTGGCCAGCGAGTTGTCCTGCGCGCCGGCGGTGACCTCGACCTCGAGCACGCCGGTGCCGTTGATCGACCCCGCGAACACCTCGGAGCCCGGTCCGGCCTCGACCGGCACCGATTCCCCCGTGATCGCGGAGGTATCCAGGGCGGTGCGCCCGGTGCGGATGGTGCCGTCGGTGGCGAGCCGCTCCCCGGGTTTGACGATCATGATCTCCCCGAGCCCCAACTCCGCGGGGGCGACGGTCTGTTCACGGCCGCCGCGCAGGACGGTGGCAGTGTCCGGCACCAGATTCAGCAGGGCACGCAGGCCCCGTCGGGTGCGAGTGACCGCGTACTCTTCGAGGCCCTCACTGATGGCGAACAGGAACGCGAGCATCGCGGCTTCGCCGACCTCGCCGAGCAGCACGGCGCCGACGGCAGCGATCGTCATCAGGGTTCCGACCCCGATCTTGCCGCGGGCCAGCCGCTTGAGGGTCGAGGGGACGAAGGTGTAGCCGGCGACGACCAGCGCCACCGCCTCGAAGCCCGTCCCGAGAGCGTCGGGCCCACCGGTGACGCGGACGATCAGGGCCGCAATGAGCAGGACACCCGCGGCGGCAGCGGCCCGGATCTCGGTGACCTCCCACCACTTGTCGGGCTCCTGGTCGTCTTCGCCCTCGACGCGGGGTTCGTCGGGGCCGCACCCACATGCGTCGCTCATGCCGTCACTCCCGTGTCGGTGTCGGTGCCGTAGTTCGGGCACAGCGCGACGGCGTTGCCCGTGGCGGCCAAGAGGGTTTCGGCCGAGGCCAGCAGGTCGAGCAGTTCCGGTCGGGCCAGCGAGTAGAACACCTGCCGGCCCTGCGGGCGGCCTTGCACCAGGCCGCAGTCCCGCAGGCATGCCACGTGCGCCGACACTGTCGATTGCGCCAATCCCAGCTCGCCGACCAGGTCCGCTACTCGGGATTCCCCGGCGGCGAGGCGGCGCACGATGGCCAGGCGGGTGCCGTCGGAGAGGCTGTGGAACAACGCTACCGCCGGATTCACTGCGTCGTCGGCGAGGCAACCGACTTCATTGATCGTCATATGACGATAATAACCGGATTCCATCGATATGAGTAGGGCGGAGGCGGCGCGGGGCTGTGCCTCGGAGTAGCGCCACACGGCTGACGCCCCCACGGGCCCGCGACGATTCAGGGTCCGCCTTGCCAGTTCGGACGCGCCACCCCGAAACGAAGGCGCACGCAGGGGCGCCTCAGCACAATCGAGCTTTTACCTGCGTTTTCGGCGCGCGAGAACCCGGCGCGGCACGTCCCGCTGCCCGCCTACCGGCGTCCGACCAAAATACTATCTCACGTAGTATTTCGGTCGGACGACAACGGAAGAGGGCCCATGTCCGCCAGAACTGCATGGTCGATCGCATGTCTATTCGCCATCGCCGTGCTCATGGTGGCGCTGTGGCCCCGACAGGAGGACCACGCCGTGACCCCAACGGATTCCGGGCTACATCCGACGGCGGTGTCCGCGCTGCCCGCTCCGGCCCGCAGCGCCGCGCCCGGCCCGGTCGCCACACCGCCCTGTCCGACCGGCACGGCCGCCGAGGCCGAGGGACCTCTGGCAGACGTCGCGGTGCAGTGTCTGGGCTCGGACCAATCCGTCGATCTCGGGAGCGCTCTGGCCGGGGAACCGGCTCTGCTCAACCTCTGGGCGTCGTGGTGCGGGCCGTGCCGGGAGGAGATGCCGGTGCTCGACGCCTACGCCCGCGAGCCCGACGCGGTGCGGGTGATCGGTGTCAACGTGCAGGACACCGGGTCCTCCGCCGCGGCGCTGATGACCGACCTGGGCATCGGTTACCCCTCGTTCGCCGACACTGACGGCCGGGTGCAGCAGGCACTGGCCGGCCCACCCGTGCTGCCGTTGACCTTCCTTCTGCAGCGGGACGGTTCGGTGGTCCGGATCGCCTCTCCCGCAGTGTTCTCCGACCCCGGGCAGGTCCGTGCCGCGGTGAACGGGCTGCTGCGATGACCGGCGCGACCCCGGCAGGCGGACAGGTGTGTCGCCTGCTGGGTCGAATGGTCCTTGCCGTGATGGTGCTGGTGGGGGTGAGCGCGTGCGGCACCGGATCCGACGCCGTCGCCCAGGGTGGCACCTTCGATTTCGTCGCCCCTGGCGGACAGACCGACATCTTCTACGATCCACCGGCAGAACGCGGCGCTGTCGGCTCACTGTCCGGCCCGGACCTGATGACCGACGGCGTGACCGTCGATCTGGCCGACTATGCCGGAGAGGTGGTCGTGCTCAACCTGTGGGGCCAGTGGTGTGCCCCGTGCCGCAGCGAAGCCGACGATCTCGAACGCGCCTATGAAGCCACCCGGGATCTGGGGGTGCAGTTTCTCGGCATCAACGTCCGCGACCCGCAACGCGACAAGGCCCAGGACTTCGTGATCGACAACAACGTCTCCTATCCCTCGATCTACGACCCGCCGATGGCGACCTTGACCGCCCTCGGCGGCACGTTTCCCACCAGCGTCATCCCGTCCACGCTCGTTCTCGACCGGCAGCATCGCGTCGCAGCGGTGTTCCTACGGGCGCTGCTGACCGAAGACCTGCAACCGGTCATCGAACGAGTGGCGGCCGAACAATGATCATGCTTGCTCAAGGAATCGGTGCGAGTTTCCAGGAGGCGGCCGCGTCCGGGCCACTGCTGTTGGCGGTGGGCGCCTGCGTGTTGGCCGGGTTGATTTCGTTCGCCTCCCCCTGCGTGGTGCCCCTGGTTCCCGGCTATCTGTCGTATCTGGCCGGGATCTCCGGAGCTGACGCACCGGCGCTGACCACCGAGGAACGGGCCACCACTACCGCGGTGCGTACCACGGGCCGATGGCGGGTCACCGGAGCGGCCGGCTTGTTCGTCGCCGGTTTCACCGTGGTGTTCGTACTGGCCACCGCCTCGGTATTCGGGGTCATCGGGGCGTTGCGGATCAACCAGGAGCTGCTCCAACGTCTCGGCGGGGTGGTCACCATCGTGATGGGCCTGGCGTTCATCGGCTTGATCCCGGCGCTGCAGAAAGACACGCGGTTCGCGCCCCGGCGTATTTCCTCGCTCGCCGGCGCCCCGCTGCTCGGTGGGGTCTTCGCGCTGGGATGGACACCGTGCCTGGGACCGACGCTGGCCGGGGTCCTGTCCGTGGCGGCCGGTACCGAAGGCACCACTGCCGCCCGCGGCGTGGTGTTGATCGTCGCGTACTGCCTGGGGCTGGGACTGCCGTTTCTCGCCTTGGCATTCGGCTCGTCCTCGGCCCTACGCAGCGTCGGATGGCTTCGCCGACATTCCCGCACCATTCAAATCGTCGGCGGCGTGATGCTCCTCGGGGTCGGCATCGCTCTGCTGACCGGAGCATGGGAGCTGTTCATCGCGTGGATTCGCGACGAGTTCGTCACCAGCACGGTACTACCGATATGACCGTCACCGACCGGAACCCGGCACCGACACCGCCGCTCCCGCAACCTTCTTCGTGGCAGCGCGCAGTCGCAGCCGCCCGGAACCTGTGGCGCCAACTCACCTCGATGCGCACCGCCCTGGTGCTGCTGTTCCTGCTCGCCGTCGCCGCAATCCCCGGGGCACTGCTGCCGCAACGCAACCTCAACGCGGGCAAGGTCGACGAGTACATCGCCGCCCGCCCGGTGCTGGGCCCGCTCCTCGACCGGCTCGAACTGTTCGACGTGTTCGCCAGCTTCTGGTTCACCGCCATCTACGCGCTTCTGATGATCTCGCTCATCGGGTGTCTGCTCCCGCGCCTGCGCGAGCATCTGCACGCGCTGCGCAGTGCTCCGGTCGCGGTACCGCGCAATCTGTCACGCCTGCCGCATCACCATCGGGGGTTCCTCGAGACCCCGGTCGATGCCACCGGCGCGCAGGTACAGACCATGCTGCGGCGCTGGCGGACGGTCACCCGCACCGACGACGACGGGAATCAGGAGATTTCCGCCGAGAAGGGGTACCTGCGTGAGGCCGGTAATCTGGTCTTCCATTTCTCCCTGGTGGGGTTGTTGGTGGCGGTGGCCGCCGGCCGACTGCTCGGCTACGAGGGCTCGGTGATCGTCATCGCCGACGGTGGCCCGGGGTTCTGCAACACCTCCCCGGCGGTGTACGACTCGTTCCGCGCCGGCACCGCCACCGACGGCACCGGACTCGATCCCTTCTGCCTGAGGGTCGAGGACTTTTCCGCCGACTACCTCGACAACGGCCAGGCGGAAATGTTCACCTCGAACATCTCCTACCAAAGCGGAGAAGATCTGGGCACCGGCCGCTGGCAGCAACACCGGTTGCGGGTCAACGAACCGCTGCGCCTCGGTGACGAACGGGTCTACCTCACCGGCCACGGCTACGCCCCCCGATTCACCGTGACCTTCCCCGACGGGCAGCAACGCACCGAAACATTGCAGTTCGCCCCGCAGGACGCCACCACGTTTCTCAGCAGCGGAGCCATGCGTTTCGATCCGCCCGGCGGTACCTATCCGGACCCGGACGAGCGCCGTCGCAACCAGATTGCGCTCGAAGGGTTGTTCGCCCCCACCGCAGCATTCGACGGCACCCTGCTGACCTCGGTGTTTCCCGACATGCGCGATCCGGCCGTGGCCATCGACATCTACAAGGGCGACACCGGTCTGGACACCGGTATCCCGCAGTCGATCTTCACGCTGAACTCCGAAATGATCAATCAGGGCCGGCTGGTCAAACAGGCCCGGGTCAATCTGCGGCCCGGCGAGTCGACGACACTCGCCGACGGCACGAGTGTGCGGTTCGACGGCGCCGAAGAATTCTCCTATCTGCAGGTCTCCCATGATCCCGCCCAGAACTGGGTGCTGGTCTTCGCGATCACGATGATGGGTGGTCTGCTGGCCTCACTCGTGATCACGCGCCGCCGGATCTGGGTGCGGCTGCGCCCCTACGGCACCGGCACCGCCCTCGAACTCGGCGGATTGGCCCGCACCGATCAGGCCGGATGGGGATCGGAGTTCACCACGATCTGCCAGCGCCTGCTTCCCGACACTGCTCTTCCTGCGCAGAAGGACCGATAACGCATGCCGATCGACGAGACCCTCGCCCACTACTCCGATCTGAGCTTCGAAACCGCCTTCGTTGTCTATCTTCTGGCGTTGATGTTGTTCGTCGCCGAGTTCGCGGCCGTGCGGGTACGCCGCACCGCGCCCGTCCTCGTCTCTGCCGCCACCACCTCCGCCGCCGCCTCGCCGGAAGTGCCGGGCCGGGTCGTCGAGCCGGTTCGGCGGCAGTGGTCGGACCGGCTCGGCCGCATGGGTGTCAGCGTGATCGTGGTGGCGTTGATCCTGCACCTCGGTTCGATGGTCCTGCGCGGGCTGGCCACTGCGCGTTTCCCGTGGGGCAACATGTACGAGTTCGTCACCGTCACCTGCGCGGTGGGGGTACTGGCCGGTCTGATCGTGCTGCGCCGTCCGGGGCTGCGCGTGCTGTGGGCCTTCGCTCTGATCCCGGTGCTGCTGCTGTTGTTCGTCGCCGGCACCGTGCTCTACGCCGACGCCGCCCCGGTGGTGCCGGCGCTGCAGTCCTTCTGGCTGCCGATTCACGTCTCGGTCGTGTCCGTCTCGAGCGGAGTGTTTCTTGTCTCCGGGGTGGCCAGCACCTTGTTTCTGCTGGCGTTGAGCGCTGAGAAGCGTCCTCACACCCGGCTGGCGCGATTCATGCAACGGCTCCCGGACGCCCGTGCCCTCGACCGGCTCGCCTATCGGACGACGATCTTCGCGTTCCCGTTGTTCGGGGCCGGGGTCGTCCTCGGCGCGATCTGGGCCGAAGCTGCGTGGGGCCGGTTCTGGGGATGGGATCCGAAAGAGACCGTCTCGTTCATCGCGTGGGTGATCTACGCCGCGTATCTGCACGCTCGGGCCACCGCCGGCTGGCGGGAAACCCGGGCGGCCTGGATCAACATCGTCGGCTTTGTGGCCATGCTGTTCAACTTGTTCATCATCAACATGGTCGTCTCCGGTCTGCACTCCTACGCCGGACTGAACTGAGCCCTCCCGGTACAGGGACATGGAGGGCGGGGCCTGCGCGTGCGTGGGCTACGTCGGGCTCCGCGCGGTCTGTGGACTTTGATCCCTCAGTGGCGGCCTTCTGTAGCTACTCCATGGCGGCGGCGTACTAAGCGGGTGTCCTGTGGCGAGGGCTAGAGCGGGTCGGCGGCTCACATGTGAGCGGTGGGGTTTGCGTCAGTCTTGTCAGAGGCCGAATGCTCCGCCGCTGATCAGGATGAAAGCACCCAGGCCGATCAGGACAATCGGGAACAGTATGTGTTCCCAGCGCTCCAGGATTTCGGCGATAGGCCGACGGGTGGCGACGAACTTGGCCAGGCCCACCAGTCCCGCCACCAGCACCAAGAACACGATGCAGTAGGCGACCACGGCTCCCGGGCCCACGTTGAGAAAGACGGGGACGTAGACGCCGATATTGTCCCCGCCGTTGGCGAAGGTCACGCCGGCTACGGTCCACACGGCGACGTTCTTGCCCTCGATCTTTGCGTCGTCGTCATCATCATCGTCCCCGCGCCAGGCCTGCCACGCGGCCCACAGTCCCAGGCCCAATGGGATCAGCCCGAAGTAGGGGATGACCTCCGGAGGCAGGAAGGCTCCCGCGCCCAGGGAGACGAGCACAGCGGCGCCGAGGATCCCGACGAATCCCAGATACTGGCCGACCAGGATGCGTGCGGTGGTTCCGCGTTGGCCCGCGCCGCGGGCGAAGAACAGCGAGAGGACGATGATGTCGTCGATGTTGGTGGCGATGAAAAGACCGATCGCCTGCAGGGCCGAGGACAGGATCACGCCTGCACCTTCGTGGCGTCACAGCCCGGCACTGAGCAAGCCGGGTCCAAGCAGGGGGCGTTCTCATTGACCGCGAGGGTGACCTCGACCAAGGAGGACAGCGACCGCGCCAAGTGCGGATCGGCGATCTCATACCGAGTCTGGCGGCCTTCGGGCACGGCCACGGCGATCCCGCAGTCGCGCAGGCACGCCAGATGGTTCGACACGTTCGAACGGGTCAACTCCAAATCCCGGGCCAGCTCCGCCGGGAAGGCCGGCCGCTCCAGCAAGGTCAGCAGTATTCGCGACCGCGTTGGATCGGCCATCGCCCGCCCCAACCGGTTCATCACATCCATACGAGAAGCGGTAGTCAGCATCTACTGAACTATACAGTAGATGCTGAACTCACCGAGAGGCCTTAAAACCTATCGATTTTCGACACCATCGACCGAGAACTCATTGTGATCTTCCCGCCTTAATGGCACGACTTTGCGAGCGGACTGACCGGGCGCCCGAAGTCCATCGGGTATCCGGGAGTCAATTGCGTCACGTTAAGGGCAGACAGGCCATCGACTATCCACACGAGACTCGTAGATGCCAAGCAGGTGATCATTGCTGGCGTGGCAAGCCGGCACCACGGGCGGTGGGCCTCCCGACAGTTTTGGCCCGGACAGTCTTCGATCGATCCGTACCTTCGAAAGCGGTGCCCTACCCTTGAGAAACTAGCGTGGCCGTAATCAGGAAGAACCGCCGCCGAATTTCCGAGGGGCATCAGTTCTTTGCTGTGCCCGCTCTGAGGGAGTCGATGGCGGCCTGCAACGCAGTGGTGGCGTCGTCGGCGACCTCCGCGAGTCCCGGCTGGTCGGCGACCTGCACCATCATCTGCGGGCTCATTGCGTCGACCACGACCGTATTCGGATCGTTCGGGTCGGTGCGGACCACGACGTTGCAGGGGAGCAGGAGCCCGATCTGCCGATCGACCGTCACTGCGCGATGCGCCAGCGGCGGATTGCAGGCGCCGAGGATGACGTAGTCCTCCATGTCCTCGCCGAGTTTCGCCTTCAAGGTGGCCTTCATGTCGATCTCGGTGAGCACTCCGAACCCCTGCTCGGACAGGGCCTTGCGGGTGCGCTCGACGGCGTCGTTGAACGAGGTGTGCAGAGTGGTCGACAGTGCGAGTGCCATGGGATGTTCTGCCTTTCTCGTGGGAGGGCCCTGATCAGGCCAGGGTGAGGAAGAGTTTTTCGAGTTCGGCCTCGGTCATGGGTTCCTTGCCGTCCTGCGGTGTGTCGGTCAGGCATTCCTTCAGGCCGGTCGCGACGATCTTGAATCCGGCGCGGTCCAGTGCGCGTGACACGGCGGCGAGTTGGGTGACAACGTCCTTGCAGTCGCGGCCCTGCTCGATCATCGAGATCACTCCGGCGAGCTGGCCTTGGGCGCGGCGCAACCGGTTGAGTACCAAAGCGATGCTGTCTTCGTCGCCGACCATGGGGACGTCCTTTCCTAGTCTTCACATCAGCGTACCCCCGGGGGTATCCGGACAGGGTATGAGGTGTGCGACCGCCGTCGCCCCGACCAACCACGATTGTGCCATTCCCGGTGTGCGGGTATTCGGCATCGAGGGTGCGGGACAGTTCGAGACCGCCGGTGACGTAGTCGTTGTGGATGTGTGTTTCGAGTACATGGGTGATGCGCACCCCGTGTTCGGCCGCCAGTTTCAGCACACGGTCAAGATCGCGTTGCGTGACGACGACTGCACCGACGTCGCCAGCGCTGATCAGGTAGGTAGCTACGGTCGCCGAGGCCGGAGGCTTCGATGATCGACGGATCCGATCAGCAAAGCGCGTTCGGGTACCAGACGTCCCACGGCGCTGCCGGCGAACATGCCGGCCAGTCGCCACTCGATCTGACGCCCGGATTCTCGGTATCGCACCCACCGCCGAGGCCACGCCGACGACGGGTCCGTGTCAAGTTTCGTAGCCGATCTGTTTGTGGATTCAGGCCGCGGTAGCCATCTGAGCGTTGTGGTCGGCTCGGGCTTCTGCGGGAGTGCGGTAGCCGAGGGTGGATGGAGCCGCTGTCGGTTGTGAAGCACCTCGATGTACTGCCTCACCTTGAACCTCGCCCGCATCCCCGGGCGGCGAAGATCAACTGGGCGCCCGGAACATGGCCTTGGATGTTCTCGTAGTCTTCGCGGACGTCTTGCACCGGCGCTCCGGACTCCCCCGCCTGGATCAAAGCGACCGTGTCGAGTTCGTGCATGGTGATTCCTTGGATCGGGTCTGTCGAAGAGGGCGACTTGCGGTGCCCGGAGGGTAGGTCGATTGCTTCCGATTCTTCCTGTCAGCCCGCCGCCACGGAGGCGCGACGGCGCCCTCCGAGTCGTTGCAGCGGGCAGTGCCCCCTTCGGCTGCAGGCATAGGTGACGCCGGCGGCAACCACCGTGAGTGCTGCTGCGGCGACCCCAACCCCGGGGTGGATCTCCTGCGCGAGGATGACCGAAGACATGATCAGCACGAACCAACCGAAGCTCTTGCGCAGGGTGTCCGGATCGACGAGCGGAGTCAGACGACCGCCGATCAGGCTGCCCACGACGGCAGCGCCGGTGACCATCGCCGCCAGGCGCCAGTCGATCTGCACGGTGGACAGGTAACCGCCGAGGCCGGCGAAGGACTTCATGGCGATCACGATCAGTGACGTGCCGACGGCAATCGGCATGGGCAGCCCGCCGAGCAATGCCAGGGCGGGCACGACGAGGAAGCCCCCACCGGCACCGACGAGTCCGGTGACCAGGCCGACGATCACACCGTCGAGGAGGATCTTGCCGACGGGCATCGCATGGTCGCCGTCGTCGCCGGCTGCCTTGTTCCTACGGCCGCGGAGCATGGCGCTCGCGGTGGCGATCATCATCACGGCGAAGCCGAGCAGCAGGACGGTGCCGGGGATGAAGCGTGAGAGCAGGCCACCACCGTAGGCGCCGACCATGCCGGCCAGTCCGAACAGAAGTCCGGTACGCCACTGCACGCGGCCGGCTCGGGCGTGGGAGATCGCGCCGACCGCACTGGTGACACCCACGACCAGCAGCGAGGTGGCAATCGCCTCTTTGGCGTCCATGCCTGCGACGTAAGCCAGAAGTGGGACGGTGAGGATCGAGCCCCCACCACCGAGCAACCCGAGGGTGACACCGACCAGGACTGCCAGCGCCACGGTCAACGCGATCATGATCAGTTCCTCCCGGCGCGTTCGGTGTTCGGCTGGACCAGCTGTGCGACGATGCTCTGGGCGCCGCACGAGGCGCCGCGGTTGTAGGGCAGCTTGGACAGCAGCATGCCCATCGCGCAGGTGTTCGACAGTGCAGCGAAGGTCAGCCCGCCACCGATTCCGGCGGCAAGCCACTTGAGCTTCGGCACGGCGAGGCTGCCGAGAACCGAGCTCAGCACGAGCGAGCCGGCGACGAGCCGGACCTGACGTTCGAGATCCCAGCGTTCGGCACCGCGATTGAGGGGAAGGCCGGCCGATTCCCAGGCGAGCATGCCGCCGTCGAGGATGTGGAGGTTGAACAATCCCGCGTCGCGCAAGGTCTGTTCGGCCTGACCGGCGCGCTGTCCGGAGCGGCAGACCAGCACGACGTTCTCGTCGAAATGGGCGCAGAACTCGTCGCGATGCTCGCGCAGCAGGTCCAGGGGGACGTTGTAGGCACCGGGGATATGCACGGACTCGAATTCGCCCGGAGTCCGGACGTCGATGATGCGCACGTTCTTGCCGGACTCGATCGACTCGTGCAAGGAATTCGGATCGGCGGTGACGGCAGGAGACTCGGTCATGGGTGGCCTTTCGATTGGGGAAATCGGGGCGGCTTACGAAGGTGCCCCCGGGGGTATCGTCGACTATCGTACATATACCCCTAGGGGTATAAGAAAAGGAGCACTGTCACCCAACGTCAGGCGAGGTGGGAACAACTTCTCGGGGTGCGCTTCAGCGAGACGGCCAGCGCATGCGGTGTCCCGCCCGCCGAAGACGCATCGGCGGAGCTGATCCGAGATGACCTTGAAGCTGGCGCGATGCAGCACACGTGATGCCGCGGCGAGTTGGATGACGACCTCACAGAACTCGTGGCCGGCGTCGAAGCATCGGGGTCACCGCGGTGCGCCGGCCTTGCGCTCGACACAGACGCCGACGCTCCCGGCTTCGGCATGTTCCCTCGACAACTTCCCGCTCGATCACATGCGCGAAACACACTCCCTCTCATACCCCCAGGGGTACTTGACATACCCCATGGGGTATATGCCACGATGTCTACATCCCCGGAACACCACCCAGATCCCAGCAACGGAGGAAGCCATGATTCTCGAGCAGTACTACATCGAGTGCCTCTCCCACGCGTCCTACCTCATCGGCGACGAGAGCACCGGCACGGCGATCGTGGTCGACCCACGCCGCGACATCACCGAATACCTCTCCGATGCAGCGAAGTACGGACTGACCATCGAAGGGGTGATCAACACCCACTTCCACGCCGACTTCGTCTCCGGACACCTCGAGCTGGTCGAGGCCACCGGCGCGTGGATCGGATTCGGGGAGGCCGCCGAGACCGACTACCCGATCCGCCGCCTACGCGAGGGCGAGAAGCTGCCCCTCGGCGAGGTGGAGCTCGAAATCCTGTCCACACCGGGCCACACCTGGGAATCGATCTCGGTGCTGGTGCGCGAACATCCCGGCGACGTCCCGACCGCGGTTCTCACCGGCGACTCGCTGTTCATCGGCGACGTCGGCCGTCCGGACCTGGTCAACCTCGGAGACGGCTCGACCAGCGATCTGGCGCGAGCGATGTATCACACCGTGCACGAGAAGCTGCTGACGCTGCCCGATCAGGTCGTCGTCATGCCCGCTCACGGTGCCGGTTCGTCGTGCGGGAAGAACTTGTCGACGGAACTGACCTCGACCATCGGGGAACAGCGCGTCACCAACTCGTCCGTGCAGCCGATGAGCGAGGACGCCTTCGTTGCCCTGGTCACCGAGGGTCAACCGGCGGCCCCGTCGTACTTCTCGGTCGATGCGGCCATGAACAAGCGGATGCATCCGCTTCTGGTACAGGACCGCACGATTCCCGAGTTGAGCCCGGAACAGGTCAAGGCCGAGCTCGCCGCCGGTACGCGCGTTCTCGATGCGCGTAGTGTCGACGATTTCGCTGCCGGACATCTACGCGATTCGGTCAATGTCGGGTTCGACGGTCGCTTCGCAGAGACCGGTGGCATGGTTGCCGAGGTCGGTGAGAAGATCGTGCTGATCACCTATCCCGGTGAGGAGCAGGACGCCGCGGTGCGTCTGGCTCGAATCGGATCCGACGGCGCGGCAGGCTATCTGAACCTCGATCGGGGTGGGGTCTTCCCTGCGGAGCTGGCCGATCTGGTCGAGACCGCAGCCAGGACGACGGTTGAAGAGCTCGACCGGTTGCTCGCCGCCGATGCCGTCGCCCTCGTCGACATCCGCAATCCCGGTGAGCGCGAATTCGGGGTCATCCCGGACGCGGTGCCGATCCCGTTGGCGCAGTTGCGGGCCCGTCTGGACCAGGTTCCGGCCGGCAAACCGATCGTGGTGCACTGTGCCGGTGGATGGCGTTCGAGCGTCGCGGCTTCGCTACTGCGCGCCCAGGGCTTCGAGAACGTCACGGATCTGCTCGGCGGCTACAACATGTGGGCCGAATCCCACGTCCCCGCCTGATCATTCCGGCCTCGCGACAGGGGCGGAAAACATCGCGACGAACAACCTCACGATGGCAGACTTCGGATCCACCATTGTGGGCAACGGCATCGTGCTCGTGGACTTCCGGGCATCGTGGTGCTGCCCGTGCCGCGCCTTCACCCAGGTCTTCGACAAGTCGTCACAGGCGCACCTCGAGATCGTGCATGCCAAGGTCGACACCGAAGCCGAACAGCAGCTCGCCGCCATGGCGAACATACACTCGATTTCGACGATCATGGCCTTCCGAGAGGGTGGGCTCGTCCACTCACAGTCCGGCGCGTTGCCGGCGCCGGCTCTCGGGGCCCTGATCACCCGGATCGAGGCCCTCGACCTGGCCGAGATCCATACGAAGGTTGCCGAACAACGCGCAGCCTCCCACTTCTGACCCTTGTGGGTCCGTAACGAACCCTCATCGAGGATGTCTCCCATGTGTTACCCCGTCGACTGCACGAACTGCGGAAAGACCGGATGGGGCGGATGCGGACAGCATGTCGACGCCGTCATGCGTTCCGTGCCCGCCGCCGATCGCTGCACCTGCGGTCAGGACACCGTCCCGGCCCGAGTCGAGCGTCGAAGCGTGCGTTCACTCTTCCGTCGCTGACCTCGGTCGTAACGGGACCATGATCGACGGCGTCACCACCACCGCTGCCATCGCGCACCGACCGACACCGTCGAGCACAGCATCCGTAAACCGTCGCGGTGATAGAGGGGTCCGTGCGCTGCTCGACCGAGCCGCCGTCACCGACCGCAGCGCGATGTTCAGGTCTCTGCTCTCTTCGCGTCCTGCCGGTGAGCACCCGAGGGGCTCGGGCGACGGCACCCGGGCTCGGGTCGGTTTTCGAAGCGTTCACGCCCGCGGCGGCCGGCGGCGGTGTTGCTGCGCGCCCGGTCGCCGAAGAACCCCCACCAACTACTAAGTTAGGTAGTTTTTCCAGGCCGAGTCGTATATCGTTTCGTTACATTGTCCGTCACGACAACGACAGATCTACACCAAAACCGCTTGTCAGGAGCATTACTGTGGGACGGCACCACGCCACCAATCCGCACCGAAACCGTGACCTTCCCGAGATGTCGCCGGAGTTCGCGCGAGATTCACTCGGCAGCGGGGGACGACATCGGGCCCCGGCGAAGCGCACCGCCACCGCGACCTGCGCCTCGACGGTCGCCACCGGCGCATTGCTGATCGTGGGATCACAGCTCCTCGCTCCCGGCACCGCCGCCGCGTCGACATCCGACGGCGTGCAGACCGCAGTTCCGGCCCCGTTGCCGCCCGAACTCGCCGCGATTACCGCGATTCCGGAGGTCGAGGCAGTGCTCGATCAGCTCGCCGCGATTCCGGACGTGCCCGCGGTGGCACCCCCTGCCCCGGTTGTTCCGGCCCCGCCCTCGGCCGCGGCGGCGCCGGCAAGCCAGGCACCCTGGGCAGCGCCGAGGCCGCAGCCTCTCGCGGTCGCCCCAGTCTCGGGCACGTTGACCTCCGCGTTCGGCCCCCGGTGGGGGTCGTCGCACGCCGGTCTGGACATCGCCAACACCATCGGTACCCCGGTCTACGCTGCCGCATCGGGCACCGTGATCGACTCCGGTCCGGCGTCCGGGTTCGGCCTGTGGGTCCAGGTCCGGCACGAGGACGGGTCCACCAGCACCTACGGTCACATCAACGAAACGCTGGTCGAGGTGGGACAGCGCGTGCAGGCCGGCCAGCAGATCGCCACCGTCGGCAATCGAGGTCAGTCCACCGGACCGCACCTGCACTTCGAGACCACCGATCCGGGCGGTGCGAAGGTCAATCCGACCCAATGGTTGCAGCAGCGAGGTGTCCCGGCGACGGATCTGTCGCGGGTGTGATCGTCGCCGGTTCGGCAGTAACGAGGTGACCCGGCATGACCCCCATAAATACTATGATTCATAGTATTTATGGGGGTGTGCCCCATCGGTGCCGAGGAAGGCTCTCGCGGTGAACAGTTCAGACAAACCGACGTCCCCGGCGTCCCACACACGCAGGGGACCGCTCACACTGACCGATTCACGCCGGGCGCCGTGGCCGATGATCGGCGCTGCCGCGGTGATCGTGGCCCTGATCGGAGTCATCGCGTCCACCCTCGCTCCGAAGGTCGCCGACCGCGCCGAGGCCCAGCAGTACGTGCCCAGTGCCGACAATCCCGATCCGTCCACTGCGATCGACGGGGTGGAGAAGATCGAGTACCCGGCCGGAACCCACGTGCAGGCACCCCAGCGGGTGGCCTACGACCAGAGCCCCCCGATGGGAGGCCCGCACGATCAGTACTGGGCGACCTGTACCGGCACGATCTATCCCGAGCCGATCCGCAGCGAGAACGCGGTGCATTCGCTCGAACACGGCGCGGTGTGGATTACGTACGACCCGCAGCAGGTCGCCGGAGACGAGGTGCCGACGTTGCAGGCCTTGGTCGAGGGCCAGCCATACACCCTGCTCTCGCCCTACCCCGGTCTGTCGTCCGCGATCTCGGTGCAGTCGTGGGGTCACCGCCTCGCGCTCGACGACTCCGAAGACGATCGACTCGACCAGTTCATCACCGCCTTGCGTCGAAACCCCAACACCCACCCGGAGGCAGGTGCCACCTGTTCCACCACACCGGGCAGTTTCGATCCGAGCTCACCGCCGCCGTTCGATGCCTCCCCGCCGGGACCGGACGCCGTCCCCATGGCAGTCGGCGGGCAACCTGCCCCCACCGCACCGGCGGTGGGCTCGAACCTGCAGCCCCGCAATGGCTGAGCCCGCGAGGACTGAGACCGCGAGGACTGAGACCGACGAGAGCGCCGTCCCTGTCGCTCCTGCCCCCGGTGGACGGGTCGGGCTCGGCCGCATGCTCGCGGTGGCGGTGTTCGCGCTCGTCGTCGGTCTCTATCTGGGCATCAGCGCCAGCGGACTGGGATCCGGTCATTCCGAGCCGCCCGCACAGGATTCGGTGGACGTGGGTTTCGCCCAGGACATGTCGGTGCACCACAGCCAGGCTGTGGAAATGTCGGCGATGGCCCTGACCAATGCCACCGACCCGGCGGTGCGCACCCTCGCCTACGACGTGATCACCACCCAGCAGAGCCAGTGGGGCACGATGCAGGGCTGGTTGGCCATGTGGGACCGACCGCTGCAGACTCCCGGCACACCGATGACCTGGATGGACAGCACCGAAGGCGGCCCCGGGACGATGCCGACCATGGCCGAGCACGCGGGAACGTCCGGATCATCGATGCCCGGGATGGCCACCACCTCCGAACTCGACGCACTCCGGCGCGCCACCGGTCCCGCCTT
Source organism: Rhodococcus sp. SJ-2 (assembly GCF_053750035.1). Lineage (NCBI taxonomy): Bacteria > Bacillati > Actinomycetota > Actinomycetes > Mycobacteriales > Nocardiaceae > Rhodococcus > Rhodococcus sp. SJ-2. The sequence continues at coordinate 53,517 of NZ_JBSMJG010000003.1, forward strand.
CGACACCCTGTACCTGCAACTGCTGCTCCGGCACCATCAAGGCGGCCTGCCGATGGCGCGCTACGCCGCGGTCAACGCGTCCGAACACGTGGTCACCACGCTCGCACAACAGATCGCGGATACTCAGGAAGCCGAATCGACGACGATGCAGCAGCTGCTCACGGTCCGAGGCGCCGCACCTCTACCGATGAAGTGACCGGTGAACCCGCCATCAGCCCGGACGGCCTCGTCCCGGATCAGCTCCGAGGAGTGCTCATGAAACAGTCGTCGACGATGCGTCTGCCCCGTCTGATGTTCCTCTACACCGGGGCCCGCCTGGCCCTCGTGGCCGGCTGCGCCGCTGCCGCCGTGGCCGGTGTCCGCATTCTCGGGCTCGACGTGTCGCTGACATGGGTGCTCATCGTCGGCGTACTCACCGGCATGGCCGTGTCGTTGGTGGCTCTGCGCCGGATGCGCACACGCATCAACGATGAGATTCGCCTCGTCGATGGCCAGCGGAAATACCGGTCGGCGCCGCCGCGGCCCTGATCCGGATCGTCGGCAGCGACGCCGTCACGGCCACACCGTCAGGTAGATCAACACCAGATTGAGCGCCGTGATCGTGCCGACAATCATCCAGGCCACCGTGGTGGTGAGCCGATGGTTGACCGCGGTACCCATCAGCGCCCGATCACTGGTCAGACGCACCAACGGAATCAACGCGAACGGAATACCGAACGACAGCACCACCTGCGAGAGCACCAGCGCCCGGGTCGGGTCCGTCCCGAGTGCGACCACCACCAACGCCGGCACCAGGGTGATCAGACGACGCGCCAGCAGCGGGATCCGTCTGCGCAGCAGCCCGTCCATGATCAACGCCCCCGCATAGGCCCCCACCGAGGTCGACGCGAACCCGGAGGCCAACAGCCCCAGGGCGAACAGCAGCGCCACGGTCGGGCCGAGTTCCTGACCCAGTGCCGTGTGCGCCCCGTCGATCGAATCGACCCCTTCTCGCCCGCGCAACGTCGTCGCGGCCATGAGCAGCATGGCCAGATTCACCGTTCCCGCCACCACCATGGCCAATCCGACATCCCAGCGCGTGACCCGCAGCAGCAGGGTTCGTCGTGGACCGGGTTCGGGATGCCCATGACGGTCCCGGGCAAGGCCCGAGTGCAGGTAGACCGCATGCGGCATCACGGTCGCACCGAGCATGGCCGCGGCCAGCAGGACCGATTCGGCGCCGTCGAAGCGTGGCACGAGTCCGTCGACGACAGCGTGGGCGGGGGGTGGGGCGACGAAGATGCTGGTGACGAAGCCGATTGCGATGACCGCCAACAGGCCGGTGATCACCCGTTCGAATCCGCGCTGACCGCGTGTGTCCTGTACCAGCAGCAGGATTAGCGAGACCGCCCCGGTGATCAGCGCTCCGACCAGTAGCGGGAGATCGAAGAGCAGATTCAGGGCAATGGCGCCGCCGATGACCTCGGCCAGGTCGGTGGCCATGGCGACCAGCTCCGCCTGCCCCCAGTACGCCAAGCGCACCGGCCGAGGCATGCGTTCACGCAGCGCCTCGGGCAACGACCTGCCGGTGACCAGACCCAGTTTGGCGGACAGGTATTGCACCAACGCGGCCATGACATTGGCCGCCACGACCACCCACACCAGCAGGTAGCCGAACTGGGCACCGGCGCTGACGTTGGAGGCGACGAATGCCGGTCCGAGAAGTGTCCAGCGGCGCCATCGCTGCGTGCGCCCGAGGTCGTGCGTCAGCGTCATCCACCGCCTCCTAAGGTTCCCCTGAATTAAAAGTCAGGGGAACCGAAATTACAAGGCGTCGCGCACGTGGGTCGGGACGGAGCGAGAAGGCCGGCGGTGTACAGCCCGTTCCGCCGGTCTGCGTGTCAGCTCTTGCGGGAGGCGCGTACCACTGCCCAGGTGCCGCCAGCGATGACCAGCACTCCCAGCGCGGCGAAGATCAGCAGGAGTGGCACCGAGGAGCTCGAGGACTCCGCGTCTGCGGACTCGGCCTGCGCCTCGGGGGTCTCGGGTGCGGCTGCGGCCGACGTGGCATCAGACGAGGCCGTCGGAGCATCGGGGGCCGGGGTCTGCCCGGCCGCTGCAGTGACGGTGAAGGCGTAGGAGCCGGTGATGGGATGGCCGTCGGCGGAGATGACCCGGTAACCGACGGTGTAGCCCCCTGCGGCCAGGGGCTCGGGGATCGACAGCCGCACCCGGTCTCCGTCGACGATCGACTCGGAGCTTCCGCGTTGCGTACCTTCACCGTCGGTGAGGGTCACCGTGGCGAACGCGGTATTGATGGTCTGGTTGAACTGCAGCTCGATTTCCTCTGGGGAACCTGCCACCGCGGCGTCGGCTGCGGGGGTGGAGCCGATCAACGTGCTGTGCGCTTGTGCGGGCGTGACGCCGAGGAGCAGCACTGCTGCGGCGGCGGCGAAGATCGTGACGAGTTTCTTCATGGGTGCATACTTTCTCGGCCTCCCTGGCACCGGTATGACGTCCGGGGCGGTGGCCTGTCGATAGAACGCGAAGGGCGCTGACCGGGCTCTACCCTAGCCCATCTACTATGTAGCGTAGTTTTACGGTGGGTCGGTGACACTGCCGGCTCGCTCCCGGTACCCGAGACGGACGAAACATGAAACTGACGCCCAATATGAAAGTCTCCGCGGCACTGGTGGCCGTGTTCGTGGTGGTGCTGGCGGTGGTGCTCTACGCCAATCGCGCCGAATCGAACGGACAAGACGGGCAGGAGTCGTCCGGTGCTGCCGCGACACCGGTGTGGACAACGGACATCCGCACCTTGTCCACCGCCCCCGACGACAAGGTTCAGCTGGTCGAATTCCTCGATTTCGAGTGCGAGTCCTGCAGAGCGTTGTACCCGGTGATGGAGCGGATCCGCAGCGAGTACGCCGGACGGATCGACATCGGCATCCGCTATTTCCCCATTCCCAGCCACACCAACAGCCATCTGGCGGCCCGGGTCGTCGAGGCCGCGGCTCGGCAGGGCCGTCTCGAGCCGATGTACCAGCGTATGTATGAAACGCAGGCGCAGTGGGGCGAGTCGAGCCAGTCTCAGGCAGCAGTGTTCTGGGGTTTTGCCGAACAGCTGGGGTTGGATATGGCCGCATTCGAGCGTGACGTCAACGATCCCGCTGTCAGCGCGCGCGTGGACCAAGATTTCGACGACGGTCTCGCCCTCGGTGTGCAGGGCACGCCCACGCTGTTCCTCAATGACGTCGAGCTGCCGACCATGCCCAGCTACGAACTGCTCAAGGCCAGGATCGACACGGCGTTGGCAGAGTGAGCGTCCCGGCGGGTTCGGCGACGGTCGCCGGCGAGACGTCGGGGCGGGCACTCGGCCGCAAAGGGGTGGGCTGGATTCTCGGTGTCTGCGGCACTGCGGGTCTGATCGCTTCGCTGGTGCTCACCATCGAGAAGTTCGCTGTGCTGGCCGATCCGACGTATCGGCCCTCGTGCAGCATCAATCCGGTCATCAGTTGCGGGTCGATCATGACCTCGTGGCAAGCGGAATTGTTCGGCTTTCCCAATCCGCTGCTGGGGCTGATGGGTTTCGCGGTTGTGCTCACCACTGCCGCCGTAGTCCTGGCCGGAGCCAGCTTGCCCCGATGGTATTGGAACGGCCTGTTCACCGGCCTGAGTGCTGCGGTCGTCTTCGTGCACTGGCTGGCATTCCAGAGTCTCTTCCGGATCGGGGCGTTGTGTCCGTACTGCATGGTGGTGTGGCTGGTGACTGCGCTCGCCTGGTGGTACTGCCTGCTGTACCTCGAGGCGGTGCACACGACCCGGCCGTCGCGGACATGGCAGCTGCTGCACCGTCACCATTCGGTGCTACCGACGGTGTGGGTGTTGACCGTGCTCGCCTTCGTCGTCGAAGCCTTCTGGTCGTACTGGCAGACCCTGATCTGACACGGGCCGCACAAGGTCAGCCACGGCTCTGTTGTCCCTGCCATGACCTCGACCTTTGCGCATCGTCGCACCGACCGCGTCGCCCGCCCGTGAGATGCGCGGTGACCATGTCGATGTTCTGCGGCCGGTCGAGAGTCGAACCCTATGGATATCTCACCCGGACGGCGAAATATCCCTGACGCACCTCACACTCCTCTCGGATTCAGGGATGGTCCGGGCAGCGCCCGGCCGCGCCAGCTCAAGTCCGCCTACAACGAGCGGTTCCGGCCGCCGTACGGGCCTGTCTCGGGCGGATCCAGCCCGATCCGTCCGAGACAGGGCCCCGCAGCCCGGCCGGGTATCCCACTGCAGTGACCTCGATCGCTATCCGGGATCGACGAGCACCTGCGCCTGCGGCTCGTCGCACCACAGCTGCGTGATGAATGCGCAATACGACTGTGCGGTAGCCGACCAATTTTCGGTTGCCGAGGTCATCCCCCATCCCTCGCCGATCACTGCAGCCGAGATCAGGACCGCCCGATTGGCCAGAGCGGCAGCCGGGCTGCCGTAGTCGGCGACGGTCCCGGCCACATCGGCCGCCACATCGAAGACCTCGTCGGGCACGGCAGGGGCCGCCTGGGCGCCGTACCCACAGGGAGGCGTGCTGGCATGGAGGTGCCGGTTCACCTGTCCCAGAACCTGTTCCAACGCGCGCACATGCCGACGCAGTTTGCTCGGCTTGCCGATGTGGGCGGCTGTGACGGTCGGCAGGCGACGCAGCCGCTGAGGATCCGGAAGTCCGGCATGCTCGAGCATCAACGCGGTCAGGTCCCTGATGACCCAGTCGGCCAATGCCGCGGTGGCCCGGTCTGTTGCCGGCACAGTCACCACCGGCATGTTGGTCTTCAACAGTGTTTTCCGATCTTTCGGCGCCGAGACGGCGAACGACTATTCTTTCGGGTCGGTAGGTGTCGAGGTGTCGCTGTGTGTCGATGGCTCGCCGGAGCTCTGCAGCTCGGCGGGATCACGATCGACGATCGTGGTGCTCTTGGGGGCACCGCTGAATCCCACGTGCGCCTCGTCTCGCATGCGTTTGACCATGTGCGGGTAGTGCAGCTCGAACGCAGGTCGTTCGGAGCGGATCGGCGGTAGTTCGGTGAAGTTGTGGCGCGGCGGCGGGCAGGTGGTGGCCCATTCGAGCGAGTTGCCGTAGCCCCACGGGTCGTCGACGGTCACGATCCGGCCGTAGCGGTAGCTCTTGAAGACGTTCCACATGAACGGCAACACCGAGGCGCCCAGGACGAAGGAGCCGATGGTCGAGATCACGTTCAAGGTGGTGAACCCGTCGGTGGGCAGATAGTCGGCGTACCGGCGGGGCATGCCCTCGTTGCCGAGCCAGTGCTGCACCAGGAATGTGGCGTGGAAGCCGATGAAGGTCAACCAGAAGTGCCACTTGCCGAGGCGCTCGTCCATCATCCGGCCCGTCATCTTCGGGAACCAGAAGTAGACGCCGGCGTAGGTCGCGAACACCACGGTGCCGAACACCACGTAGTGGAAGTGCGCCACCACGAAGTATGAGTCGTGCAGCTGGAAGTCCATCGGCGGGCTCGCGAGGATGACGCCGGACAGACCGCCGAACAGGAAGGTGATCAAGAACCCGACGGAAAACAGCATGGGCGTCTCGAATGTCAGCTGGCCTCGCCACATGGTGCCGATCCAGTTGAAGAATTTCACGCCGGTGGGGATGGCGATCAGGAAGGTCATGAACGAGAAGAACGGCAGCAGTACTGCGCCGGTGGCGTACATGTGGTGCGCCCACACCGCGATCGACAGCGCGGCAATGCCCAAGGTGGCATAGACCAGACCGGTGTAGCCGAAGATCGGTTTGCGGGAGAACACCGGGAAGATCTCGGAGACGATACCGAAGAACGGCAGCGCGATGATGTAGACCTCGGGGTGGCCGAAGAACCAGAACATGTGCTGCCAGAGCAACACACCGCCGGTGGCGGGATCGAAGATGTACCCGCCGAGCATTCGGTCGTACAGCAAGCCCATCAGCGCCGCGGTCAGCAGCGGGAAGGCGAGCAGGATCAGGATCGAGGTGATGAAGATGTTCCAGGTGAAGATCGACATCCGGAACATCGTCATCCCCGGGGCACGCATGCACACGACGGTGGTGATGAAGTTGACCGCGCCCAAGATGGTGCCCAGACCGGACACGACCAGACCCACGACCCACAGGTTGGCGCCCATCCCCGGCGAATGCAGTTCCGAGCTCAACGGCGCGTAGGCCGTCCACCCGAAGTCGGCGGCCCCGCCCGGGGTGAGGAAACCGCTGACGGCGATGAGGGAACCGAACAGATACAGCCAGTAGCTGAAGGCATTCAAGCGGGGAAAGGCGACATCGGGTGCCCCGATCTGCAGCGGCAGGATGTAGTTGGCGAAACCGAACACCACCGGGGTGGCATACATCAGCAACATGATCGTGCCGTGCATGGTGAACAGCTGGTTGTACTGCTCGTTCGACAGGAACTGCAGACCGGGTACGGCGAGCTCGCTGCGCATGAACAGCGCCATCAGTCCGCCGGCCCCGAAGAACGCGAACGAGGTCACCAGATACATCAGACCCAGAACCTTCGGGTCTGTCGTGGTGATCATCTTGTAGAGGAAGGCGCCCTTGGGTCTGCGCCGCGCCGGCATCGGACGGGTGGCGGCAGGTAAGGGTGGTGGGGCGAGAGCGGTCATGAGGTGCTGTCCGATCCGGTTTTTGCGCGTGCGCACAACGATGAGACGTCACGAGCGTACCTAATTACTACGCAGCATAGTTTTTAGGGTGGATCAGACCGTGGTGGCTACCAGGCACACCGACGCAGAGACCACGGCCAGCCCGGCCAGCGCGGTGGCCATGGGCATGGTCACCGACAACGCTGCGGCAGTCGCGTACGACAGCCGCGGCCATCGGGTCCGCCAGCTGAGGTTCAGGGTGCGCAGCCGCAGCGTCGTCTCGTTGCTCAGCCCCAGGGTCCCGGCCGGCTGCGACAGTGTCGATGCGGACACCACGGTCAGCGCCGAGCACACGGTTGCTGTGCTGGTGGCGTGGGCAGCGTGCTGATCTGCGGTGAGTTCGACCAGAGTTTTGACCGCGGACGGGGCAGACGCGAACAAGGGGACGACCGGGAATACCGCAGCGAGGATGTCGCATGTGGTGACGATGAGGTGGTGACCGCCTCGCAGGTGCGCCCGTTCGTGGGCGAGCACCGCGTCGCGTTCACCCGTGGTCAGAAAATCCGACAACCCGTCCGTGGCGACGACGAACCCGGGCCGGCCGGCGACGCTGTAGGCCATCGGCATCGGGTGCGCTAGCCACATCACATCGTCGTCGCGGGAACGGGCGACGATGGCGACCACATCCCGGTGATAGGTGCGCAGACGGGCCTGTTCCCGGGCGTATCGCCGACCCAGAATCACGGCTCGGACCACCACGGCGAGCAATCCCAGAGCCCCGACTGCTGCCATGGTTTCGGTGATCCACGGCTGCACCGCATGGGACATGGCGGTAAAACATCGCACCACGGCTTCGACCGCGGCCTCAGCGGGCGCATGGTCGGGCCAGGCCAAGGTGACCACCGCCGAAGCCCCGAGGAACAGCGCCCCGCCCAGGCTGCCGAGCCAGGCTGCCAGCAGGACTCCCGGAGGCAGGGAGGTGCCGGCAAGCCGGGCGAGCATCCGCGGTGCGGCGATCGAGATCAGAGCAGCGCCCAGCAGCAGGACCAGGGCCAATGTCATTGGTCGGCGGTCCGGTTCGTCCTACCGCGGCGCAGGGCATCGTATTCGCGGTCACTGACCGTCTTGGCGAAATGCAGCAGCACTGCGCTGGGGTCGGCGCTGCTGTCGAGCAGCGCACGCAGCGCCTCGGAGGTCGCCTCTTCCCGGCTGCGGGAGGGCGAATAGAAGTACGCGCGGCTACGCTTTTCCCGTTGCACCCACCCCTTCTCGTACAGGTGGGTGACCACGGTCAAGATGGTGGTGTAGGCGAACTCTTTGCGTTCGCTGAGCCGATCGACGAGATCGTGCACCGACTGCGGATCCTCGGTCGACCACAGTTCGTTCATCACCTCGGCCTCGAGGCCCCCCAACCTATTCATGGCTCCCCTCGCAGACATTCACCGATCATCCCTTATCCATGCGCTACCTATGCGCGCGCATCCGGCGCGACCTGAACTCCTCGTGCGCTCAACCATGCCATGGGATCACCTTTACGACCGTCCGGCTCCCAGACCTCGTAGTGCAGATGCGGTCCGGTCGACTGCCCTCGATTGCCGACAGTGGCGATCTGCTCACCGGCACGCACACGCTGTCCCGCAGAGACCAAGGCCTGGTCGATGTGCCCGTACACCCCGATGGTGCCGTCGTCCTGCAGAACTCGCACCCACAGGCCGAAACCGGAAGCCGGCCCGGCCTCGAGTACCGTGCCGTCGGTCACCGAGACGATGGGGGTGCCGATCGTGTTGGCGATGTCGAGACCGTAGTGGGTGGTTCCCCATCGCGGCCCGACACTCGAGGTGAGCGTGCCACTGACAGGCATCAGCGTCTTCGGGCGCCGTGCCTCGGCCTCTCGCGCGAGCCGGCGCTCTTCGCGCAGCCGAGCCCGGTCGAGTTGGTCCGCGAAGTCCGCCAGAGTCGGTACCTGGGCCACCTGCAGCACCTGCGGCGCCTGCGAGAGCGATTCCGGCGGGGTCGACGGCTCCGGTGCGGTCTCGAATTCTTCGACGGCCGCGGGATGGACCGACGCGGCGTGGGCACTCGAGGTCGTGGCCGCAAACAATGCCCCGGCAGCCACCGACACTGCCAGGACACGTCCGCTGGCCCCTGCGCTCGTCCGGCGATGTGCGCCTGCGCTCCGGAGCGGGGCGGGCACGTCGGTCTCCGCCTGCTCTTCGGGGGACTCCCGGTTCTCGGCATCGAGACGTGCGTCCGAGTCCAGGACCGGCGGTGTCGGCGCAACGGACTCGATCGTCCTGCCCGCGTCGACGGTCTCGGTCGGCTCGGGACGACGCCAGGTCGGAGTATCACAGCGAAAGTGGCGGGGATCAGCGAGTTCGGGTTCTGGTCTACGGTGTCGGGCCAAGATGCATCCTCAGGAAGGCACCCGCTCGCGTGATAACGAAACGGTGACGGACATCGACACCGTACTACTATGTTGCATAGTTTCAATAACCGGTCGGTGTGCAATCCCCGTGGATGGTCATGATCTGGAACTATTCCGGCCGCGGCCGTCGGCGGCGCTCTCCGGATCAGACAAGCTGTGCAGCATGGCGTTGTAGGAGGCGAGTTCGTCGTCACCGGTGTGAGCGACCTGCTCGTCACGCCGACGTGCACGCCGCTGATCGGCAGAGCCCCACTGCACGATCGCGAGCACCGTCGCCAGCAGCAGCGGCAACTCACCGACACCCCACGCCAGGTTGCCCCCGAGCCGCTGATCGGCCGCCAGGTCGTCGAACCACCCCAGTCGCAGCGAATCGTAGAACTCGCCGGCAACCACGAAATCCGCCATGATCACGGCCACCAGGAAGAACGCATACCCGGCCAGCGCCGCTCCCGCCGCGGCCACCCGCACCACCGGCGCCGGCGGGCGGGGCACCGGATCGATGCCCACGATGCTCCAGAAGAACACCCCTCCCACCATCAGCAGCCACACATTGATCGACACATGCGCGGTGTGCGACCCGGCAAGTCCGTCGTACATCCCCCCGAGATACAGCACATAGAAGGTGCCCAGGAACACGGTCACCGTGACCGCCGGGTGAGTCATCCACCGCAGAGCGGTGCTGGTGAACAGCGCCCGCATCCAGTCGCGGGCGCCCGGAACTGCGCCGCCCGAGCAAGGCCGCACCGTCGCTGCCGCCAAGGTGAGCGGAGCTCCCAGTACCAGGCACAGCGGTACCACGATCGCCAGCGCCGCCGTCGCGGCGAGGTGCACACTGAATGCCGCTGGAGCGTAGCGCCCGACGCCCGACGAGGTGGCCACAAGCAGCACGACACAGCCGAGCAGCCAGGAGACGATCCGACCCACCGGCCAGTGCTTTCCCGAGGCACGCAGTCGGCGCACCCCCCACAAGTAGACCGCCGCCAGCACCACCGCAGCGGATCCCAGCAGTAGATCGAACCGCCATTCGGTCACCAAACGGGCCATCGTCGGCGCCCCGTCGAAGCCGTACCCCAGGACTTCCTCGACCAGGCTGGGTGCGCCGCGTTCACCCTGCGGCGGCGGCGTGCGACCCAATGCCACCCCGAGCCCGACCGTGACGGCCAGCACTGCCGACTCGATCAACGCCAACCGTACGAACGGGCCCCGATTCGACGGGTCGGCAGCCAGAGCAGTGACGGCCACCGTCCGCTGGCGCCACCCCAGCCACCCCACCACGGCGAATGCGAGCACCTTGGCCATCACCACGAATCCGTACGGGCCGGACAGCAGTTGCCCGATCGGAACTCGCACCAGGGCGTTGACCGTCCCCGAGGCGGCCATCACCACGAAGGCCACCGTCGCCATCGCGGAGAACCGGCGCGTGGCCACATCCAGGTGCCCACCTCCGCGCACAGCGTGCAGCACCAGCGCCGCCAATCCACCGACCCAGAGACCGGCCGCCACCAGATGCAACACCAGACTGTTAGTGGCCAGGTCATGCGATCCCCCTGCCGAGGAATGTCCGGTCAACGCACGGGGCATCAAGCTCAGCACCGCCATCACCAGCAGCACCGGCGTCCACCGATGCTGCAGCACGAGGCGAGATCCCAGCCCCACGACAGCGGCCAGACCGGCGGTCCACACCCACGCGGTGGCGACCTCGATTTGCCCCACCGCCTGTACGAACGGGAGCGGATCGGCGAACACGGTACTCAGCGGCTGGCCCGAGGTATCCGACAACGTCAGAGGAACGAGCGCCACCGCGGATCCGGCCCACAGCGCTGCAGCCGCTCCCGCAGTGCGCACCGCCCGGTATCCGTCGACATCGAGCACCCCGGACCGTTGCGGCGGTACCAGCACCGCCGCAACCAGCAGCGACCCGATCATCACCACCGCCGCCACTTCCCCTATCGCGGTGGCGGCCGGAAGGCCGTACCTCGTCAACACCCCGGGATCGGGCAGCCCGAGCAACCGCAGAACCTCACTGCTCGATACGGCCGCCAAGGCGGTCGCTACCAGCGCCGCCCCTACTGTCCAGCCGGTCATCACGCCGACTACAGCTCTCTTAGTGCCTGCCACGGAAAACCTCACTCGTCCGTTGTTCGCCCGTTCCCGCCGGCCGAACCTGCAGGCGCGTGCCTCGCCGCCGAAATACTATGAAAGATAGTTCATCGCTGATCCTCACCCCCTCAGGTGCATTGCATGCATAGATGCGCATATGACAATATTGTTCATGTCGTCAACGGAAAGGTGCCGCGATGAGCCACGGACACGGACATGGTATTTCCCCCGGCCAGGCCACCAGCGCCTCCGGTCGACACGTCCGACGACTGTGGATCGCCGTGGCCCTCGGACTGACGACCTTCGTGATCCAACTCGTCGTCGGGTTATCCACCTCGTCGCTGGCTTTGCTGTCCGACTCCGCGCATGTGTTCACCGACGTGTTCGGCATCTTGATGGCAGTTACGGCCATCACCGTCGCGCAACGCGCCCGCAGCCGACCGAACCGCACCTTCGGCCTGTACCGCACCGAGGTGTTCGCCGCCCTGCTCAACGCGCTCCTACTGTTCGGCGTCGCCCTCTGGATTCTCTACGAGGCCCTCCACCGGCTGTCCGAGCCGCCCGAGGTCCCCGGCCTTCCCGTCACCATCGTCGCTGTGGTCGGCCTGACCATGAACGTGATCTCGTTTCTTCTGCTGCGCGACGGGGCCAAGGAGAGCCTCAATGTGCGCGGGGCTTACCTGGAAGTCCTTGCCGACATGCTCGGCTCGGTGGGCGTGCTCGTCAGTGGTGTGGTGACCCTCGTGTTCGGCTGGCGGTATGCCGATCCGATCATCGGTGTCGCTATCGGGTTCTTTGTCCTGCCGCGGGCCTACAACCTCGGCCGACATGCAATCGGCATTCTGCTCCAGCAAGCACCGAAGAGTATCGACATCACCGAGGTCAACGCGGCACTCGATGCTCTTCCCGGAGTACACGAGTCCCACGACCTGCATGTCTGGACGCTTACCTCGGGAATGGAGGTGGCCTCCGCGCATCTGGTCACCGAGTCCGGCACCGACTCCACTGCGGTGCTCACAGCAGCACAAACTCTGTTGGCAGAACGCTTCCACCTCGAACATGCCACCTTGCAGGTCGAACCCCACGACGGCGAGGGCCGCTGCCACGAACTCTCCTGGTGACTTCCGCAGCCCCACCGAATGCATGACAGACCCAATCTGTCCCAGCATCGAATTCCGAGAATCGAACGGCTGGTAGGTCAGGATCACGGAGAGACCGGTCGGAGACTTCCACGGAAGACTTCCAGTGGCTGCCCTGTAGAGGGCTACCGCACTGATGAGGGCTGCAACTGTGCGGTGGTGAGCGATTCCAGGGCTGCGATTCCGACCGGTTCGCTGACGGCCAGCGGAATCACCGCGCACCGATCGGCGAGCTCACCCCCAACCGTGTCGATCTGCTCCAATTCGGCGACCGCCCGCTGCCGCAACAACGGCGCGGTCGGTTCTGCGGCGGCCAGAGAATTGTTGACCACCCACGCCCACGGCTCGATACCGGCGCGGCGCAAATCATCCTGCAGACCGGCGGCTTCGAGCACCGGGGTGGTCTCGGCAAGAGTGACCAGCACAATCTTGGTCTGCGCCGGGTCCTGTAGCCGCATCAGCGGTGTGGTGAAGTGCCCGCCGTTGCCCATCTGCCGGGCGATCTCCCGGTGATACGACCCGGTCGCATCGAGCAGCAATAACGTGTGGCCTGTGGGGGCGGTATCGACGACGACGAACTTGCGACGTGATTCGTGAATCACCTTCGAAAAGGCCTGGAACACCGCGACCTCCTCGGTGCACGGGGAGAGCAGGTCCTCGGCGAGAGTGGCGCGGCCGGCCTCATCGAGCCCGGCGCCCTTGGTAGCCAGCACCTGGTCTCGGTAGGTCTCGCTCGCCTCATGAGGGTCGATGCGGGACACCTCGAGGTGATCGAGCTCCCCGGCAAGGGTGTCGGTCAGATGCGCGGCGGGGTCGGTGGTGGTCAGATGCACATCGTGACCACGGCAGGCCAGGGCCACCGCGATCGCGGCGGCAACAGTGGTTTTGCCGACCCCGCCTTTGCCCATGCACATCACCAGTCCGGGCCCGTCGACCTCGATCGCATCGACCAGATCCGCTAACGGGGCGTCGGCGACGGCGGCAAGCCCCGGATCGGTGCCGGTGGTCATTGCGGTGGTGGTGGTGGTGTCGAACAGGGTGTTCAAGGCGTCGAGGCCGACCATGTTGACCGGCTTGAGTTCCACCAGATCGGTGGGCAGCGCGGCGATCGCGGCGCCGCGACCCGCCAGTGCGGCCTGTTCACGCTGGTACACGGCGGTAGCCAGCGGGTCGGTGTCGTCGGCCGGGTCGGGCAGCACGCCGTTGACGACCACATGCTGTCTCGTCATGCCGATCGCGGCGAGTTCGCTGTGGGTGCGGGCGATCTCGGCCAGAGCGGCGCGGTTCGCGCGTGCCACGAGCACCAGGCGGGTGCGGCCGGGGTCTGACAAGGCCTCGACCGCGCCGGCGTACATGGCTTTCTGCTTGTCGAGCCCGGCCAGCGGTCCGAGGCAGGACGCGTCGCCTTTGCCGTGGTCGAGGAATTCGGTCCAGTTACCGGGCAGTTGCAGCAGCCGGATGGTATGGCCGGTGGGGGCGGTGTCGAACAGCACGTGATCGAACCCGGCGACCCGGCCGTCGGGATCGGTAAGCAGAGAAGTGAATTCGTCGAACGACGCGACTTCGGTGGTGCACGAGCCGGACAACTGTTCGGTGATCGACGCGATCTCCGCTGCGGGCAACAATCCGCGGACGGGACCGACGATGCGTTCGCGGTAGGCGGCGGCGGCCTGCTCGGGGTCGATCTCGAGCGCGCAGAGCCCCGCCGCCGCGGGGACCTCGGTGATCGTGTTGCCGATGCTCAGACCGAAGACCTGCCCGACATTGGAGGCGGGGTCGGTCGAGACGAGCAGCACCTTCTTGCCTGCCCGGGCCAGGCGCACTGCCGACGCGCACGCGATGGAGGTCTTGCCGACCCCGCCTTTACCGGTGAAGAACACGAACCGGGGCGGGTCGGTCAGGAACGTCGGGTCGGCGACAGTCATGAAAGCGGGTACTCCTCGTAGAACGGGTCAACGGAAAGGTGCAGACCTATGGTCAGCAGCAGGTGGACTCGCCCGGTGTGCAGCAGGAGTCGTTGTCGTCGGCGAGCCCGAGCATGGTCACGCCGGACGGCGGCGCGGCGGGCACCTCGAGGCCGGCCCAGGTGGCGAGTTCGGTGCGAGTCGGGTAGCGGCCGGTAGCGACGGTGACGTCGTCGACGAGCACGAGCGGCAGCCCATCCGATCCGGCGAGTTCGAGGAATTTCTTGACCGTCTCGTTGTGGGCGAACGAGAGTGGGTCGTTGGCCAGGTTGTGGCGGGTGATGGTGGCGCCCTGCTCGGTCAGCGCGGCCATGTCGGCGGTGAAGGTGACCAGGTTCTGGTCGAGGTCCTCGCCGCACACGCCGGTGTTGCAGCACAGGGCCGGTTCGAAGACTGCGATGGTGCTCATAGGTATCAGGTATTCCTTCAGTGCTCGAGGGCGAACAGAGTTTCCGGGACGAACTCGGTTATCGGGCGTCGGCGTCGGACAGCAGCCGGGTAGCGAGCTCCTCGACGCGGACGGCGATGTCATCGCGCACCAGGCGCATCCGCTCGATGCCGTCGATGCCACGCTCGGACGGCTCATCGGTGTCCCAGTTCTCGACGACCACCCCGGTGGGCGCGTCGACGCGGGCTTCGCCGCCGAGGGTGACCACCAGGTCGACCTCGCCGAGCAGCTGCGGATCGATCGGCTTGGGATACTCACCGTCCACGGGTGCCCCGATCTCCTCGAGGACCTGCATCGACAGAGCATTGAGGGACGAGCCGGGTACGGTGCCGGCCGAATGAACGGCGACGCGGTCGCCGGCGGCCTGGCGCGTGAGGGCGGCAGCCATCTGGGACTTGCCGCCGTTCTTCACACACACGAACAGCACCGAAGCAGCGGGCACGAGGGTGATCCTTTCCGACGAACTCGGATTGACGCTTGAATAGATACGAGTCAATATAGACGCATGTCGAATCAGATGTCGAGCGGGGCCGAGCCGTGCTGCCCGCCCCTCTCGCGTGAGCCGCTCACCTCGGATTGGGCCACCGACCTGGCCCGCATGTTCAAGGCATTGGGAGATCCGGTCCGCCTGCGCATGCTCAGCATGATCGCCAGCCACCAGGGCGGCGAGAGCTGTGTGTGCGACATCAGCCCCGCCTTCGACCTGTCGCAGCCGACCATCTCGCATCACCTCAAGGTGCTGCGCGAAGCCGGTCTACTCGACTGCGAACGCCGCGGCACTTGGGTGTACTACCGGGTGCTCCCTACTGCCCTGGAACAACTGTCCGCGGTACTCGCCACCGAATCCGGGGTCCTGCCCGCATCGGCTTGCACCCCGACCGCCGCACTCGCGGAGACTCTCTCGTGACCACCACGACCGACAACCGGTCTGTCGCCGGCAAGATGTCGGTCCTCGACCGGTTCTTGGCCGTGTGGATCGGCATCGCCATGGTCGCCGGTCTGCTGCTCGGCCGCCTCATCCCCGGGCTCGGCGACGCACTGAGCATCATCGAGATCGACAACATCTCCCTGCCGATTGCGCTCGGTCTGTTGATCATGATGTACCCGGTGCTCGCGAAGGTGCGCTACGACCGCCTCGACACCGTCACCGGCGATCGCAAGCTGCTGATCTCGTCGCTGATCCTCAACTGGGTGCTCGGCCCGGCTCTGATGTTCACCCTCGCCTGGCTGCTCCTGCCCGACCTGCCCGAATACCGCACCGGCCTGATCATCGTCGGCCTCGCCCGCTGCATCGCGATGGTCATCATCTGGAACGACCTCGCGTGCGGCGACCGCGAAGCCGCCGCCGTGCTGGTCGCGATCAACTCCGTCTTCCAGGTCATCATGTTCGCCGTCCTCGGCTGGTTCTACCTGTCGATCCTGCCGGGCTGGCTCGGACTCGAACAGACCACCCTCGATGTCTCACCGTGGCAGATCGCGAAATCGGTGCTGATCTTCCTCGGCATCCCTCTGGTCGCCGGCTTCTTGACCCGCCACTTCGGCGAAAAAGCCAAAGGCCGCCAGTGGTATGAGGACACGTTCCTGCCGAAGATCGGACCGTGGGCGCTCTACGGGTTGCTGTTCACCATCGTGATCCTGTTCGCCCTGCAGGGTGAGCAGATCACCTCACAGCCGTGGGACGTCGTACGCATTGCGTTGCCGCTGCTCGCGTACTTCATCCTCATGTGGGGCGGCGGATTCCTGTTCGGTGCGGCGGTCGGGCTCGGTTACGAGCGCACCACCACACTGGCGTTCACCGCCGCCGGAAACAACTTCGAGCTCGCCATCGCCGTCGCGATCGGCACTTTCGGTGTCACCTCCGGTCAGGCGTTGGCCGGGGTGGTCGGTCCGCTGATCGAGGTACCTGTCCTCGTTGCCCTGATCTACGTCTCGCTCGCTCTGCGGAAGCGTTTCACCGGTTCGTCTGCCCCCGCTGTGTCGTAAGGATCGATCACGTCAGGAGATGTCGATGTCCGAGCACGCTGCTCAGCCGGAACTACTGATGCCTCAGGCGGTGCTGCACCGCAGCGCCGAGCATCTCGCCGAGAAGTACGCTGGGGTGTTCTCGGCGCAGACCGTCGAGCGGATGGTGTTCGAGTCGTATGCGGCGCTGCGGCGCACCGCCAAGATCCACACTCACCTGCCCTCGCTGGCCACCCGCTTCGCGGGCGAACGCCTCACTGCTTTGGCGCAGGCCGAAGGGGCCGTGCCGAAGGATGTGCCGGAGGTGCTGTTCGTGTGCGTGCGCAACAGCGGACGCTCGCAGATGGCCGCGGCACTGCTGGCTCATCACGGCGCGGGGCGGGTGCACGTGCGCTCCGCCGGATCGGCTCCTGCGGCGACGATTCATCCTGTCGTGGTCGAGGCGATGGCCGAGATCGGGCTCAATCTCGGCGGCGAATATCCCAAACCCCTGACCGACGATGTGGTGGCAGCCGCCGATGTGGTGATCACCATGGGGTGCGGCGACGCGTGCGCGGTGTATCCGGGTAAGCGCTACCTCGACTGGTCGTTGCTCGATCCGAACGACGAGTCGCTCGAGACGGTACGCGCCGTCCGCGACGATATCGACACTCGCGTGCGGGTGCTGCTCGCCGAACTCGACCCCGTCTCTGCCTGAGTTCCCTTCGAAAGGACGTCTGTTTTCATGACCACTGCTTCCTCGACCAACCGCACACCCTCGGTGTTGTTCGTGTGTGTGCACAACGCCGGCCGTTCCCAGATGGCCGCGGGATTCCTCACCGCGCTGGCCGGCGACCGGGTCGAGGTCCGTTCCGCGGGCTCCGCTCCGGCCGAGCAGGTCAACCCGGCCGCCGTCGAGGCGATGGCCGAGGTGGGTGTCGACATCTCCGCGCAGAACCCGAAGATCCTCACCGTCGATGCGGTGCAGGCCTCCGATGTGGTGATCACCATGGGGTGCGGCGACACGTGCCCGGTGTTTCCGGGCAAGTCGTATCGGGATTGGGTGCTCGAGGATCCGGCCGGGCAAGGGGTCGAGGCGGTGCGTCCGATCCGCGACGAGATCAAAGCCAAGGTCGAGGCGCTGATCGCCGAGCTCGTTCCCGACGGCGCCCACGCCTGACAGAGGTGGTCCGTCGGCGCCGACGACAACAAACATGGCGGAGGCGTTCAGTCCCCCAGTCGAGGGCCCGCACTCGGAGGTCGTGAGTCCACGGATTGAGATGTGCCGGATACGGCAACACCGAAGCAGGCTCCGAGGTCAGACTGCAATGACGGGCAGTTCGATCGTAAAGCGTGCCCCACGGCCCGGCCCGTCACTGTGTGCTCGGATGCGCCCGTGGTGGGCTTCGACGAGGGCACGGGTGATGGTCAGGCCGATACCGCTGCCGCCGTGTCGGCGATCACGGGCAGTATCGGCGCGGTAGAAGCGATCGAAGAGGTGGTCGAGGTGCTCAGGAGCAATGCCCTCACCGGTGTCGGCCACCGTGATCTCCACCCGATCGCGGTTCGCTCGTCTGCTGGTGACCGTGACCGTGCCGCCACAAGCGGTGTGGCGCAGGGCATTGTCGAGCAGGTTGCCCAGGACCTGCCCGAGCCGGTCGGGATCGACCGACACGACCATCGAGTCGGTGATCCGGCTGTGCAGTGCGACGCCTTTGCTCTCGTACCGTTCGCGCACCGCATCGACCGCGGCGGTGACCAGGGCGCCGGTGGTGGTGGGCACCGGCCGGATGCGGGTGAGGTGTTCTTCGGCGCGCGAGACCGCGGTGATGTCCTGGGCGAGACGACCCAGCCGGTGGGTGGCGGCGCGGAGGATCTGTCGGGTGTCGTCGTCGAGGGTGCGGACGCCGTCGTCGAGGGCTTCGAGGTAGGAGTCGAGGGTAGCGATCGGGGTGCGCATCTCGTGGCCGAGATCGGCGAGCATCCGGCGGCGGGTGGCCTCGGTGGCCTCGAGGCGGCGGGCGAGTTCGTTGACGGTCAGGGCAAGGTCGTCGAATTCGCGGCCGAGACCGGGGCTGGACACGCGAGTGTCGTACCGGCCGCCGGCGATCCGGGCGGTCGAGGTGGTCACCGCGGTCAACGAGCGTTGAACACGGCGGGTGATATACCAGCTCACCGCCAACGCCAGCAGCACCGCGACCGCGACCGCCAGACCCCACGCCAGGACGATCGCCCAGGCGAACGCCTCTTCAACATGGGCGGCCTGACTCGAGTTGTGGTCGATGCCGGCCTGACCGAGGTGATCATGGAAGATGCCGGGCGCGAGGGCGGAAGCGACGAGCCAGGCGCTGACGGCGCAGCCGACCACCACCACGGTCAAGGCGAGGAACAGCCGGGTGCCGAAACTCGACCCGGCCAGTGCCCGCCGTACCGACCCTCGTGGAGCGGGGCTCTGGGGATTCATGCTCCGGTGCCCATCCGGTAGCCCACACCGCGGACGGTGCGCACGTAGCGGCCGCGGACGACATCGTCGCCGAGTTTGCGGCGCAGATGACCGATGTGCACGTCGACCAGGTGGTCGTCGCCGGTCCAGCTCGGCCCCCACACCGCCTCGATCAACTGGGCACGGGTCAGCACAACACCGGGATCGCGGGCCAGGGCGGCCAGGACGTCGAATTCGGTGCGGGTCAAGGACACCGGCAGCCCGGCGACGGTGACTTCCCGTCCGTCCACATCGATGACCAGGTCCCCGACGCTGCGGATCAGGCCGGGGGCGGCCTCGGCCGGTGCGGCGATACCGGTGCGGGGACGGCGCAGCATGGCCTGGATGCGGGCCATCAATTCGCGGGGGCTGAACGGTTTGCTCATGTAGTCATCCGCGCCCACGGACAACCCGATGAGGGTATCGATTTCTTCGGTGCGGGCGGTGAGCATCACGACATAAGCGTCGGAGAAGGTCCGCAGTTGCCGGCACACCTCAACCCCGTCCAGATGAGGCAGCCCCAGATCGAGGACCACGACATCGGGGTCGACCTGCCGGGCGAGGGTGACGGCGTCGGCGCCGTCACCGGTAATCGCGGTCTCGAACCCGTCGCGTTCGAGATACGAGCCGATCAGGTTCGCCAACGGTGCCTCGTCCTCGACGACCATCGCCCGCAACCCGGTCGACGGGCGCGGCGGCGCCGCAGGATCGCTGGTCGCGGTGGGAGTGCGAGCGGAGGAGTCCATGGTGTCCATCTTCACCAGCGGGCACCACTGTCGACGATGCCGTGGGGCTTCTTGAGCAAATCTTCATACGACCTCCACAGGAATCCAGGGGTAGGCACACCAGGCTGAAGGCACGAACCGGAGAAAGGAGGCGACCATGATGGGCTGGGCAGGTGAGCTGACCTGGACCGGATGGATCGTCATGGCCGTGTGCATGTTCGCATTCTGGGCGGTGGTGATCTATCTGGTGGCCATGATGTTCCGCACCGACCGCGCAAACGGGCCTGGCCGCACCAGCCCGGAGTCCGATCCGCTGCGGCTGCTCGAGGCGCGGTTCGCCCGCGGTGACATCGACTCCGAGGAATTCGTGGCCCGTCGCCGGCTGCTGATGCACCCCGGCGACACCAC
Organism: Rhodococcus sp. SJ-2; assembly: GCF_053750035.1. Taxonomy (NCBI): domain Bacteria; kingdom Bacillati; phylum Actinomycetota; class Actinomycetes; order Mycobacteriales; family Nocardiaceae; genus Rhodococcus; species Rhodococcus sp. SJ-2. The sequence goes on from NZ_JBSMJG010000003.1 coordinate 73,776, forward strand.
GTCGGTCGAGCACCGGCGGGGGCAGGTTCATGACTGAACTCGGCCGTCGATCCTTCCTTCTCGGATCAATACTTGCCGGAGCCGGAGTCCTGATGGCCTGTTCCGGGTCGGGCTCACCGACCGGCGCCCCCGTGCAGCCCTCGTCGACTGCGGTGCGCCGTCTCGAGCAACAACGCCGTCGCCCGGGTCAGCAGATGGTCTCGGCGCGGTTGACGCCGCGTCCGGTCGAGGTGGACCTCGGCGGGCGCATCGTCTCGACCTGGGGATACGACGACACTCTTCCTGGTCCGCTGGTGCGTGCCCGCGCCGGGGATCTGCTGCGGGTGGACGTGGACAACCAGCTGCCGGCGCAGACGAGTGTGCATTGGCATGGGCTGGCGTTGAGCAACGACATGGACGGAGTGCCCGGGCTGACCCAGGACCCGATCGCCGCCGGGGCGCGGTTCGCCTACGAGTTCACCGTCCCGGATCCGGGCACGTACTTCTACCACTCGCATTCGGGATTGCAGCTCGATCGCGGCCTCTACGGCGCCCTGATCATCGACGATCCGAATGAGCCCGGCGACTATGACCACGAGTGGATCGTGGTGCTCGACGACTGGCTCGACGGCACCGGCCGCACCCCCGACGATGTGGCCCGCGACCTCGGCATCGGCGCCACCGGCGAGAGTGGCGACGCCTCGATGGGCGGGATGGACCACGGCGCCATGGGCGGTATGGGCGGGATGGATATGGGGGCGGAGACGATGCTCTCCCCGCTGCTCGGCGGCGCCGGGGACGTGAGCTATCCGCTTTTCCTGGTCGGCGGACGGGTCCCGGAGGATCCGATGGTCTTGACCGCGACACCCGGGCAGCGGGCACGGATCCGGTTCATCAACGCCGGCGCGGACACCGCGTTCCGCGTCGCGCTCGGTGGGCACCGGATGACCGTGACCCACACCGACGGCTTCCCCGTCGTGCCGCACGACACCGATGCGCTGCTGCTCGGCATGGGTGAGCGTGTCGATGTGCTCGTCACCCTCGGCGACGGCGTCTTCCCCCTGTTCGCGCAGGCCGAAGGCAAGACCGGGCACGGGCAGGCGCTGGTGCGCACCGCCACCGGCGCGCTGCCCGCACAGACCCGCCCGGGCGAGCTGGACCGGCAGGTGCTGCTCGGCACCGACCTCGCGCCCCGGGACTATGTGCGCCTGGCTGAGAAGGAACACGATGTGTATCACAGCGTGGACATGGGAGGGACCATGTCGCCGTACCGGTGGACCCTCAACGGCCGCGCCCACCCCGACATCCCGCCGCTGAACGTGGCCGAAGGGCAGCGGGTGCGCATGCGGATGCGGAACATGTCGGACATGTTCCACCCGATGCACCTGCACGGCCACACCTTCGCGCTCACCGACACCGGCCTGCGCAAGGACACCGTCACGATCGGGCCGATGCGCACCGTGGAGATCGAATTCGACACCGACAACCCGGGCCAGTGGGCGCTGCACTGCCACAACGCGTATCACCAGGAAGCCGGAATGATGACCACCGTGTCCTACCTGGCCTAGTCCGGGGTGCGCCGGCTGCGGGGATACCCCGTCGTTGGTTCACCTGGGCTCTGACCGTTCGAGGAAAGGATCCACTCATGAACAAGAAGACTCTCGCCGTCGGCGCCATGGCGCTCGCGGTGGTGTTCACCGCAGCCGCGTGCAGCGACTCCGACACCGGCACCACCGCCGCCACATCGAGCGCCACCACCTCGGCCACCACCTCCGCCGCCGACGACACGGCACCGCACAATCAATCCGATGTGATGTTCGCGCGCATGATGATCCCGCACCATGCCCAGGCGATCGAGATGAGCGACATGCTCCTCGCCAAAGAAGGTATCCCCGAGGAGGTGACCGCCCTGGCCGAACAGATCAAGGCCGCCCAAGGCCCGGAGATCGATGAGATGAACTCCTGGCTCGAACAGTGGGGCGAACCGCAGATGCCGGGTGGCATGCCCGGGCCGGGGCACAACATGCCCGGAATGACCTCCATGCCCATGACCTCTATGCCCGGTATGGGCCGCGGCATGCCCGATTCGGACGACATGCCCGGTATGGGTGGCATGGGCGGCATGGGCGGCATGATGAGCGCGCAGGATATGCAGGCTCTGTCCGACGCGCAGGGCACCGAGGCCACCCGTCTGTTCCTGACCCACATGATCACCCACCACGAAGGGGCGATCGACATGGCCGAAGCCGTGATCCGAGACGGGCAGTACCCCGACGCCGTCGAGATGGCCCGCACCATCGTCGAGACCCAGCAGCGGGAGATCGAGACCATGCGCCAGTTGCTGACCACCCTGTAACCGGTACCACCCGGTTTCCACTCGGCCCGCCACCCCAGGAGGCTTTGCGATGTCGCACCCGCAGCACGGACACCCCCACCCGGACCCGGCGCCCGCCGGACACGTTCACGGCGCCGAGGTCCAGAGCCCGCCCCCCGACGAGCATGATGCTCACGCCGGGCCGGGTGAGCACACCGGGCACGATGGTCACGATCGGCATGCCGGGCACGGGGCACACGGAGAAATGTTCCGCCGCCGGTTCTGGGTGTCGCTGGTGCTGTCGATACCGGTGGTGTTCTTCAGTCACATGGTCGCCGACCTGCTCGGCTACACCATGCCGAATTTCCCTGGGGCCATATGGATTCCCCCGGTGCTGGGCACGGTGATCTTCGTTTACGGCGGCATGCCGTTCCTCACCGGCGGCTGGGCCGAACTCCGCTCACGCCGGCCCGGGATGATGCTGCTGATCGCCATGGCGATCAGCGTCGCGTTCCTCGCCTCGTGGGTCACCACTTTGGGTCTCGGCGGGTTCAACCTGGACTTCTGGTGGGAACTGGCCCTGCTGATCGTGATCATGCTGCTCGGGCATTGGCTCGAGATGCGTGCCCTCGGCTCGGCCTCCGGCGCCCTCGACGCGCTCGCCGCGATGCTGCCGGACACCGCCGAGAAAATCACCGAGACCGGCACCACCGACGTGCCCTTGTCGGAACTGGCGCTCGGGGATCTGGTGCTCGTGCGCGCCGGAGCCCGGGTGCCCGCCGACGGCACCGTCACCGACGGCCGCGCCGAGGTCGACGAATCGATGATCACCGGCGAATCCAAGGCGGTCACCCGCGAAGTGGGTGACACGGTGGTCGCCGGCACCGTCGCGACCGACAGCGCCCTGCGGGTGCGCATCACCGCGGTCGGCGAGAACACCGCCCTGGCCGGCATCCAGCGGATGGTCGCCGACGCGCAGGCCTCCTCGTCCCGTGCCCAGGCGCTGGCGGACAAGGCCGCGGCGTTCCTGTTCTACTTCGCCACCATCGCCGGCGTCCTCACCTTCGCGGTCTGGACGCTGCTCGTCGGTAACGTCGACGAAGCGGTGGTGCGCACCGTCACCGTGCTCGTCATCGCCTGCCCCCACGCTCTCGGATTGGCGATCCCTTTGGTGATCGCGATTTCCACCGAACGCGCCGCCAAATCGGGGGTGCTGGTCAAGGACCGGCTCTCGCTCGAACGCATGCGCACCGTCGATGTGGTGCTGTTCGACAAGACCGGCACCTTGACCCAGGGTCGGCATCAGGTCACCGGTGTGGTCGCCACGGCCGGCACCTCCGAAGAAGACCTGTTGGCGCTCGCTGCGGCGGTCGAGGCCGACAGCGAGCACCCCGTTGCCCGAGCCATCGTCGCCGCTGCGGAAACTCGGGTCCCGGCCGCCGCGCAGGTCACCGCCACCGACTTTCGGTCCTTGCCCGGCCGCGGGGTCCGCGCGCTCGTCGACGACACCGAGGTGACGGTCGGCGGACCGGCCATGCTGGCCGACCGGCACCTGTCGGTGCCCGAGGACATCACCGCGGTCACTGCCGGATGGGTCCGGCGCGGGGCCTCGGTACTGCATCTGGCCCACGGGGACCGGGTGCTCGGTGCCGTCGCGCTCGAAGATGCCGTGCGCGAAGAATCCCGTCAGGCCATCGATGCGCTGCACGCCCGCAAGGTGAAGGTTGCGATGATCACCGGGGACGCGCGGCAGGTCGCCGACGCCGTGGCCGCCGACCTCGGGATCGACGAAGTGTTCGCCGAAGTCCTGCCCGAACACAAGGACGCCAAGGTCACCGAACTGCAGAACCGCGGTCACACGGTGGCGATGGTCGGCGACGGGGTCAACGACGCGCCGGCGTTGGCTCGCGCCGATGTCGGTGTGGCGATCGGTGCCGGCACCGACGTGGCCATCGAGTCCGCCGGGGTCGTGCTCGCAGCCAACGATCCGCGGGCGGTGCTGTCGATCATCGAACTGTCGCATGCCAGCTACCGGAAGATGTGGCAGAACCTGGTGTGGGCCACCGGCTACAACATCATCGCCGTGCCCCTGGCGGCCGGCGTGCTCGCCTTCGCCGGGGTCGCGATCTCGCCCGCGGTCGCCGCGATCCTCATGTCCGTCTCGACCATCGTCGTGGCGCTCAACGCCCAGCTGTTGCGTCGCCTCGACCTCGACCCCACCCACCTGGCTCGCACCTGAGCCGGCACCCGATCGATCCGAAACGAGTTTCTGCTTCTCATGTGGAGTTTTCCCCTGCGCCGGTGGGCGCGTGTCCTGGTGCCTGTTGCTGCTGTGATTGTGCTTGCCGGTTGTGCGAGCGGCGAGCAACCCGCAGTATCAGCGGGTTCGACTTCGTCCGCCGTGGCATCGGAGGTGCCCGGCACAGCATTGGAACCGGCACTCGACCATCTGCACGGTCTGCACCTCGATGCGAACGGGGTGGTGCTGGCCGGCACCCACACCGGCCTCGTCGAGATCGCCGACAGCGGGCGCACCACCCGCGTCGGCGTCTCCGACGACGACTTCATGGGACTGACCGGGGCGCCGGGCACCGACCGTCTGTTCGCCTCCGGGCATCCGGGGGCGTCGAGTTCGGCGCCGAATCCGTTGGGGCTGATCGACAGCACTGATGGCGGCCACACCTGGATACCCAAATCCTTGAGCGGCGAGGTGGATTTTCACGCCTTGGCCACCGACGGTGAGTTGCTGGTCGGCTTCGACGGCGTGACCGGATTGCTGATCTCCACCGACGGTGGCAGCAGCTGGACCGCGGGCGCTCCGGTGGCTGCGGCCGCGCTCGCCGTCACCGAGGCCGGGGTGTGGGCGACGACTACCGCCGGGTTGCAGCACAGTATCGACGGCGGGCTCACCTTCGCCGTGGTGCCGGACGCCCCACCGCTGGCGTTGCTGTCCGCGGCGCCGGATGGCTCGTTGTGGGGCATCGACACCGCTGGCACCGCGTGGCGTAGCCGCACCGGCCAGAGCTGGGAGCCACGCGCGGTGGTCGGGCCGGTCGAGGCAGTGCTCGCCGTCGACTTCGACACCGCCTACGCCGCGACCGCCCAGATGCTCTATCCGCTGAACTGACCCCGGAGGAGCATGCTCACTCCGCGACGGTGAACCCTCGAGTCGACTCGAAGGTCAAGCCGATGCCGGATCCCTACCGGTGTTCGGCCTGCCGCAACGCGAGGATCAGATCGGCGGTGCTCGGGACATCCTCGAGCCCGTCGGCGGTGCGGTAGACGCGGCAGGTCAACCCGACGCCCTCGGTGGGAGCGAACGGGTCGATCCCGTCGATGCGGATCGTCGGGGATCCGGGGAAGGCGACGCGCTCGGCGGCCTCCGGGGTCTCGATACGGCGCAGCCGGATCGGGGTACCGGCGTTGCCGGTCGCGGCCAGGGCCTCGGCGAGGCGGTCTCGGGCCTCCTCCCAGTTCGGGCAGCCGTCGAAGTACAGCAGTTCGATGTCCATCTCCACCCGAGTCGCTCTCATTGATTTTCGGTGGCGGGAACGGTCTCGGAGCGGCGTTCGAGCAGCACCGTGTCGCGCCAGATGCCGTCGAGCCGGCCGATGCGTTCGCGCACCCCCACGGTGCGGAAACCCGCCGAATGGTGCAGCGCCAGGCTGGCCCGGTTCTCCGGGAAAATCGAGGTCTGCAGCGTCCACAATCCGGCCTGATCGGCGGCGATGACCTGGGCGCGCAGCAGGGCCTTGCCGACGCCGCGCCCGCGCATCCCGTCGCCGACATACACCGAATTCTCGGCCACCCCGCGATAGCACTCGCGGTGCGACACCGGGCTCAACGCCGCCCAGCCGACGACCTGACCGTCGATCTCGGCGACCCAGCGATGCTCGGGCAACCACTGGCTCTCGAGATGGTCGCGGCTGGGGACCTCGGTGGTGAACGTCGCGGCACCGGTGGCGATGCCCTCGGCGTAGATGCGGCGCACCGCCTCCCAGTCACCGCCTGCAAGTGGGCGCACGGCCACGTCGGCCGGGACGTCCTCGGGGCAGCACGGGCGGGCGGTGAGCACCCCCATGACCGCATCGGCGGCACTGGGCAGATCGCTGCAGCAACTCGGGTTGACCCGCACCACGGTGCTGGTGCCGTGTTTGCCGGTGGTGACGAAGCCGACGTCGGCGAGTTTGCGGACGTGATGGGAGATGGTGGGCTGGCCGATCCCGAGCTTGTCGGCGAGCTCGCCGACGGTGATGCCGGACGGATGGGCGGCGACGTGGTGCAGCAGCCGCACCCGGGTGGGTTCGGCCAGGCAGGCGAACCATCCGGCGTAGGTGGCCGCGTCCTGCGGGCTCAGGGCGTCGAGGTCCACCTCCGCGCCGGGGGGCGCCGTGAGCGGTAGGCCGAGTGCTGTCATACCCTCACTATATCGATCGACATCGATGGTTGCATACATCGACGACCATCGATACTCTGACAGCAGCTTAGATCGATACCCATCGATGAAAGGACCTGTCATGAGCGAGTTGCCCGTCAGCGAGTTGCCCGTCGTCGTCGTCGGAGCCGGACCGATCGGCCTGGCCGCCGCCGCCCACCTGCGCGAACGCGGCCTCGAACCGCTGGTGCTCGAACGCGGCGACGCCGCCGGAGCCGCCATCACGCAATGGCACAGCGTCCGCACCTTCTCCCGCTGGGCCGAACTGATCGACCCCGCCGCCCGCCGCCTCCTCGACACCACCGGCTGGACCGCCCCCGACGACGACGCCTACCCCACCGGCCAAGACTGGACCGGGCAGTACCTGAGCCCGCTGGCGGATGCTCTCGGTGACGCAGTCCGCCTCGATCACGAGGTCGTCGGCATCGCCCGCCGCGGCCGCGACCGCATCGTCGACGCCGGCCGCGACACCGAACCCCTGTCGGTGCACATCCGCCACCGCGACGGCACCGAAACCCGCCTGCTCGCCCGCGCCGTCCTCGATGCCTCCGGCACCTGGAGTACCCCCAACCCGCTCGGCGGCGAAGGACTGCCCGCCCTCGGGGAACGCGCCGCAGCCGAGACGATCACCTACCGCGTCCCCGACCTGGGTGACGATGCGGTGCGCACCCGCTACGCCGGCCGCCACACCGTCATCGCCGGTAGCGGCCACTCGGCACTCAACGCCATCGTGGCGCTGGCCGAGCTCGCCCGCACCGCCCCCGGCACCCGCCTGACCTGGGCGGTCCGCCGCGGCGAGATCGGCGCCGCGTTCGGCGGCGGCCAGGACGACCAACTGCCCGCCCGCGGCGCCCTGGGACTGCGCGCCAAAAAGGCCGTCGACGACGGGCTGCTCACCGTGGTCACCGGATTCCGCACCGCCGCCGTCGAACCCACCACCGACGGTCAGATCGCCCTGGTGTCCGATACCGGCGCCCGCATCGAGGCAGTCGACGAGATCATCGCCTCCACCGGCTTCCGGCCGGACCTGTCGTGGCTCTCGGAAATCCGTCTCGACCTCGACCCGGTGCTGCAGGCCCCGACCGCGCTCGCCCCGTTGATCGACCCGAACGTGCACTCGTGCGGGACCGTCTACCCGCACGGGGCCGCCGAGCTCACCCACCCCGAACCGGGCTTCTATGTGGCCGGGATGAAGAGCTACGGCCGGGCCCCGACGTTCCTGGCGATGACCGGCTACGAGCAGGTCCGCAGCATCGCCGCCGCCCTGGCCGGTGACCACGATGCCGCCACCCGCGTCGAGCTGACCCTGCCCGAGACCGGGGTGTGCGGCGGCGCCGGAGTGTTCGACGACCCCGCCGCCGACACCGCCACCGAGGCCGCGGCGGGTGGGTGCTGCGGCCCCGCAGAGCCGCAGTTGGTCACCCTGAACGCCCGCACCGGCGGATAACACCGGTGACCGACACCTCGACCCGCCCGCAGCCCGGCGCCCTCACCGGGGCCGGGCTGCGGCGGGTGCTGGCGGTGCTGTGCCTGACCGAGATCACCAGCTGGGGCATCCTGTACTACGCGTTCCCGGTCCTGTCGGTCTCGATCTCCGCCGAGACCGGCTGGTCGCCCACGTCGATCACCGCGGCGTTCTCGCTCGGGCAGCTCGCCACCGCGCTCGCGGGTATCCCGGTCGGGCGCATCCTCGACCGGGTCGGACCGCGCACGATCATGACCGCCGGCTCGGTCCTCGCCGTCCCCGCGCTGGTCCTGATCGCGCTCGCCCCCACGCTGCCGGTGTTCTACGCCGGATGGCTGCTGGCCGGCACCGCGATGGGCGCGGTGCTCTACCCACCGGCGTTCGCAGCGCTGACCCGCTGGTACGGCGAACGCTCCGTCCACGCCCTGATGATCCTGACCCTCGCCGCGGGGTTGGCCAGCACCATCTTCGCCCCGTTGACCTCGGTCGTGGATCAGCAGTCGGACTGGCGCACCACCTACCTGATTCTCGCGGCGATCCTCGCCGCGATCACCATCCCCGGGCACTGGTGGGGACTGCGCGGATCCTGGCCCGCCGCGACGCCGCCGGCGAACGGCGCAGCCCTGGGGCACCGGGAGATCGCCCGCAGCCCCGCGTTCCTCGCACTGGTGGCCGCGTTGGCTCTGGGCGCGTTCACTGCCTTCGCCGGGGTCTTCAACCTGGTGCCGTTGCTGCTCGAACAGGGCTTCTCCCCGTCGGTGGCGGCGTGGACGCTCGGGCTCGGCGGCGCCGGACAGGTCCTCGGCCGTCTCGGCTACCTGACCCTGGTCGCCCGCACCAGCGTCCGCAGCCGCATCGTGGTGATCCTCGCCGGGACCGCGGCAACCACCGCACTGCTCGGGGCGGTGACCACAGCCGCGGCGTTGATCGGCGCGGCGATCGGCGCGGGACTGGTGCGCGGATTGTTCACCTTGATCCAGGCCACCGCCATCACCGACCGGTGGGGCTCGACCCACTACGGCCGGCTCGGGGGGCTGATGTCCGCCCCGATCGTGGTGGTGATGGCGTTGGCGCCGTGGGCGGGAACCGCCCTGGCGTCGGCGACCGGCAGCTACGCCACCGCTTACCTCGTCCTCGCAGTCGTCGCCGTGATCGCCGCGCTCCTCGCGGTCGCGTCCGTGCCGCGCCTGACCGCCCCTCCGTCCACTGAAGGAACCTCATGACCGACTACGACGCCCTCGTCATCGGTGGTGGCCAGTCCGGCCTCGCCGCCGCCCACGCCCTATCCACCCGAGGCCTGCGCACCGGACTGCTCGAAGCCGGCGACGAGCCCGTCGGGGCCTGGCCGCACTACTACGACAGCCTCACCCTGTTTTCCCCGGCGAAATACAGCGCACTACCGGGCCTGGCGTTTCCAGGCGACCCGCAGCGCTATCCGCGGCGCGACGAGGTGGTCGACTATCTGCGTCGCTACGCCGCCGGACTCGACGTCGACATCGTGACCGGCTCCCGCGTCGAGACCGTCACCTACGACACGGGCGTCTACACCGCCCAGACCGCCGCCGGGAGCAGTGTCACCGCGCCGGTCCTGATCGCGGCCACCGGCTACTTCGGGTCCCCGAATATCCCGCCGCTGCCGGGCCTGGAGACGTTCGGCGGCACGGTGCTGCACACCAGCGACTACCGCGAGCCTGCTGCGCTGGCCGGTCAGAACATCATCGTGGTCGGTGCCGGTAACTCCGCTGTGCAGATCGCCACCGAACTCACCGAGGTCGCCTCCGTCACCCTCGCCAGCCGCCGACCTCCGAAGTTCATGCCGCAGCGACCTTTCGGACGTGATGTGCATTATTGGTTGACGGTCACCGGGTTCGATCGCGCTCCTCTCGGGCCACTGCTGCGCACCCCGCCGACCCAGCAGGTTCTCGACACCGGCCGTTACCGCCGCGCCCTGGCGAGCGGCAACCCGCAGCCGCGACCGTTGTTCACCGGTCTCGACGGCGACCGTGTCACCTGGCCCGACGGCACCACCACCACCGCTGACACGGTGCTGTTGGCCACCGGTTACCGCCCGCACCTGCCGTATCTGACCGGCCTCGACGGCACTGACCGGCCTCTCCACCGGCAGGGCATCTCGACCACCCACGCCGGTCTCGGGTATGTCGGCCTCGAATGGCAACGCAGCCTGTCGTCGGCGTCGCTGCGGGGTGTCGGCCGCGACGCCGATCGGGTCGCCGGCCGTGTGGTCGCTGCCGCCCGATCCCGCCGCACACTGCCCACCGGTCCCTGACCGGCGCTGCCCCTCGGGGACCGGTCCGACCGGCCGGTGCCCGAGGGGCAGCGAGAGGCTCTGATCCCTGCCTGCTGTGCGAGGGTGGCATCATGAAAGGCACACTGCCCGTCCCTCTGGGGGCGGGTTTACCTCTTCTCTCGCGTTTCGTGGCCGGTGCGGTGCGGGGGGCGGCGTGTCTCCCACATGGTGGTATCGCCCCGGTTATCGTTCAGGCGAACCTGCATCGTCGGACGAGGCCCGTCCGACACGACCGCGGGAGCGGCGCTGATGGACATGGACGAACAATTGCACCAGCTGGCGTGGCAACTCCAGCGCAACGGACATGACTGGAGTGAGGTCGCCGCCGAACTCGGCTGCGACGAAATCGTCGCCCGAGCGATGGCCGACCGGTATCTCGCCGACACCGAGTCTCGAGCACAGAAGGACCAGTTCTCGCTGTTCGATCTCTGAGTTTGTTCAAGCACTTCTCGAGATGCTGCCGCTACGCCAACCGTCCGGCGCTCGCGGCGCCGCGACCCGCCCATCCGCTCGTGTGCGCCTCGGCTCGACTGCAGACCGGCTTCGGCGAGAAGACCGGGTCGTGGCATCGTTTAGCTTCCTGATCATCGAACACCGAGGGAGCTGGACGAGCTGATGCACGCGTTCGCCGACGAGTCGCGCCGCGGCGACTATCTGGTCTGTGCGGTCACCATCGCGCCGTCGGACCTGGACTCGGCCCGCAAGACGCTCAAGTCGCTGCGCGCTCCGCGATCGGCGCGGATCCACATGTCCCATGACAGTCGTCGCGCGTCCCAGATCATTCGTGGAGTGGTGGCGCTGGACCTGCAGGCACATCTGTATGTTGTCGACCTCGGCGGCCGGTCCGAACGCCACGCCCGCGACCGGGCCTTGGCGGCGATGGCCACCGACCTCGACACCCTCCACGTCCGCCAGCTCTGGCTCGAATCCTGCGATCAGGACCGTCGCGATCGCGAAGTGATCCGAACAGCGTTGGCCACCTCACCGGGATCCGGCTTCGCGTATCGGCATACCTCCCCTACCAGCGAACCGATGCTGTGGGTGCCCGACGTGCTCGCCTGGGCATGGGGCAAAGGTGGACACCACCGTAAAGCTGTCGCCGACACACTCGAGGTCCACACCGTGTCGTGATCCGGGTGTTGTGATCCGGCTTCTGAATGCGCAAAACCCGGGCGACTCACCGTCCAGTGAGCTCCCGGGTCCACTTCCCACGAACGCTGTGCCGTGGGCACTCTCTAGTATCCACTGAGATAGTAGATAGATCAACCGCCGCCCTCGACGAGCGGAAAGGTATGAAAGCGCCCTGCCGCGGGGGGGTCGGCAGGGCACCTCGACTGGGGAATTCGGGCCCCCACTACAGCGAGATTGCTGCGGCAAGAACCACGCTCTCAGCCGGGTTGTCGGCCTGACAATATCCGATCGTTACCTATCGAGAGCCGGCGCGCTCTGAATTGCTGGTTCGCCGACGGCGGAGCGGAACGCACGCGAAGGAGTGCACTCTGCGACGTGCTATTCCGGAATCAGGTCTTCTTCCCGCATCGGAAACCGATACCCGGCCGGGATTCCATCGACCGACTCGAGGACACACCGGCCCTCATCGTCCACGTCGACAATCGAGAACACCGACGCACCGGCCGGACGGATGCGAACACGATCCCCACGCCTCACTGCAACCTCACGCACTCTCGGTAAGGGATGTTTCCCCACGTTGGGCGACCGAAGTTGAATCCCTGAGCATGAGTGGACTCTCCCTTCGTTTCGGCGGGCCACCCACCCAGGAAATCGCGGCAGCTGCGACGCTTCCCGAGCACCCGTGTCCGGGGCTCCGCCGCAGCTACCGCAGGATCACGATATCGAATGTGTGTGCGAAAATGAAACGATGGCGCTCCACCGGGAACCGGCCCCTGATGCCTGCCCGAACGGGCATAGACTCGGACCAAACTTGATCTTGGTCGGATGGGCCCCCTGTACGTGCGCGACCTCGACGACCTCGGCGGGAAGTCACGGACACCGGACCTTCCAGTGCAGACGGTGCTCGGCCACCATCTACCGGCCACCACATGTCGGCCCGGCATGGCAGGGAGTCCAGTGGCCACGAGATGACGACCACGGCCAGGTCGAGGCCTAGAAACCGATCCTTGTGGCGGACGCTCCCAGCTCGCCGGCGGCCGTCGCCCACTCCGTGCGGCTCGGTCCTGTGGTTACTGTCGGCGCGTGAACCTCGAAGACAGCATCGTCGCAGCCGCAGCGGAAGCCATGAGCGACGACGATCTTGTTGCAGCCATCGCGGTCCTGCACGCTCACGAACGAGAACTGCTCATCGCCGACGACGTCGAGGGCGCATTCCGCGTCATGCGAGACAAGTTTGTTCTGCTGGCCATTCACAACGAGCGCCAACAGTGACCCGATGAACACCAAAAGTTCTGGATTCCTTATTTTTCCGTTCAGTTCGGTATCCGATCACGTTGGACTCATCCGTCCTGTGCACCTCAGGAAGTGAACGAGGCCGTGCCGACCGGATAGATCCGCACCGCGGGCACAGGCCGCGGTGTAGCCCACGAACCGCACCGCCCTGCTCGGTCTCGAACGGTCCTCTCCCAGCCCTACCAGCTTGTCGATCGCATACTGTTCGGCGGCGCGACGGGTGGGCTGTACACATTCACCGAAGAACCCCCGTAGGGATGTGTTGGAAGCCGGCCTCATGCGGGATCTGCGCGTCGAGCGTCATAGACGATCAGGTGTCCTTGATCTGGTCGGTCGACCACTGCTCCGACTGGGTGCGCCAACTGTGGGGAGGCTACGACTCGGCGGCCGCCACGCGGGCGCGGTAGCTGCGTCCGGCTGCTCGGATACGTGCAGCGAGATCTTCAGACGGGGCACTCATGGTTCCGACCAGGTCCGTGAGTTCAGGGTTGGTCGGATGCAGCGTCCGCTGTGCAGCGAGTCGCTCGATGCTCTCTTCGAGGCCGGGTCTGTCGACGGGGTACCCCTTCTCCGTCGCCCAGGTCAGGACAGTCACGGTCACCGGCGTGGTGACGCCGAGTTCTACGGCTGCGATGCGTGCCTGTTCAGTCCAGGCAGCGATGTACGCGGCGCGATCTTCTTCTTCCAGATCGTCGATGGCTACGACTTCGTCGTCGAGCGCCTCGTCCTCGCTGCTGCCTTCCGCATGGCCGGCACGGTCCCGGTCGATTTCGTCGCGGTCCTCGGTGTACACGTCGTCGAGGCCGGAGGCGAGCCAGTAGTCGTCGATATTGAGCAACAGTTCGATAGGATCGGTGCGCCGGAACGGGAGTTCGTCCTCCGGTGCGGTTCCTTCGACGAGCCGGGCGACGAGGTCCGCTTCCCAGGATGTGGGCCGGCCAAGAAGCAGCTGCTCGAGTGAGCCGACGTTGGCGGCGACGGTGGTGACGATGTCGGCCATCGCATCGGCGAAGTCCACTTGGGAACCGCCGGGGTGGGTACTGCGTGCGATCGCAGTCAGGGCGGTGATCGCCGCGGACCTGGTCTGTGGGTCGATACCGTTGGTGGACGGGCGGGGCACCGGCTGCGTGCTGGTGGGGGTCGTGTTCATCCGGGATTCCTTCTTTTTGCCGGTGGTGACGGCGCGCAGCGCTTCCGTTAGCGAGGCTCCGGGATGCTGCTGTTGGTATGCGCGGGCGGCTTTCTTCCGGGCGGAGTTTTTGGTCATGCGCGTGTGCTCCGTTCACGTAGCAGGGCGACGTCCCACATCCATCGCCGCTGGTCGTGACGGGTGAGTTGGTGTTGCAGATCCGGGGGACCTTGTCCTCGATCGCCACCGCCGTGATGATGTGGGCACCTGTCGGGTGGCGTCGGAGTCAAGCCGTGCAACGCGGCTCTGATTCGTAGCTAACCACAGCGGCCCGACATGTTCTGGGCGATCGCGGTGTCACGGTGGGGGCGATGCAACCATGTTCGTGGTGTGGAGGTCCGTGCTGCGGAGCCGCTGCTTCTGGGTTGTGTCCTCCCAGCAACTCCGGTGTGAGCTGGTGCGTCGTCTGGCAATAGGCTGGGGGTTCGAACTGGGCGGTTGCTGCGCCCCGGTCCGAACCTTTCTCAGATGGTGAACAGGCCGACCAGTTGCCAGATGGTTCGGGCGGTCTCGCGGGGACATTCGAGGCTGATCGGCCAGTCCCCTTCTGCGGTCAGGGCGGGGCCGGTGAGCACCTGGACGTACATCCCGTCGATGCCGCCCGGGCGACGAAGGTCAGGCGCTCGACTCCGGCGTCCCACACCAAGGTTCCGCCCTCTTCGAGGGTGACGGACTCGGCGACCCAGCCTCGTTGAGGTTCCTGGTAATGAGGCCTTCCACGTCGGCTGGCCAGCAGGAGTTCGATCGTCCTGGGTGGGATTCAGATGTCGGGACTTGCACTGGTCACAGAGGCGCGGATACTTTCGGCTTCGGCGCGGATGTCAGCAGCCGTCCGCAGAGGTCCGCTCCTGGGCGGTCCGCTGCGGTAGCAATGGAACACGGTGGTGATTCCGTATTGCTCGTAAGCGTGTTTGAGTTCTTTGGCTGCGGCGAGGAGGTCTTTCTTGGCCTCGTCGTCGAGAGCCTGCCAGGCGGCGGTGACTTCCTCGGAATAGCGGGCGTCAGCCTCGGACCAGGCCGCCCCGGCGGCTGCGGGATCCGACTTGTTCCGGTTGAGGCGGCGGCGCGGTCGGAAGCGTTCGAGCATCGTCGATCCTTTCGGTCGGGTCAGAGTTCGTGGCCGAAGTGTCGTTCTTGGGCCGGACCGTGGTGGTCGTGGGTTGACGGCGGTCGCCCGTCTGGTTGGGCGGGTCGGTGCAGTTGCGTCGGTGCGGCCGAGGGTGATTGGGACTCGACCGAGGCCGCGCGTTCGTTCCGAATGCCGGTGTCGCGGTGCAGTGTTTCCTGGTGTTGTTCGAGTTCGTCCTGACCTGACCAGTTGTTGTGGGTGGTGATCTGGTCGTGCTCGGGTTCGGGGCTGAAGTCTGCAGGGGTCCATCGCTCCGGCCCGTCTGGAGCAAGGTTGGGGGCGGTGACCGGCGCGAGTAGGTCGTCCTGGTCGAGAGTGCCCTCCTGGAGTTTGGGGCTGCGGTATTCGGCCAACTCCTCCCAGTGCCGCTCATACCGGAGGTTCGGGTCGAGATCTCCGGGGCCGGGGACGACGGTCGGGAGTTCGGTGGTGACGGCGCGCTCGAGTTCGGCGGCGAACGCTTCGCGGCCGACGGTCCGCATGGCGTCTTCGAGTGCGAGGTCCGGGTCGGCGTCATCGGGTGGGTTGTCGTGGAAGTTCGCGGCGTGGGTGGCGGCGCGGAGTGCTTCGGGGTCGATCACGCGCCAGTCGATCGTGCGGTCGGGGATGCGGTGGGCGAGCTGGTCTGCGACGAGTAGTACGGCGACGGATTGGATGCCTTCGGTTTCTTCCTGGATGGCGGCGATGTGGCGGCCGAGCTGGCGCGGGTCGGCGATCGTCTGTGCGTCGGCCGCCGGGATCTTCGGTTCGGTGTAGGCGGCGGTGTCGCTGATGATCGGCATGAAGTCGGTGTGCAGTTCACGGTGCACGACGCTGGCGTGCAGTTCGCTTCCGTCGCCGAGGATCTCGCGGTGGGCGAGGTAGTCGGCGGTTCGCAGCGCCAGCTCCCAGGTGACGAGCTCGTGCAGGCGGGCGGGGTCGCGTTCGTCGAATGCGTTGACCACGGCTCCGGTGTCGTAACGCATGGTGGTCTTGCCTGCGAGTGGGTCGAACAGGTCCTTGTAGCGGTCGTTCGGCTCGGGTAGGCCGGCGGCGGCGCGTTCTGCGGCGAAGGTGGAGGTGCCCTCGAGGATGCGGTGCACGGCGGCGTCGTGGGCGTCGCCGTAGTTGGTTCGTTCTGCGAGGGTCAATCCGAGGCGCACCAGGGCGTGCGCGTTGTCGAGCTGGACTCCGCGTAGTGGTCGTTCTCTCATCCGGGGTACCTCTCTGAAAGTCTCTGGTGCGGTGTAGGGGCCACTGCGGTCGCGGTCGTAGTCCCGCATGATCGCCAGATGGCTGGTCAGGGACAGAACAGGGCGGCCGGGCTTGAGTGGGGTCGGTGTGTACCCGTCCGCAGGCACGACGGCCGGGGCAAGTACATCGGCGAGCAGTCGGGGGTCTCCGCTTTCGGCGGTGACGTAACGGGATGCGGCCAGGGCGGCCAAGTCGATACGCGCAGTGTCGATTTCCCATCCGGCGTTTTCTGCGATACGCCGGAACAGCTCGTACTGCGATCGTGAATTTCCGTCGGCGAAGGGGTGGATCTCTGTCATCCGCGCCCAGTAGTCGGCCAGTCGGGTGACGAACGGGCCGTGGTCGAGTCCGGCAAGGTTGTTCTCGGCGGCGAGGTCGGCGAATAGGTCGTTGACGTCGGCGGCGGTGTCTTCGGGGCTTGAGTGGGTGATCGGCAGGTTTCCCTGGCTGGTGGGCACGGTCTTGTATTGACCAGCCCACGAGTACAGTCCGTCGAATCCTCGACGGTGTATCTCCCGCAGGAAGTCTCCGGTGAACTCTTCCGGGGACGGGACGGTGGCGAACTGCCATATCGCCTGGGTGAACAGTTGCTTCTCGACTTCGGCGAGTTCTTGCGCGTCGGTGATGCCGAGCAGGTTGACTCGCGTGTCCGTTCCGTGGATGTAGCCCTCGACCGAGGGTGATGCTGTGGTCACTCCTCGCCTCGGTCTGTGCGGCGGTAGGCGTTGAGGATGTCCTCGCGGGTCTGGCCGGCCTCGAGTCGGTCGATGATCGTGCGGGGATCTTCGCCTCCGAAGTCCCCTGCCATTGCGCAGGCGGCGCGGACATGTTGTGCGACGATCTCTCGCGCTGCGTCCTCACCGAATGGCTCGAGCCGTTCTCGGAGTGAAGGTCGAGGGTGGGTGTCGTCGGTGCTGCCGGTCATGGTGGCCTCCTGTGGTGGTCGGACGGTCGGGTCGTGAGGCAGGCTCGGCTCCGGAGTCCCCTCCCCCTCCCCTATGTCTACTCGGCGGTTCCGACGGTCGGTGCGGCGCCGATGCGGGCTCGAACGCGGTCGAGTCGGCGGGTTGCGGCGCGTTGCGCGTAGCCGATGGTGAGCAGGTGCTCGAACAACTCGTGCTCGGGCAGGGTTTCGGCGGCGGAGGTGATGATGGCTCCGGCGGTGCGGAAGCTGCGGCGGTAGGCGGCGCTGACGATGGCGTGGGCGTAGTAGAGGGCTGCGGTGGGGTCGGCTCCTGCTGTGGTGGCGGTGGTCAGTGCGTAGGCGAGGCGACGTCCATGGTGTCCGGCGAGTTTTCCGTGGCGCTCGAGGTGGGTCAGGACCATGGCGGGGTTGTGAGGCTGGTCTGCCGTGACGAGAGCTGCGATCGCGTCGAACAGGTCGGCGTGGAGCGACTGGTGGAAGTCGGTGGTTTCGAGCAGGTCCACGACGTCGGCGGCGGTGTTGTGGCCGGCGAACAGCACCGCGCACAGCAGCAGGGTTTCGGTGTCGCCGTTCTCGGGGGCGAATTCGTCGGCGCTGCTGTAAGTGCTGGGTTCGTCGAGATGGGTGGCGGTCATGCGCTGATCCGCTTGTCGAGTGCGTCGGCGGCGTCGAGGACGGGTGTGGGGTCGGGGTGACCGGTGGGCGCAGCGGCGAGGGTGGCGTGGGCTGCGGGGCGGCCGTCGATGGTGATGGTGACTTCGCTACCGGCGGGCGCAGCGTAGGCGAGCGCGAGCGTGCGCGCTGCTTCTGCGGCGGCGGAGGCAGCGGCGGCATGTGAGAACGCGCAGCCGGAGTCGGAATGTGTGAAGGCGGGCGCGGTCAGTGCGGCGGTCCAGACGATCATGTCGGTTCTCCTTCTGCGGGATGGGTTTTGGCCAGGTCTCGATCCATTGTCGTCTAATTATCATCTTTTGTGAAGTCTTTCAGGTGCGTATTTATCATCTTTTCAGGTGTTTTTTTGATCTGTTTTTGATGCTTGTAGGATTCGTGCGGTGGTGCGGGAGGGGCCGCTGGCCTGGGCTCGATGCCCCGGTCGGCGGCTACTGCCCGGGCCGGGGGTCCCGGCGGGCGGCACGGAGCGGCCCGCCGGGACGGTGGTCTACTGCTCGTCGGCCAACGGCTTGAGTCCAGCGGCGCGGCGTTCGATGTCGGAGAGTGTGTAGCCCTGGTCTGCGACGGCGCGCAGGTAGAACTGCGCGAAGTCGGTGGGCGTGCGCCAGTGGTCGGCGTTGACCTGGGATTCGAGGGCGATCAGGAGTCGGGCGCGGAGCAGGACCAGGGCGCGGGCGTCGGGCGCGGTGGCGAGTTTGGCGAGGGCGTCCGCAGCGGGAATCATCTGTTCGGTCAGTGCGCGGGCGTGATATGCGGAGGGGATCTGCGGCCATTTCACCAGTGCCGTGGCCACGAACGCGGCGGTGCCCTTGGGGGCGGTCTTACGGGTGCTCTGCTGGGCGAGCCAGGTCCGGCGGACTTCGGTCGCAGCGCGCCATGCTCGGTTGTTCTCGATCACCTCGCGGCGCTGGGTGGCGCGGGTCTCGGCGTCGACTTCACCGGCGGCGGGGATAGCGGTGCGGTTACCCCAGTAGGTGTGCCACGGGGAGTCTGCGCAGCGGATGACATGCCAGTAGTGGATGGTTTCCTCGGTCTCGATGACCTGTTCGCGGGGGATCATCCATTCTTCGCGTTGATCCTCGGCGGGGAGCTCGTCCACGAGATCGTCCTCGTCGACTTCCTCGCCGGTCTCCCGGTGGTAGCAGGCGCTCCGACTGTCGACGTAGAGGCCGAGGTGTCCTGCGGCGGCGACTTCTTCGATTGTGGGGGTGTTGCCGTCGACGTCGGTGACGCGCTCGATCGTGGCGCTGTTGGCCTCGTCGATCCATTCGTGCATCGATCCCATTGCGACGGCGTCGATGCCGGTCTCGGCGAGGGCTGTGGCGGCGCGGGCGAGGGCTTCGGTGCGTTCGGTCCGGCGCAGGCGTTCGGCAGCGAGTGCGTGGTCGAGTCGCCTGCTTCGGATGGCCCATTCGATGCGGCCGACAGCGGCGGGGTCGTCGCTGAACTCGGCGATGGCTGCGGCCTGCTCGATGGTCAGCTCTCCACGCTGTACGGCGTCGCGCTGCTCGGTGCCTCGCAGGGTCAGGGCGGCGTCGACCTCTGCGCGGCGGGCCTTGGTGCGGCGGGTGATCTTTGCGGAGTCGAGTCCGTGGTCGGCCAGGGTCTCGAACAGTGCCAGGCGCTCGCCGGTGGTGATGGCGGCGCGGTGTTCGTTCTCGCTCCATTGGGTCACCAGGCGGTCAACGGTGGCCTCGGTGCCGTCCTGTTCGCCGCCGACGATCATGGCGGGGATCTGGGTCAGTCCGGCGTCGAGGGCGGCGGCGGTGCGGCGGTGCCCGGTAAGTACGCGCAGCGCTCCGGTGGCGGTGCGGCAGACGGTGATGGGAGTCAGGACCCCTTGTTCGGCGATGGATTCGCGGAAGTCGTCGGTCAGGTGCAGGTTGTGGCGGATGTTGGCGTCGGTGAGCAGGGCGGCGGGGTTGACGGTGCCGAACTGCGGGACCGTTCCGTTCTTGTTCATGTCACCAAGTTTACATCTGTTTTGGTGCTTTTTCGATGTTTTTTTGATGCCTTATTGGATATTTTTTGGTGACTTGCTTCACCCCGTTCGGCAGTTGACGTGGGGACTTTCGCCTGAATGAACTCCGGCCCCGCCTAGGGGCGGGGCCGGGGGGTTCAGCGTTCTACGCGGTCGTGGATGGGAAGGACGCTGGCCCGATAGTGGAGAAAGTGGGCGGCGAGCTCGGGGAGTCGAGTGTTGGAGGTGTCGACGTAGTTGCCGCCGAACATCACCCACGAGTGTGTGCGGCGGTAGCAGTTGGTCTCGTCGTCCCATTCGACCGGGACCAGTGCGGCGTAGTTCTCGTTCGCGAAGAAGCTGCGGGCGCGGATCTGTAGCGCGACCGTGGGGGCGGGTCGGGCCTTCTCCGTCGAGGAAGTGGCGACGGGTGCCGTGCGGGGGTGTATTCGGCGGGCAGGACGTCCGCCGTGGCGGTGAAGGTGCGGCGTTCGTCGAGGATGCCGACCAGAAGTAGGTCGCCGTGCGTGGCGCTGACTCCCCCATTGGTGCAGTCGCCGTACTTGGAGGTGCGGTAGACGTCGAGTGTAAGGCCCGATGGTTGATGCGCATCACTGTGCATGCCTCAAGTTCACATCTATTTTGATGTTTTTTCGATGTTAAATAGATATTTTTTTGGTGTTTTTAGCGATGGTGGTTACAGCGCTTTAGGGCTTTGAACTGGGGTTTTGTTGTTTCTCGGCGGTGGTGTGGGGGTGTGGCGGGAGCGGGTTCCTCGGTCGGTCGGCGTGGCCTGGTGAACCGGGCGCGGCGGCCGCCGGGCAAGGGTGGGTTGTCCCTTGCGTGGTGGTCGGCGGGTCCGGTAGGGCCGTGTGCGGCGTCCGGGTGAGGGGCACGCGGGAAGCCGGAACCTTGGGAGTGAGGTCGGGGGTCCTGGGGTGGAGCCCCTGGGGATCAGTGGTCCGGCGTCTGAGGTCGGGCGGGCCTGCATAGACCGAAGGCCCCGAACAAGTCGGGGCCTTCAACGGTGGTGGCGTTGACCGGTCAGTCGTCGGAGTCCTGGGCCTTGCGGCGGCGGATCTTCTCGACATCGGGGAAGGGTTGGCCGTCGTTGTACTCGCGTTCGAGGTTGGCGGTGTATTCGGCGATGGCTTCTTCGATGTAGCTGTTGATGCTGCGGTGCGATCCGGGGTAGGCGCCTCGCAGGGTTTTCTGGGCATTGGTCGCTGCATCGATGACGGATTCGGCGAGAGTGAAGGTGCGTCGAACCAGGCTGGGCTGCTGTACGAGCTTCTTGGGCGTCCGGGCGGCAGCGGTGGTGTCCTCGTCGGGTTCGTCGGCGTCGAACATGCTGCGGATCTCGCTCATGACTTCTTCCTTTGCGTGATGGTGGCGGCGAGCTCGTCGTAGACCAGTGCGTGACGCCAGCCGTCTTTGGTCTCGGCCAGGGCAATTCCCGCTTCGATGGCTGCTTTGATTGCTTCTCGGTAGCCGATGGTGGCCAGGATGGGGATGCCGGCCTCGGCGAGGTCGGTGGTCCACTTCTGGGCAAGCTTGGTATTGGTCTTGTACATGTTGAAGATCGCTCCGCGCACCCACAGACCGGAGTTGCTGCGTTTTTTGATGCGCTGCGCGTATGCGGTGACTCTCTGCATCGCGTCGACGCTGAACTGTGTGGGTTCGTTGATCACAACGAGCTGATCGGCTGCTACGAGCGCGCACAGTTCGAGGGCGTTTCGGGTGGGGGAGCAGTCGACGAGAATGTAGTCGTAACGCTCACGGATCGATTCGAGCGCTTCGCGCAGGATGTGCGGGCCTTCGAGGGGATCGTTCGAGATGTTCTTTTCCGCGCTGATCAGGTCGGCGGGGTTCTTGGGTGCGGCGATCAAGTCCATTCCGCCGCGGATGTCCTTGATGACGGCGTCGGAGGCAGACTGGCGTCGATCGGCGTGCAGCTCGATGATGTGGTCGACGGTCACCGTCGCGTCGTCCCGGCGACCGGGTTGCGTCTTGGTGACGGTGAGGGTGAGGTTGCCGGAGGGGTCCAGGTCGACCAGGAGCACGGTTTTTCCGGCTCGGGCGAGGGCTTCACCGAGGTTCAGCACGGTGGTGGTTTTGCCTACGCCGCCTTTTTCGTTGGTGAGCAGGATGATCTGTGAGCTCATAGCCGTCCTTTCTTGGTGCAAGAATACATCACTTCTGGTTCGTATCAGGTGCTGTTTTCGTGCGTTTAGCGGATTTGGTGCTTATTTCATGTTGTTTCGGTGCGGTTTAGGTGTTGGTGACCAGATGGAATGCCGACGGCCAGGGCTCGATGCCCTGGCCGTTGGCCACCGCCGGCGTGAGGCTGGGTGGGGGTTAGGTGATCTGGAGGCAGTCGCGCCATTCCCACCTTTGCGGGGTCTGGGTGCAGATGCGGCGCTGTTCACATATCCAACACCATTGGTTGGCGCGGCGGGTGGTGGTGGGTTCGGTGTCGGTGGTCTGGGTGGCGGGGGTGTGCAGGCGGCGGGCGCGGTAGATGGCGCGGACGTGGTTGTCTCGGGCTTCGATGTCGGCGTGGGTGAGGGTTCGGGGGCGGTCGGTTTCCTGCAGCATGGGGCCGAAGAGGGTTCGGCAGGTCTGGCAGGGGGTGAGCTCGTCGGCGACTGGTTGTGTGCAGCCGGGCAGGATGCATACGGCGAACAGGGATTCGGTGGTCATGGGGTCCTCGCGGCGAAGCCCTCGGCGGCCGCGATCGGGTCGCGGCCGCCGAGGGGGTGGGGTTATTGGCCTGGTCGGATGGTGGTTTTGGCGTCTTCGGCGCGGGCGTCGGTGATCTTGTCGTAGGGGATTTTGTCGTTCCAGCCGGGGTCGGTGTCGACGGTGACGGTTTTTGCGTTGACTCGGCGGACTCGGTACCAGGAGTTGTGGCAGCAGATGTAGTAGCCGGGGCGTAGGTCGGTGCGGCTGTAGAGCTTGGGGCCGTCTTGGGCGTCTTGTTCGGCGCGGACTGCGGTCCAGTATTCGATGTCGGATTCGAGCTCGGCTTTGTTGAGTTGGAGTTGTTCGATGTGGCGGGCTCGAGCGGGGTTGTCGGTGTCGCTGTGGTGGGTCTGTTCGTATGTGGTGAGTTGGCGGTCGATGCTGCGCAGTTCGGCGGATTGTCGTTCGAGGCGGCGGTGGATTACTGCGGGGTTGTAGCGGTGCTCGGTGCTGCGGGCAGCGGCTGCGGCGCGGCGAGTGGTTTCGGCAGCGAGGGCGTCGGCGTCGCGGGCTGCGCGGGCTGTGATGTGGGCGCGGTCGAGTGCTCGGCGATGTCTGGTTTCGCTGTGATGTCCGATTTTCACGGGTTCGCCTCCGGGGGGCAGGGAGTCACAGGCGCGGTCGTGGCGGGCGTAGGCGGCGTTGGCGGCACCGGCTTTGCGGTCGGCTTTGGTGGCGAGGGCGTCGGCGCGGTCGGTGAGTCGGGCGTCTCGGTCGCGGTGTGCGTCGGCGGCGTCGCGGAATGTGGTGTCGATGTCGGTTTCGACGTCGTATCCGGCGGCGCGCAGCGCGTCGACGGTGCGGTCGATGCGGGCAAGCTGGGGTGCGCGGTCGCGGCTGAACGGTAGGTACCACGCGGTGATGCTGCGGCCCCATTTCCAGCCTGCTGCTTTGAGGATGGCGGCGGTGCCGTCGCCTTTGCTGGTGCCGTCGATGGTGGTTCCGTCGGCGGGGGCATGGGTGATGGCGAGCATTCGGGTGTTTCCTATCGGTCGGTGGTGGGGGGTGGGGAGCCTGTGGTGAGGCTCCCCACCTGGGCTTGGGGTGTGGTCAGTACTCGGCGATGTAGTACGGCCAGAGGTCGCCGGTTTGCGCGGCCATGCGGGTGATGGGTCGCCAGTAGGTGCTTGTCGAGTAGGCGGTTTCTTCATGGCGGGGGCACATGACGAATTCGCCGTCGGTGTGGGTCGGCTCGGCGATGCAGCCGTTGTAGTCGCAGTACGGCTGGGTGAGGCCGATCGTCTGACGGGTGGTGTTGTTCATCGCGTGTGGCTCCTTGGTGGGGGGGTGTCAGCTCAGGCCGGACTGGAATGCGGCGCTGATTTCGTCTTCGGTCATGCCTGCGGCGCGGGCGGCATTCTTGGCCTCGTGGGATTCGGCGAGGACGACCGCGATGTCTTTTCCGGTCGAGATGTTGGCGAGCAGGTCGTCGACGTCGCGGGCGACGTTGCGGAGTTTGGCGGTGATCTCTGCGTTGCTCATGACTCAATTTTACATCTGTTTTGGTGCTTTTTCGATGTTAATTAGGTGCTTTTTTGGTTCTTTTTGGTGATGGTGGTCACAGTGCATTAAGGCTTTGACCGGGGGTTTTGTGGTGCGTCGGGGGGTGGTGTGGGGTTGAGGTGGGAGCGGGTTCCTCGGTCGGTCGGCGTGGCCTGGTGAACCGGGCGCGGGGGCCGCCGGGCAAGGGTGGGTTGTCCCTTGCGTGGTGGTCGGCGGGTCCGGTAGGGCCGTGTACGGCGTCCGGGCGAGGGGCACGCGGGAAGCGGGGACCTTGGGAGTGAGGTCGGGGGTCCGGGGGCGGAGCCCCTGGGATCGGTAGACCGCCGCTGTCGGCAGACGGGCCGGGGCACGCTCCTGGCCAGGGTGAGGGGGCACCGTCCGTCGGCCGCGGGAGCATACGTTTACCGGCCCCGAGGCCAGGGAGGCCCACATCCGAATGCGAAAAGATCCTGGACCGGGGTCTGCGTTGATGCCGGTGCCGACCGGAGGGGGGTCCGGGGGCGGATCGCCCCCGGTTACCTCCTTGCAGACATGACTCGGCGCACCGAACCGGGGGCGATTCCGGGTTCGATGCGCCGAGGGGGAGTGACGATGCGGTTGCCAATCACCTGATACTCACTTTATTTGCACCTGTTGTGGTGGTGTTGTGGTGCTTTAAAAGAGATTTTGAGGTGTTTTTTTGGTGAATGGCCTGCTGTGCTGGGTTTTCAGGTCATGCTGCGGTGTGTTCGACTTCCGGGGCTTCTGAGAGCCAGCGGTAGACGGTGGCGATGGAACGGTCGACTTCCTGAGCGATGACCGGCACGTCGACTCCGGCTTTGCGGCGGGCGAGTGCCCATTCTCGGCGTTCTTCGTGAGAGCCGAAGTTCGGCATTGCGGTGGTGTCCGAGACGGTGCTCCCGGAGGTGTCTGCCAGGTGGGTGAGGGGGACTTCGAGCTGGTGCGCGATGGTGCGGGCGCCGGGCTCAGTGACGGGGTGCGGAGCGGAGCTTGGTGGCGGTGTGAGGTTGTCCGCGGCGCTCTTCGACTCCTTGGTGGCCTCTGCCTTGGTCTCGGTTTCGAGAGTGGCGTGGCGGCCGAGCTTGGTCAGAGCGTGGGTGGACGCGAGAAGGGAGATCGGTGGGAGGGCTGCGATCACGGCGGCGAGGACGACATTGAATCCGGGTGCGTGGGTGAGAACGGCGTGGATGGCGTTGCCTGCGATCGACACGGCGGCGGCTCCGATCAGGATCTTCCAGAAGAATCGGCGGGCTTGGCGGTCGTGGCGGCGGGTGACCACTCCCATCGTCGCTTGCAGGATCGTCCCGTCGATGATGACGGGGAACAGGAAGGCGATTTCTCGCGGTTGGCCGGCCTGGATCGACAGGTCTCGTAGCGCGATGAAGCTGAGAATGAATGATGCTGCGGCGATTCCCACGGTGATGGCGACCGAGCCGATCCACATGGGGGTGCTCACGCTCGATGTTGCTGGGCTCGCAGCGAGGGAGGTTTTCTCGGCGCGCGATTCGTGGCGCCGTTGCCGCACCGCTTTGAGGGGTCTCATGCGTCGCATCGGTTTCATAGTTCCCATAATAACAATGGGAACTATGAAACGCGAAGTTTTCTTGTCTCGGATGAGAGTCGCTGGTCGCGGCGCGATTCTCACGCGGGATTCGTCGTCTGGTCGGTGCGACGTTCCGCGAGAGTGACGGATGATGCAGCTGAGCCCCTGGCCGGTGCGTGATGCGACCTGGTCAGTCGGATGTTTTCACTGCGACGGGTGGTGCTCTCACGTTCCGAGCGTGAGACCCATTCCGGCAGTGCTCGACATGGCGGGTCTACGACAGTCTCACGGGTGGCAAGGCTGTCGGGGCGGCTGTGAGAAGTCCGCAACGTGCTGGGATGCCGATTGTCAGGATGCTGCGACCGGTGAGAATCCCGACAACTCAGGAGGCTCCGTTGGCCTATGTCGGTGGCCAGGGTCACCCCACTCGACCGGTCCCAGGCGCGGATGCGACGTCGACACCGGAGGACGCTACGTGACCCCGCTGGCAATCCCTCTGGGTGTTTGGTGAGGAGCGCCTACCGGGACTGCGGGTTGCGGGTCATTGAGTACACGATGGGGCCGTCCGGGATCGTCGTCGTCGCGGCGGTGGCGAATCCGAGCCGTTGGTACAGGCGGACATTTCGCTTGTCCGAGGTTTCGAGAGCGGCGGGGGCTCCCTGTTGGTCCAGTATCGCGAGACCTTCCGCCGTCACCGCTGTCCCCAGCCCCGATCCTTGATGGGCTGGATCGACCCCGACTGTCTCGAGCGTCCAGCATCCTGCAGGCGGATCGGGTCGGGGCAGGGCTGAGAGCGCAGCGAGGCGTGATCCGTGCAGCTCGACTATCCGCTGTTGGATCTGCTCGGCGGGTGCGGGAGTGTCCGGGGGAAGGAATGCCGCTACCGCGCGCACCTGGTCGTCCACGAGCACGATGCCGTGGTCGAGCGCGTGGCCGAGGTAGAGACGCTGAATCTCTTCGAGACGCTCTGCGTATCGGTCCTCGGGCAGAGCCCATCGCGTCCACGGGTACCTGTCGAACGCTGCAGCGAGGACCCTCGCTGCGGAATCCAGATCTGAAGGCACGGTGGGGCGTACGCGGTGGCTCATGCAGCGACCTCCTGTGACGTCCGTGGCAGCGCGAGCGAGTGTCCGCGTCCGCATGCGAGTGTAGGTCGGCTGACGTATTCGCTTCCCAGCCGAAAAAGCGATTGTCGTTCTCAGGTTCCGAAGTTCAGCTCACGGCGGTGAGTATCACGGCGAGCCGTCCGAGGGTGTGGACGGGCGCCGGCGTCGGTGCGTGAGCGCGACTGTGTCACCGAGAATCGCGGTCGCATTCACGACGCTCGGAAATGTGATTGTGAGGGGGAGTGGGACGCCGGCCTGGACAGTTAGATCTTGCGGGAATAGGAAGCCGGCAGCAGCGATGAGTACGCCGCGCAGGATTGCTGGGGTGCGTATCGATGGGGTCGCACTGCGGTTCTCGCCGTTCTCGCAGGTGGTCCGGAGTGGGTCTCGTGCTGGTCTCCGGATTCTTGCGAGTCGTTCTCATTCATAGGCCCCTGATCGTAGTGAAGTGTGAGAGGCCAGAGGTCTCGGGACACAGCACGGGATTCTCGCTGCAGCAGTGATGACGAGAGTGGTCACTCTCGGTGCCAGCGGCCGACTCCGGTTTGGGACGTGGACTTGATCTCGCCTTCGGCGGGGGTTTCCCATGACTTGCCGTCGTGGTGCTCGGCTTCGAGGCGTTCGATCTTCTCGAGGACTGCTGCTTCGAGGAATTCTCCGAAGGTGCTCGCTGGAAGGTGTGGGCGGGTGCCGAGGTAGGCGGCGCGGATGCGTTCGGCCTGGTCGGTGTGGAAGCCGAGTTTGGGCCGTGGGGTGCGCGGATTCTTGGGTCCAGAGGGATCCTGGGTCATTCGGAGGCTCGGTGCCGAGATGTCGGCGCGTTGCGGCCGACGCCGGTCTGGGAGAGGGATTTGAGCTCGCCTCGGGTGGGGGTGCGCCAGGGCCGGCCGTCGTTGTGGGCTTGTTCGAGGCGGTAGGCGCCTTCGAGTAGTAGTTCGGTGATGAACTCGCTGAGTGTGGCTGGTGGCAGGGTGCCGCGGGTGCCGACGTATGCGGCGCGTACCCGATCAGCATCGTCTTCGGTGATGTCGAAGGCCATGCGCTTTTTCATGGTCACAGTGCCCATCGTAACTTCGGCACGCGGTGTTCTTGTCTCGCTCAGTCAGTGCCTGGTGACGCGCACCGACTGAGCGAGAAGACCTTGTTGCGAGGGGCACGTTCCACGGCTCAGGGAAGGAGGTCTGGGCGGATACCTGATATGGCTTGGCATGACCTACCCGAATAAGTTCCGTATATGGCTCGGCGTGTCCTACCCGAACAGTAGATCTTGATAGTGCACAGTACTCAGCATGGAAACCGTGGGGGCGTCGCTTCTCAGTGACGAGCAGTGGGGAAACGAGGTGCTACTGCCGCACCGGCCGTTCGCGACGAATGAACTCGAGCACGGTCAGTACCGGATGAGCCGCGACCAGGCGCTGATGATGCGCTATATCCAGCATTCTCCTCACGCGTTGCTCGGATCGATCGTCATCGACTGCGACCATCCGGATGCGGCTATGCGCGCGTTCGAGAAGCCTTCGGATCATCCGGCGCCGAGCTGGGTAGCCCAGTCGCCTTCCGGGCGGGCGCACTTGGGTTGGTGGCTCGGCGACCATAGGGTCTGTCGCACTGATTCGGCGCGTTTGACTCCGCTGCGCTATGCGCATCGCATCGAGCGAGGTCTGTGCATCTCCGTCGATGGGGATTTTTCCTATGGCGGGCAGCTGACCAAAAATCCGATCCACCCCGGGTGGGAGACCATCTACGGCCCCTCGGACCCGTACTCATTGCGGGATTTGGCGACTATCTACACACCTCGTCAGGCGCCGCGGCGGCCGGACCGATCGGTGGGTCTGGGTCGCAATGTGACGATGTTCGACACGGCACGTAAGTGGGCGTACCCCCAGTGGTGGAACCACCGTCATGGCTCCGTTGACCAGTGGCTCCAGCTGGTGCTTCAGCGCTGTCACGGCATCAACAGCGAGTTCGCCGACCCGCTGCCGTTCGTCGAGGTCCGTGCCACTGCGTACTCCATCGGTAAGTGGATCTGGCGTAATTTCGATGAGGGAACGTTCCGAGCTCGTCAGGCTGCGCGTGGCAGCAAGGGTGGCAAGGTTATGAGCTCCGCGAAGCGAGAAGCGAATAGGAAGCGGGCCACCAAGTTCGATTTGGCTACAGCATTGGAGTACGCGCGATGAGCGGCGGTGCGCAGGCAAAACAACGTCGATCGATCACAGCGAAGGAGCTGGCGCAGCGGCTTGGCTCTTCGGAGCGCACTGCACGCCGTCTGATCGCTGAGCCTCGGGACGAATTTCTCGAGCGCGCGGAAGTCCGTCGCAAGCGGGTGGTGGGCCTGCGTGAGCAGGGGATGAAGTACCGCGAGATCGCCGAGGAGATGGGTATTTCGACCGGCGCGGTGGGCCGGATTCTGCATGATGCCCGCAAGCTCAAGGAGACAAAAGCTCCTGCTCGTGGCGTCGGCGAGTTTCACGGAAGTGGACTGACCGGTGCAAAGGTCCCGAATCAGCCGTAGCAGACCGCATCTGAAACAGGCCTACAGCGGAGCTGGGTTGCCAGCGAGTTTACGGACCGCTGGGGTTCCTGGGGCACCGGTAGGAACGGCGGAACAAGAGCGAATACGCACAGATCGAGCGGCCAGTGTTGATCTCGGCCGGCGGTGGCTGTGGGAGATCCGATCTTGTAATCCGCCGATTTGTCGCCGCTGCTACCAAAACCCCTTCAAGCGTATTCGGATCCTGCCCAGGTGGGGTGGCCGACTGGGTAGAGACCGTTGTTCGAGTAGTCGGTATTCGGTTGGGTTGAGGGCGGTTCGTCACCGGCCATGGAGAAGTAGTCAAATCCTGTGGATCGGTCCGTCCGGCGACCATGGACGCCGGCGTGCTGGGGACGGCTACACCCCGGTGTCAGCTCATCCGCTGTGGCTGACGCGCATACCCGACAGAAGTGCGGTGAGGACTGTCGAGGCCTCCTGGGCTGCACGTTCGGGTTCTTGGTCGGTCGTGACGAATAGCACCGCGTTGCAGTAGACGCTGAACAGAATGAACGAGGCGGCTGCAGCCGGGACAGGCTTCGCCTCGCCCGTCTGGATGGCCTCGTCGAGCATGGCCCGAATCAGAGGTATCGCCATGCCCTCGTCGAACTCGCGGACGCGGCTCCAGCCGAGGACGTTGATGGCCTGGGCGAGTAGCGCTCGGGCTTCGTCATCGACAACGTAGCTCTCGAAGAACGCGCGGGTGGCCTGCTCGACGCGCTCCCAGCCGCCGCTCTCTGGCGGCATCGCAGCGATGGTGGCTTCCAGGATCGCTGTCTGACTGACTCGGAACAACTCGGCGAAGATCTCCTGTTTGTCGCGAAAGTGGTGGTAGACCGCGCCGTTACTCGATTCCGAAGCACGGGCGATTTCGTCAATGGAGGTGTCGTCAAATCCTTTGGTGACAAACAGGTGCCGTGCGGCATCGAGCACAGCCTTCTTGGTGAGCGCAGCACTGATGTCACGGCGGCGGGGCTTGACGGAGCTCATGGAGCCGAGAATACTCGCGGACCATGGATCGGTTACAGAGTCATACTCTGTGAGCGGAGGGGCTGAGCTATGGGAACGACGAAGGAAATGGCCCAGTCGAGCATGCCGACGCGGCAACACGACGAGGACGGGCAACCGGTCGTATTCGCACACAGTGTCTTCGAGCGGATGGCGACTGTCGGTCCGCGCGCGCCGCTGGCACTCCCGCCATGGCCTGGACAGACAGACGAGGAGTAGTTCGTGACCGACGAGTTCGCAGCCCATCGCCGCACCGCCGGGGGCATCAGCTTCACCGACGTGGGAGAGGGCCCGGTCACGCTGTTCGTGCACGGGGTGCTCACCAACGGCAGGCTCTGGCGCAACTGCGTGCAACTGCTGTCCGACCGCCGTCGTTGCATCAGTATCGATCTGCCCGGCCACGGGCACACACCCCCTGTGGGGGAGCCGTCGGTGTGGGGGCTTGCCGACGCTGTCGACACGGTCATCCGCGAGCTGGACTTGCACGACATTCACCTGGTGGGCAACGACACCGGCGGCGCCGTCGCTCAGGTCGTGCTGACCCGCAACCCCGAGCGGTTCGCCTCGTTCGCCCTCACCAACTGCGACACCGAAGGCAACTTCCCGCCCCTCGCACTGCGGCCTGCCGTCTGGGCAGCCAAGGCTCACTTGTTGCGCGCGGGCGCCCCGCTGGCCAGGATGCCCACGCTCGCCAAGCAGATCTACCGCACCGGCTATCAAAACGTCTCTGCTGTCCCCGACGACGTCATCATCGGCTACCTGGCACCGACCTTGGGCAGCCGCGAGGGGCGCCGCTTCATGACGGCTCTGCTGTCGTCGATGAAACCTGAAGAGCTCGCGTCGATCCGTCCTCTCCTCAGCGCGTGTGAGGTGCCCACTGCCATTGTGTGGGGCACTGGCGACATCTTCTTCCGCCGCTCTTGGGCCGACTGGCTCGTCGATCTCATTCCTGGCGCCACCGGTGTCGTCGAGGTTCCGGGGGCCCGGTTGTTCTTCCCGGACGAGCGGGCGCCCGAACTCATCGACGCGCTGGAGGCTCATTGGACGCTCGGACCAACTGGTGACGAGGCTCAAATAGGGTAAGCGATCCAGGAGTGGGGTCCGTCAGGCGATCTCGGACGTCGGCGTGTCCGGTGGCGGTTGTGCGGGGTGATGTCGCCGGGTCGTTCGAGGAGCTTGCCCTGGTGGAACATCGCGCCGGCACGCACGAGCGCGACCGGACTGGCAGAGACCGCTATTCGAGAAAGATCGGGCGGATACGGCAAAGTGAGTCGGTATCACCAAGGACCTGGTGGTGGGTGTACCGCCGTACACGTACGCCTCGAGTGCCAACGTTCTTGCCGATGTTCGCGCCCGTGATGAAGCATCGGGTCATGACGGATCGGCGTTCAGTGCAGGGTTCGAGGTGACTCAGAACCCGCAGTTCAGATGGTTATCGGTTCGTAGCTCCAACAGCAATGGCGCCCCATGCTTCTCCCGGCGGGTTCTAACGGTGGTCGCAACACCCCGAGTTTCGGGAGGTTGCGACCACCGTGTCGTTTACAGACAAACGCGAGGAGTTCCTCGCCCTACTCGATGTGGTCAAGAGCGTCACTCCAGCAGCGCGAGACCTGGGTATCAATCGCAATACCGCGTACGCGTGGGCGCGTGCAGCTGGCGTCTCTTCGAGGCGAACCGAGGACCCTCGCAAAGCCGAATTCCTGTCGTTACGCAGGGAGGGCCTGACCAGGAAGGCCGCGGCAGAACGTGTAGGAATCAACATCCGGACGGCCAGGGACTGGGACCGTGGAGTCCGACGACTGAAACGCGGTCGGCTCTATCCCGACGGAACGTTTGTGGACTACACCACCAACACGACGACGATGAGATCCATGACGAGTCCACCGTCGACGGTTCCGGAGCAAGTCGGATCGCGGCTGCTGTCACTTCAAGAACGAGAGACGATCGCTGATCTCAAGCGGCTCGGCTGGTCATTACGGGCGATCGGCCGAAAACTGGGACGATCGGCATCGACGATCAAACGCGAGATCGACACGCGCTCGACGGACGGCGTCTATCTGCCGCATGGTGCTCATCGCGACGCCGCCACGAAACGGATGCGCCCGAAGCCGGCGAAACTTGCCCAGTCCGGGCGGCTGCGGGACTACGTGTCGGACCGGTTGAGGGAACAATGGTCTCCGGAGCAGATCAGCGGCGTCCTGTCGCGAGATTTCGCGGATGACGAGAGTATGCAGGTGAGCACGGAGACGATCTACCAGGCGATCTACGTCCAGGCTCGCGGCGGGCTGAAACGTGAGGTCGCTGACGCGTTGCGCACCGGCCGAGCCCGCCGTAAGCCGCATCGCTCGCCTGAGCAACGCACCAGCCGGTTCGTTGATCCGATGGTGATGATCAGCGAACGCCCGGCGGAAGTTGAGGACCGTGCTGTCCCAGGGCATTGGGAGGGCGATTTGGTGCTCGGCGCGGGCAACAAGACAGCGATCGTCACCCTCGTCGAACGGTCCACACGTTACGTCATGCTCGGGCATCTTCCCGGCGAACACACGGCCGAAGCCGTCCGCGACGTCCTCGTTACTCTGATCGGCACGCTGCCCGAGCATCTGCGCGGCTCGCTGACCTGGGATCAGGGTGCAGAGATGGCTGCGCACAAGGCGTTCCGAGTGGCCACCGGTGTCCCGGTCTACTTCTGCGATCCCGCGTCACCCTGGCAGCGAGGATCGAACGAGAATACCAATGGTCTGCTGCGCCAGTACTTCCCCAAGGGCACGGACCTATCTATCCACGGCCTCGAAGACCTCGAGCACGTCGCGCAGAAGCTCAATAGCCGCCCACGCAAGACGCTCGGCTGGGATACCCCAGCCGAGCGTCTGTTAGAACTTGTCTAGTTCGCTTGGTGTTGCGACGACCCCTGGAATCCGCCCCCCCTGAGCTGGGGCGCCATTGCTGTGCGCTAGAGGGTTTAGCTTGCCGAACCGCTGCCAGCGGACCCGGTGCTGAGCAGGGTTACCAGGAGGC
Source organism: Rhodococcus sp. SJ-2 (assembly GCF_053750035.1). Taxonomy (NCBI): domain Bacteria; kingdom Bacillati; phylum Actinomycetota; class Actinomycetes; order Mycobacteriales; family Nocardiaceae; genus Rhodococcus; species Rhodococcus sp. SJ-2. Next base: position 107,259 of record NZ_JBSMJG010000003.1, read on the forward strand.
ATTCCCAGGAATTGGGGCCGATGTAATCGCAGGGTCCCGAGGGGATGGGCCACGGACCCTCGGGCGGTGCGGCAGCAGCGGTTGCGGGGATGCCGAGGCCGAGTGTCGCGGTCGCGGCGGCGACCACCAGTAGCTTGCGCATGTCAGTGGATCCTTCGGTGTTGGGTGTTGGCGATTTGTCGTGTTCGCCGGTTGAAGTGCGCAGCATATCCACTGGTGTTCGGATTCGGGGGTTGGGGCGTGGTGTTGTTCGGGGTTCAGGAATGAGGAGAGGGTGCCACGGTAGGGCATGGTCCAGCGGTGCACCTTGTCTTTGAATACGCCGAGTCGTTCGGCGGCGGCCCGGATGGATAGGTCTGTTCGATGAGTTCGATGGCGGCGGTTGCGGTGTCGCATGGTGATATCTGCTCCTTGCGTGCATTCCGGCCGATCCTTCTCAATTACTACGGCACCCCCTGGTCCAGCGGTGACGCTCAGTTCGCCGCATCCTGATGCGACTCACGCTGCTGCTGAATGCGGGTAAGGGAGGTAGGCCAACGACGTGACCACGGCATCGCGCGCAGTTCGATAGTCGGCGCGGCCGTCGCCACCTGTGGGGAATCGTCCGTAACGTGCTCGCGCGGGGGCCGCGATGGGAAGAGCGAGGGTGCCGGAGGGAGTGGCTCGGACGCCGCGCTTCTTTCCGCGTCGGCTGCGCCATTCAAGTTCTTCAGTCCACCAGCGGTGTAGTTCCCGGTCGATTAGGTGTCGGTGGGTTCTGGTGGCTGCTGTACCTATCACGCCACGTGAGTGAGCAGTGCGGTCCATTTGCTCGGTCGACGTCATTGCCGATGTGGGTAGAAGTTGTAGGTCGCGCAGCTTGTAGAGGGTTCGGATGACGGTTTCGCTGGTGTATCCAGTGGCTGCTGATACAAAGAAAGCCAGTGTTGTTCTGCGGTGGACGGAAATGATTGGTTTTCCGAATTGGAGAGTTGCCCAGTGAATGCGTGCAACGACACCACCAAGACCTATTCTGTGCGTCCAGACATCATGGGTGTGATGGGCCAGTAGTGCATGCGATGTTCCGGGTCGAGGGGCGGGGGCGGGTTCCCCTTGTGTTGCACCTATAGAGGGGAGATTCAGCTCCCAGGTCGATGCGCGGGTACCCGATCCTGCGTGAATTCTGGTGACCCACTGTTCCCCCGCAAGGATGCGGAGGCGACGGGAGACGGTGCATGCGGCGACGGCAGCTGCTTCGGCGAGTCTGCGGACGTCGACGTCGAGGGTGCGGGTACGGGCGGTGCGGGCGAGGACGATCAAAGCGTGGAGGATTCGTTCGTCGCTGGCACCTCCTGGGCGTGCCCAGCGTGTCGGATCTGCCATTACGGCGGCTTCGACTTGGTCGAGTTCGTCGTCTACCGGTGCGCGCTCGTCCGCAAGGGAAGGTGCGAACCTGGCCGCGACGTCGAGGGCTCGCTGCCATTGCCGGGCCGTGTCGTCGCAGCCGCGGTCGTGATCGTCGCGGAGCCGAACAAGTCCGGGGGCTGATGCCACGGCAGTTTCGACGTCGAGGAGGCTGTGGCCGGCTTTGGCCATGCCGAGCAGGATGCTGTGTGCGAGAGCCGATCGGTCGGTGCCGGGTGTTGGCGTTGTGCCCAGCAGTGCCTGGGTGCGGATGCTCAGCGGGCGTCGGGGCCGGTCCAGGTGCGGTCCGGCCTGATCCTCGAGGATGCGGACCGTGCGGGTGCGATCGTGGTGTTTGGGGAGCTCTGTGTGGGGGTGACGGGCAAGTAGCCACTCCACGACATCGTGGGGAGCACCCGACGACATGCGCTTCAGGGTGTTGCTTAGAGCGGGTCCATGCAGGTAGGGGAGTGAATATCCGCCATTGCGGTGGGGAGCGCCGGGGGGTCGGACGGCGCCGGTCACGGGGTTGGCCAGCGGGGAGGTATCCAGACTGGGATAGTGCTGGCGCAGTGCATGTGCGAGCGTGCGTACGCTGTCCGCGCTCGCCCCTGGGTCGGAGAGTCGGATCCACACGTGCTGGCCGCCTGCCGGGCCGGAGGCTGTGTGCAGGTGCGCGACACCGAGCTCGTCGAGCACCGTGCAGAGCCGGTGTGCGTCGATGGCGGCGACGTCGGCACCATGTGGGCCGCTGTCGAAGTCGAATGCGAGTAGGCGGAATCGGAGGTCCGCGGCGGTCAGATGGATCGCCCACGGGACTTTCGGTGCTGCTGGAGGCATCGATGCCGTCGCCAAGTAGTCGTGAGTGCACTGTGCATCGAGGCGTACACGGGGCCGCGGCGACCATCCTCGTGTGCACATGTCGAACAGGTGCCTGAGGAGATGCGTTGAATGAGGCTCGTTTATCGGGTCGTTAGCAACGACACGGAGCGCATTGATTGAAGCTGTTTCAGGGAATGCGCTACCCTGAGACCTGTCTGGCACGACAGTCCCTTCGGGGATATAGCAGTACCTGAGGAGGAGCTGGTAACTCCGCCTCTACGCCTTGAGAGCCCTCGTCAGCCCGGTCGCTGCGGGGGTTTTCTCATGTCGGCAGTAGGCACTGGATTTTGTTGGGCTGGTTAGTCCCTCTGGCAGTGTGCCTCTATGCCGCGTCGATCACCTCCTGCGAGGTGCTGGAGAGGTCGTTGGGGTCCAATTCGACAGCAAGGTCGGCACGCCCCAGGTGATGGCAGACGAGGTCTGCCAGGTATTGGCTGCGGGAGGTCACTCCTCGCGCGTTGAGTGCGGCATCGAGCGCGGGTGTGATTTCCTTTGGCACGCGGATCGTCACATAGTCACGCTCGCCTTTGCTTGGGCGTCCCATTCGACCTCCTCGTATCAGCACCAGATATGAATGCGGTCCCATCTTGCGCGACGAAGCTCGCGGACGTGTAGGCAACACGCCGACGTCCCGCGACCTTGCCAAGTGCGTGGAAGGCGACGCACAGGCCTGTCCTACCGCAGCTCCTGCGACGTCGTACAGCAGAATTGGGACCCATTCGTCGACGGGTTGAGGTGAGAGATCCCCTCGTTGCGCACAGGACGACACGCTGGATGTAGCTGAAGCGAAAGTTGAAGTACACGAGCCAAGCTCGCTAATATGCATAACGACGGCTTTCTCTGGTGAGGAAGTACGAAAGCCCGAGTGGTTTGGCGACTGGTCGGGCAATGGTTTCTTTTGAAGGCCCTCTGCTGGCAGGCAGGGGGCCTTCTGCTTTTACGGGATTTTTCCAATGGTCTGGACATCCCCGGCGCGGCGCCTACATGGCAGACACCTTCCCGACTTCGCGAGCGAGGTCCGGTCTGCCGGCTTGAAGTGCGAGTAGGTCGGCGATGTACTGAGACAGCGCGACCTTGGCATTTTCGGCGTCCTTGCTGAGCTGTTGATGCAGCTCAGCGGGGATACGTAGAGTCATCGCGGCGCGGTCGCCCTTGTGTGGCTGTGCCATTGCGCGAACCCCGTTCTTCAAGATCGTCCAATCAATCTGAATCAGATTAGCGGCCCGAGCCCCTCATGTCAGTTACCGTCGCCATCGGCGTGGCGCGGATCTATTCTACGGTTTTAACTTCAATACAGTGACATCGACTCAGATCTTGTCGAGCATGTCGAGACGAATTTGCCGGGTGCGATCCCATACCGCACGAAGCTCACCTGCCTTGACCTTGTAGATGCGCGCAAGCTCACGGGCGACGTCGGGGTCGTAGTCGCGCCGCCCCTTCTCTATGCGTGTGAGCGTGGTGGTGCCGACACCGAGCTTTTCCGCGACGTCGGCCTGATTGAGGCCGGCAAGAGTGCGCAGGTCAGCGAGAGTGAGCTCGTCGGACCGAAGAACAAGCATGTCACCAATAGTCACACGCAGTTTCTTGGCGACGGCGCCGAGCAGGGCGGGGGTAGGGGTGGCGCGCCCGATCTCCCAGGAACGCAACGTCGCCTCGGAGATCCCGGCGGCGTCGGCCAGGTCATCACCGGTCAGTCCGCGTGCTTCACGTAGGCGACGAAGCCGGGCTCCGCTGAAGCCGCGCACGGTACTTCTCGACAATCGCCCTCCCTGGTGAGGCTGATTCTGGGCTAGGAACTCACCCATCTTTGCACCCCTCCTGACATGCGGATTTGAGGTTTGATGTCAAAGTACGGTGGTATTATGATACAAATGCAGACGTGCAGTTGATCAGTACGCTCAACTCGCCCATCAAGGGCAAGGTCGGGGGACCCACTTCATCTCTCCCGGCGCGTCACGACACAGGACGTGGCGCGTCGCTGCTTTGCGATGCGCCATGCGTAAACGGGAGGGGCTATTTCGTGAGCACACATCGCCGCCGGAGGGCAACGAGCGCGGTCTTGAGCACCGCAACGCTGGCTCCAGCTGCTGCCGGGTTGATGATCGCCCTGGCGCCGACAGCATCAGCGGCCCCGGTCGACAACTCCGGCGGGGGACAAGCCGGAATCACGTCCACACCGGAATCCGGCGGTGGTCAGGCCGGTATCACCTCGACGCCGCCTCAGTCGGCACCTGAGCCCACACCCGCGCCGTCCTCACCGCAGCCGCAGCCGACCGAGGACTTCTGGGTCGCGCCGCCTGCCGAGTACAACCGCGGTACCCGCGCCTACGACCCGCAGACCGGCGGCGGCGTCTCGATGACGCAGTACAGCGACTATTCGGACGACGATTCCGGCGGTGGCACCTGGAACGCAGATCCGACTCCGCAGGCCCCAGCCGTGTTCGCCGGGCCAACGCTGCCTATCCAAGCTCCGGCCAACAAGATGCGTTTCGGCCGCGTGATCTTCGATCAGCCGGACTGGGTCTCCGACCCCGACGCCGAACGCACCAACCGCACCACGGCGGTGGTCGAGGCGATGGTGACCGACATCCACAAGTCGACCGGCAACATGGACTCCGAGGAAGCCGAAAAGCTCGCATCCGCGCAGGTCGCCGGAACGGCGGTCGGCACGGGCCTCGGTTTCGCGACCGGATGCGCGGCGGCGGGCGTACCCACGGCTCTGGCGTTGGGCACGGTCGGCGGTATCGGCGGTGCCGGGTTGGGCACGATGGTCCCGCTCCCGGTCCCCGGGGTTGCGCCGATCACCTCGGGTGTGGCGGGAACCGCCCTCGGGACGGGTATCGGCTTCGGTGTGGGTTGCGCCGTCGGTGGCGGTCTCGGCGCGGTCGGTGGTGGCCTGGCCGGATACGGCCTCGGTACCGCCTACGGCGCAGGCGAGGATGCCACACCGATCGAGGTCGAAGTACCCGAGGTCGAGTCCGAGCAGATCACCGAGCAGGTCGACACCACGCTGGTCCAGTGGTCGGAAAACCCCGTCGGCGCAGCTGCGGTCGAGGCGGTGCAGACCTTCACTGACGAGACCGCTCCGGCACTCGATTCGCAGGTTCGCGACTTCGTGCAGGCACAACCGGGTGGTGAACAGATCGTCGAGCAGGTCGACCAGGGCCTCGACACGTTCTTCAACGACGCAACGGCGGGCCGGGCATCGCGTCTGATCAGCGAGGCCGTGGGTCTGGGCATGGGCACCGACGAACCGACGCTCGACGCCTGAGTGACGGTCGAGGGGGAGACACACCGATGAAACGGAACAACCGACCGGGTTCACGTGTCCTCGACGCGACGGCACCGCGAACCCGCACGGTCCGGCCGTCGGTGTCGGCACCGGCGACCAGGGAGCGCTTCTCCTCCGCGGGGGGAGCGAGCGCACGTAAATCGGAGTCTCGGGTGGTGCCGGCGGTCGAGGGTGGCCGCCGCCCTGCTCGCCAGACTGCATCGGCTCCGTCGGCCAAGGCCGGGACACGGACGCCCGTCGGTCGCGGACTGCTGTACGGCGGGGTCGGTATCGCTGCTGTGGCGGTGGTGGGCATGGTCGGCTGGGGCGCATCGGCACTGATCGGCGCCGATGGTGCGGATGTCGTCGGCCCGGCTCCGGTGACTGCGCCGCCTGCTGCTGCTGCTGTGGCGGATGATCCCTGCGCGCCGGGGGAAGGCGACCAGCTCTCCGGCGAGGGCGTGATTACCGCACTCGAGCACAGGTACTACTTGCTGCGGGACGGCGGCGCAGCACGGGAGCTGATGGCATCCGATGCATCGTTGCCCAGTGCTGCGGTGATCCAGCAGGGGATCGACTCCGTTCCCCTCGGGACAACGCATTGCCTCGAGGTGACTGCGATCGGCCCGGATACCTACAGCGCGCAGATCACCGAGGTCCGTCCGGATCGCCGCAACGAGTTCAAGCAGCGCATCACTACGACCACGGCCGAGGACGGCCGTGTGTTGATCCGCTCCATCGAAGAGGTCGGGGGGTAGTCCGGAATGAGGAAAGCAGGAATCGCCCTGGCGGCTGCGGTGATGACAACTGCGGCCGGGATGACCGTTCCGGCTGTTGCCCATGCTGCCGAGCTGAATGGGTGTGCTCGCACGATCGCGATGATGATTCCGGGCACGACGGAGACCTCGGCGCATGCCGATCCGAACGTGCCGACGGGGATGCTCGCTGCGGTCGGTGATGCGCTCGAACAGCGGTTCGGCAACAACTTCGACGCGGTGTACGTGCCGTATCCAGGGGAGGCGTTCTTCAATGGCACCTCGTATGCAGAGTCCAAGTCGAGGGGTGACAAGGCAGCAGCGGAGCTGATGGAGCGGTGCCCGTCATCGAAGTACGTCATCGCCGGGTACAGCCAGGGCGCGCAGATCGGCAACGACCTGGCCGTCAATATCGGGCACGGCCTCGGCCCGGTTGCCGCGCAGCAGGTCAAAGCGGTGATTCTGCTCGCCAACCCGAAACGCGGCACCGAGGGTGCGAAGTTGATCGGTCCGCCGCTGCCCGGGCAAGGAATTGCGGGGCCGGCCCCGGAAGGGTTCGGTCAGCTCGCGGGCAAGGTGTTCGACATCTGTCACCCGGATGATGCGTACTGCAATACCGATGGTGAGGCGACTCCGTTCTTGGCTTCGCTGGGTCGGATCATCGCTAATCCTCCTGGTGCGGTGGATGTCTCGGCACAGCTTGCCTCGACCGCTGCGCCGGAAACGCCGACGCTGGCCGGTGCGTCGACTGTGGCCGATCAATCGACGGCGACGCAGTCGTCATCGCTGCTCGAGGCGCTGTCCTCACCGGGACAGTGGCGCAATGCCGATCTGTCGGCAGTGGTCGGTGCAGCAACCCGGCTGGCCGAGTCCGTGGCCACGCTCGATGCGGGCGGTCCGACGTCGACCACCTCGGCGGCGAACATCGCCCGGATCACACAGCAGGCCAGGCTGGTGTCGGAGACCCTGACGCCGGTCAGCCAGGCCAGCGCGTGGATCGACAGCAACCCCGGTGCACGTGAGACCTTCACCGCGGCTCCCGAAGGCTCACCGGAGGCGACGACCGCGAGTGTTCTCGACACGCTCGAGCAGGTCGATGTTCCTGCGGTGCTCTCGGCCGCGGAGGCGGTGACCAGTACAAGCACCGCGTTGCTCAAGGCGCGGACATCGGGTGAGCCGGTCAGTGTCTCCACGCTGGCGAGTTCGGCAGACACCTTGGTGACGGGCCTCTCGCCCTTGGCGGCCGCCGGTCCACCGGAGCTTCGTACGGCCACGCAGGTGCTCTCGGTCGCCAAGCCGACGACGATCATCAATCAGCTGCTCAACGTCGTGTCCGGAGTGACATCGGTCGACTACCAGGCGGTCGCAGCTGGATTGCAAGCGCTGCCCGGCAAGGTTGCCACCGGCGATGTGCGGGGCGCGCACGCTATTGCGGGGGATCTGAACAATCAGCTCTCCCCGCTGGTGAAAATGGCCGCCGGGGTGGACTTCAAGACACTCTCTCGTCTGGTGGCGATGGTGCCGGACCCATCCGGCACGGCGGCGATCGCGACGCTGGTGCTCGATCTTCTCGGCAATGTCGATGTCATTCGGTTGGCCCGCAATGTCGGTGAGATTCAGGAAATCGCCTGGTCCATCGCTGAGACCGGGAACGTGCTCGAGCTGTCGCGGCTGATGCCGGTCGCGGTGGAACTGGCGCAGGTGGCCCTGGGGGTGCTCACACCGGGGCAGAAGATGAGCCCCGATCAGCTGCACGACCCCGACGATCCGATCGGATCGCTGATGTCCGTGCAGGCGCAGAACAGCGACCTGGCCGGCCTGAGCTCGTCGGTGATGGCGCTGGCCAGCAGTGATGACGCAGCCGAGCTCGGTCAGCTCGTCTCCGAGGGCTTCACCGCCGCAAGTTTCTACGCCTCGAATTCGCATATCGCGTATCCGAGCTGGTCCCCGAACGGAGAGGACAACGCGATCGACACGATGGTGAACATTTTCGCGCGGGCGATCGGCGGATAGCTCCGCTGGTCCTGGCGGCGGGTGGTGCCGCCGCCAGGGCCGAGCCCTTCACGAATCGGCATCCGACCTCGGGCGGGCGGATGCGAAGTCACACGGTGCATGGCCTGGGCGGGCTGTGAAGCACTCATGCAAAGGGGGTGAGAAACGTGGCTTCTTCGACTGCAAAATTCGCGCTGGCGGCGGGCGTCGTCGTGCTGATGGGTTCGCTGGTCATGTGTGGCAGCGACAATCCCGAACCGGACAACTGCCTGCCGACGCAGGGATCGTCCAGGTCGCCGAACAGTCTGCGGGCTGCCTCCGGCAAGAAAGTGCAGCCGATGGTGACCGGCACCTACACGTTCACCTCCGGCTTCGGCCCGCGGTGGGGTGCCCCGCACAACGGCATCGATCTCGCAGCCCCGATCGGGACACCCTTCTATGCACCGATGGATGGGATCGTCGTCGCTGCTGGTGACTCCGGTCCCGGCGATGAGGGCGGCTTCGACAACTGGATCATCGTCGACTCGATTACCTCGGATGGGACGACACTCTCGACGGTCTACGGCCATATGCACTCGGACGGCGTGCTGGTGGGCGTCGGCGATGAGGTGCGCTCCGGGGGCCTGCTCGGGCAGGTCGGCAATGCCGGTGGTTCGACGGGCCCGCACCTGCACTTCGAGGTCTGGCCCGGTGGCCGGCTCGACGGCGGGTCGCCGATCGACCCGAAGCCCTGGCTCGCTGATGCAGGCGAACTGGACTCCCCCGAACAGGCTCCGGCTTCGCCGAACGTGCAGCTGGTGGCGGCAGAGACTCCACTCGGAGCGGGCTGCACCGGTTTGACTCGCCCCGGTGGGAGCGCGCTCGAAGACGGTTCGGTGCCTGAGGAGTTCCGCGAGTGGATCCTCGAGGCGGCGGACACCTGCGATGCGGTCGATGCTCCGTTGCTCGCCTCCCAGCTGTATGCAGAAAACCAGTTTCGCTACGGACCGAGCTCGCCGGTCTCACCGGCCGGGGCACGCGGACCGGGCCAGTTCATGCCCGACACCTGGGCCGCGCTCGGCAAGGACTACGACGGTGACGGCGTGGCGGATGTGAACTCGATCGGCGACTCGGTCATGGCGATGGCCGACTACGACTGCCAGATGTGGGATCTGACGCAACAGTGGCTCCGCGACGGAAAAGTCCACGGTGGCGGCACCGCGCTGATGCTCTCGGCCTACAACTGCGGCCCCGGCGGCACCCTCGCCTCCAGCGGCGTCTGCGGCAACTCCGAGACGACGAACTACGTGCGCAGCATCATTGCCCGCCGCCCCGACTTCACGGGGGTCGAGCAGGCTCCGCGCCCACCGGCTACCGACTCACGGGTGGTCGATGCAGCCCTCGGGTGGTTGGGCACCGATTACGCCTGGGGCGGTGGTGATGCCAGCGGACCGACTCGCGGTATCAGTGATGGCGGGGTGGCCGACGCGCACGGTGACCACAACAAGCTCGGGTTCGACTGCTCGGGCCTGATCCTCTATGCAGTCGCACAGGCAACAGACGGTCGAATCGTTCTGCCACACCAGGATTCGGCGCAGGTCAGCGATCCTCGCGGCACACCGATCACCAAGTCCTCGGAATTGCGGCCTGGAGACATCGTGCAGCCGCGTCCCGGTCATGTGTGGATCTGGATGGGGGACAACGAAGTTGTCGAAGCACCCCAATCAGGGGGAAAGGTCCAAGTCGCCGAATGGACACCACCGGAAAGTGTTAGAGCTATGCGATTTGCTTGAGCAACAACGGTTTTCATACACCAGAACATCGGAAACGATGAGACACCAGAGAGAGGACACTACAGCGTGAGCGACGAATGGGACAAGGCCGAAGCAGCGGTACGCAGCCTCGCGGCCACCCGGAAGGTCGAGTCCATGATGGCCTCGGATCTGAGGGCATGGGCGTCGGAGAAGGGGCTCATGACGCGCACTCAATGGCCGAAGGTCAAGCGCGAACTCTACAAGCAATTCGACGTGGACTACGACGCACTGCGCGAGTGCGAGCAGCGCGAACGGGCCGAGTCGCTGGCGGCAGCGGCCGCAACGGCTCCGGTGGTCTCGCTGTCCTCGGCGGGCGACGAACGTGGATCGTTCGCAGTGGTCGGTGACGCCGACACCAGCGAAGTCGCCTGGTACGGCTCGTTCCACAAGGACGACCGAGTGTTCCGCCCGGGCCATCAGGACTCTGCCGATGAGGCCAGCGCCGGCAAGGCAGTGTTTCTCGCCTCGAAGGTGCGCGAACATCTCGACGCGCACGCGGTGCGGCTGCGCCTGCGGGTGAGTAGCGAACGCATCAACGGAGTGAAACTGGCCGATCTGGCGGCGAAGAAGCAGGTCATCCTCGATCTGGACGTGGTTCCGACCGGGAATATCGCCGAGCAGTGGTGCCTCGAGCCCGGCTTCGGCGAGTGGCGCGCGATTCGCCTGACAGATCTGGTGGTGACCCCATGATCCGGCGGATCGCGCTGATCGGCGTCGCAGTCGGGGCACTGACTATAGCGGGGTGCAGCTCCGACACCGAGCAGGATCAAGCATCCTCGAGTTCGTCGGCTCCGCCGTCGACCTCGACGGCGGCGTGGCCCCCCACCGAGGACACCGCGGCCTCGGAGACGCCGGAGGCTTCAGCCGCCCCAGAGCCACCGACGGTAGACACCGATGATCCGGGCGAACTCGGCGGCACGGTCGTGCAGACATGGTTCTCGTACGACACCAATACCGACACCAATCGCAACGACGCCCCGGTCCGCGCCGCTGATCTGGGTGTGCTGACCGACGAACTCGATACGAAGGTCCGCACCGACGCCGAGGTACAGGTCAAGGCCACGGGGGAGTGGGCGCTGTGGGCGTCGCAGGGCGCGACGGTCACAGCTGTGGCGGTCGAGGTCCCCAATCAGGGGCAGGCGAACACCAAGACGAAGTACCACGGCATGTACGAGGTGACCAGCACGGTCACCGATTCCAGCGGCACCGAAATCAGCAGTGATGTGCAGTACGTCGCTGTGGTGCTGACCGACAACGGCGACGGATGGCGCGTGTCGTCCGTCTCCACTGTGTGAGGTGAGCGTGATGGCTGACATCGCTGATTACAACCACGAACCGACGGTCGATCCACGTCGATTGCGGTTGCGCACCAACCGCCCGGCTGAACCGGACGCGCACGAGCCGGTGACCGAGGAGATCCCCGATCCGTACGGAGTCGGGGTGGACGCTCTCGCGGCCGCCGAAGGGCAGGGCGTTCGTACTCCGGCCCCAACTACACACGGATCACTGTTCGACGAGGCAACGTCCCCGGCATTGACTCAGCCTGCTCAGTGGGGATGGCGCGGACGAATCAATGCAGCCCTAGGCACGAAAATGGCACCCAAGCAGGACTCGACCGAAACCGGATACCGGGCGGCGATCGAAGCGATCCAGCGCACCCTGCCGGGCTCGGGTGTGGTGACAGTGGTCAACACCAAGGGCGGTGCTGGGAAGACGTCGACAGCGATCGCTTTGGGAGCGACACTCGGCAAACATCGCGGACGTGGAGTCGTCGCGGTCGATATGAGCGAATCCGGAGGCACCCTCGGCATTCGTGCTGCACGCACCACAGATATCGAGCGCACGACCTGGGACGTACTGGGCGATGCTAGCCGACTCGTCTCTGCCGAGGCCGAAGCCGGTGAACTGGCCTCGTATCTGCGATTGCAGCCCACACACGACGAGATCTTGGCCGGCGACACGGACGCCTCCTACGACGGCATCCTCGAGAAGAACGAATGCGCAGCTCTGGGCGCGGTGCTCCGACGCCACCGCGACCTGCTGATCATCGACACGGCCACAACTCCTCAGGCAGAAGCCTGGCAGTGGGCAGTGCACAACGCCGATGTGCTGGTCGTTCCGCTGCCGATGCGGCGAGACATGGCCCAGCACGCCTACGCGATGCTCGACGGCCTGGTCAAGCGTGGTCTCGACCATCTGGTGCGCACTGCGATCGTGCTGTTGTGCGCGACACCGGAGTCCGATCCAAGCCTCGAATCAGTCATCGTCGACGAGTTCGACGCTCTGGGCGTGCAGACCTACGTGCGGGTTCCGTTCGAGCCGGTGTTCGCATCGGGGGAGCGGATCACGCTCGAGACGCTGTCGCAGACATCGATCATCGCGTGGACGAATGTCGCGGCGATGGTGACCGATGCGCTGGCCGAGGCCATCAGTGAACGGCGAGTATGGCAGCGGCCGCAGCCGGTCCCGGTAGCAAGCGAGGAGCCGGAAACTCCGACGTTCACGCCGGAGGAACCGGAGCCCACACCCCCACCCGCACCTACACCCGAGCCGGTCGTACTCGTGACGGTCGATCCGGCCGCACTCACTGAATCTCCGGCGGAACCCGCAGCCGACGACCCGGCACCCGATGCCGAGGTACACCAACCACCGGTGCACTCGCGTCGTCCGCAGCCGCCCCAGCCGTTGAGCTTCAACCCCTACGCCTGACCTGTGTTTGTGAAAGGAATTTTCATGTCCCGCAAAGATTCTGCTAGTTCGCTTCCTCGGAGGGCGGCACGTACTGCGACTGTGTCCGCAGTTGCGGTCGGCATGCTGTTGCTGACCGCCGGCATCGCTTCTGCACAGGGAGCCGAAAACCCGTTGGACGGCATTACTCCGAACCTGGATGTGTTCGGCGGCGCGCTCAATGATGTGTGGGCACGCGTGGTTGCCGGTATCTGGGCTGCGTTTTTGGCTGCATCCGGGATCAACTTGATCGCGGCGCTCTACAAGATCCGCAAGGCCCGAGCAGGGGGCTACCAGAGCGAGCTGAGCGATTCGATGGATTCCGCCAAGACCGCCGCAGTCGCGTTCGGCGCCATCGCCGCGGCAGGCGTCATCATGGGCGCCATTTTGTTCGTCGTCAACGGCAGCTGACCGGCCGCATCACCGAACTCGATTCGACTTCTAGGAGATTCGCATGGCACCCGATTTCAGTTCGATCAAGCCAGGTTCCTCACCGTCGGTGGCGGCCACATCGTCCTCGAGCACCGCAGAACCGGGTAGCTGGAAGGCTGCGTACAACCGCATTCCCAATTGGAAGAAGTACGGCTTCCTCACCTTCTTCGTTCTCTCGATCGTCGTGGTCCTTGTGGCGGCGACGATGGGCGGTGGCGGAAGCACGAGCTCCGACACGGTGCGGACCGGTCACGGCCCGAACGAGATCACCAATGGCATCCCGCACGGCTACGACCACACGCAGGCCGGCGCACAGACCGCCGCCACGAAC